>CAYJGV010000012.1:0-24616 GCA_964369715.1 uncultured Bacteroides sp. | reverse complement strand
TTCACCTGTCATTCCAAGCGAAGTGAAGAATCCGTACTTATTGGGTGGCGGATTCCTCGGTACCTCGGAATGACAAGGGGTAAAGTTCACTTGTCATTCTGAACGAAGTGAAGAATCCGTACTTATTGGGGAGCGGATTCCTCGGTACCTCGGAATGACAAGGGGTAAACTTCACCTGTCATTCCAAGCGAAGTGAAGAATCCGTTTTCTTTCTTAACAAAATGTGCAACTGCACGTTTTAGCAGTGCGCAGTATTAAATTTAACAGTGTGTTTTTAACAGAACATAACACGAATTTTCATTCAAACCGTTTACGATACGTATAAAATAATAATAAATATACTATATGTAAATTTATCAAACTTGATTTTCTAATAAAAACGAGGTATAATATAATGTAAAAATTTTTTAGAGGTGTATCCATGGACGTACGCTTAAACGATATAATTACCGTGCGAAAAAATCATCCTTGTGGTTCGAACAAGTTCACCGTGCTTCGCATAGGCGCCGATTTTCGAATAAGGTGCAATAATTGCGGCAGGGAAGTTATGGTTGCGCGCAGTAAAATTGAAAAAAACATTAAAAAAATTGATAGAGTAAACAACGAAAACGAGGAGACATAATGTTAGATAAATTACAAGCGGTTAAGCACCGCTATGATGAAATTAATAATAAATTGCAAGACCCAACTGTTATAACAAACAATTCGCTTTACAGCACTTTGATGAAAGACTATAAAAATTTAACACCGCTTATCGAAGCATATGATGCTTATAAAACAGCAAGTGAAGGCTTTGAAGAGGCAAAATCGCTTCTTGATGAAGGCGGATTAGATGCAGATTTTAAAGAACTTGCACAAGCGCAATACGACGAAAATAAAAAAGAGATGGAGCGCCTTTCAGAAGAGCTTAAAATATTGCTACTGCCCAAAGATGAAAATGATGACAGAAGCGTTATTATTGAAATTAGGGGCGGCGCAGGTGGAGATGAAGCAGCGCTTTTTGCAAACAGTCTTTACCGTATGTATTGTCTTTATTCTGAAAGCCGTGGCTGGAAAACCGAAGTTATTAACGCAAACGAAACCGAACTTGGTGGCCTTAAAGAAATTAGCTTTGCCATAGAGGGTGAGGGCGCATACAGCCGCATGAAATTTGAAAGCGGTGTGCATAGGGTTCAACGTGTGCCGGAAACCGAAACACAAGGACGTGTGCATACATCAACCGTTACAGTTGCCGTTATGGCAGAGGCAGAAGAGGTTGATATCGACATTAATCCGTCAGATTTAAAAATTGACACATTCAGAGCATCGGGTGCAGGTGGTCAGCATATCAACAAAACCTCGTCTGCAATTCGTGTTACTCATTTACCCTCGGGCATGGTGGTGGAGTGTCAAGACGAGAGAAGTCAGCTTAAAAATAAAGAAAAAGCACTTAAAGTTTTGCGTTCTCGAATGCTTCAAAAAGCACAAGATGAGCAAAACAGTGCAATTGCGGCACACCGTAAGAGCCAAGTTGGAACAGGCGACCGCTCGGAGAGAATTCGCACATACAACTATCCACAAGGCCGCTTGACAGACCATAGAATAGGCCTTACACTCTACAAGCTTGACAGCATTTTAAACGGTGACCTTGAAGAGGTTATTGACGCATTAATCACTGTGGATAGAGCCGAAAAATTAAAAGCGTCATCTGAAGAAGAATAGAAATTATTTGCTTTTAAAAAGGGAATACCAAACAAGTTATATATGAAAACAACTAAAATTTACGAACCGTTAAAAGAGAATATATCTTCTGTAGCAAGCGAGCTGAAAAAGGGTGAAATTGCCGCCATACCAACAGAAACAGTTTACGGCTTGGCGGCAAATGCACTTGATGAAAATGCAGTTGCGAAAATTTTTAAAGCAAAAGGGCGCCCAGCCGACAACCCATTAATTTCGCATATATCTGAATTGCAAATGCTTGATTTAATTGCAAAAAATGTGCCGCAAAGCGCATATAAACTTGCAAATGCTTTTTGGCCGGGGCCACTTACTTTGGTTTTAAAGCGTGGCAGTTTTGTATGCGATGCTGTCTGCGCAGGGCTTGACACTGTGGCGGTTCGTATGCCTTCACATGAGATTGCAAGGCAGATTATTTCTGAGGCAAAAGTGCCACTTGCCGCACCAAGTGCAAATAAAAGCGGAAAACCTAGCCCCACAACAGCACAAGAAGTTTTAAGTGACATGCAAGGCGAATTTGAATATATAATTGATGGCGGTAAATGTGAATTTGGCGTAGAATCGACTGTATTGTCACTTGCTGATGAAAATGAAAAACCATTGTTACTTCGCCCGGGAAGTGTCACAAAACAACAAATTGAAAAAGTTTTAGGTTGTGAAATTGAAGTTTCAAACGCTGTTACAAATGTGCTTGAAAACGACAGCAAAGCACATTCGCCCGGTATGAAATATAAACATTATTCGCCAAAGGCGAAAATGTTTTTAATTAAGGCAAGTAGCGAAAAATATATTGAATACGTCAATGATAATCACAAAAAAAACAGCGATATAACAGCACTTTGTTTTGATGGAGAAGAAAAACATCTTAATTGTGAAGCCATAACTTATGGACAAAGCGATAATGTTGAAGAGCAAGCGTTTAAACTTTTTTCGTCGCTTAGAAAATTAGACGAAATAGGTGCGAAAATTGCCTTTGCACACTGCCCAAGTGAAGATGGTGTTGGCCTTGCGGTCTACAACAGAATTTTACGTGCAGCCGCATTTAGGGTGGTGGAATTATGAGAGTAATTGCAATAACAGGCAGAAGCGGAAGCGGAAAAAGCACTGTGTCAGAAGTATATCAAGGCGAGGGCTTTACTGTGTTAGATGCCGATTTAGCCGCCAGAAAAGCAGTGGAAAATATAGATTGTATTCGTAAATTGATAGAGGCTTTTGGTGATGACATAATTGATGAAAATAATGTGCTTAACAGAAAAAAGCTTGCAGAAAAGGCATTTGCAAATGAAGAGCAAACAAAAAAACTAACAGATATTACCCACCCTGAAATTGTAAAAATACTTTTAAATGGCATAGAAAAAGCACGTAACAACAATGAAAATATCGTTTTTGTCGACGGGGCTGTAATTATTGGCGGCATTTTTGAAAAATATTGCGATGAATTTATTGTCGTGGTTTCGCCGCAAAGCGAGGCCATAAAAAGGATAATTTTGCGTGATAATATAAGCGAAGAAAATGCGATTAATCGCCTTAACAGTCAATTATCGCAAGAAGAATTTATACAAAAAGCGAATTATATTTTATATAATGATAAAGATAGACAGAATTTGATTATTCAATCAATTCAATTGTTGGAAAAATTAATATAAATAGTTAATACATTGGGGATTAAATGAAAAAATATCGTAATATCACCAAAATTTTGTATAAAAATAATCCATATTCTCGACATTGTTTGCACACAATTTTATGGTATAATGTAGAAAAATTATTACCTATAATTGTATGATTTGCCGAAAATTTATATAATTTGATGAATTAAACTTTTACAAAATACTTGAGTGTTTTGCTATGTTTTGCGAAGGTTTTGCTATGTTTTGCGAAGTTTATTTTGTCAAACACTTTTAAAAGGCATTTTGCAAGCGGCCATCCAATTATATAAGGAGAAAAATGGTTAAACTTAAAAATGTCAATAAAATAATATCACTTGTTTTATTGTTTGCTATTGGTGTTTTGCTTTTACAATATGCCGTAGCTACGTTAGATAAATTTTATTATCCACAAGATTACAGCGATAGTGTCGAAAAATATGCAAGTGAATTTAACATATCTCAAGAACTGATTTATGCCGTGATACATACAGAAAGCGGCTTTAATGCGAACTCTCAAAGTGATGCAGATGCCAGAGGTCTTATGCAAATAACAAACGAGACATTTGAATGGATAAAATTAATGATAGCGAGCAGTGAAGATTTAAGCTTTGATGATATGTATGACCCAGACACAAATATACGCTTTGGCGCCTATTTTTTATCGGTTGCGCAGGAAAGATACAACGGCGATATAGCAACAACTGCGGCGGCATACCATAGCGGAATGGGACTTGTTGGCGATTTGCTTAGTGACGAAGATTACACCGATGACGGCATAGTATTGACTGTGTTTCCATATGAACAAATGAATTATTATGTTTACAAAATCCAAATTGCATATAATAAATATATGGCGATATATAATTATAAACCCGCGAAATAAATTATAATAAGTTATGCACTTTTGTGCTGATATGAAGGAGAGAACCTTATGAAAAAAGAAGCGACAAAAAGCGACAAAAAAGCTAAAAATGCAAAAAAAAGCGGTAAAGAATTAGCGGAAAAATTATTTTATAAAACAGAGCATATTGCTGATTGCGCACCAAAAGCCCAAAGCCAAGCAACCAAATTTTGCGAGGGATATAAAAAGTTTTTAGACGATGCAAAAACAGAATATGAAGCTTGCACCACTGCCATTGAAATCTTGAAAAAAGAAGGCTATGTGGAATTTGACAGAAAAGCAAATTACAAAGCAGGCGATAAAATTTACTTAAACAACCGCGATAAATCTGTAGTTGCTGCACAAATTGGCACATATAGCCTTGAAAAAGGCGCGCATTTAATGATAGCGCATATAGATGCACCTCGTCTTGATTTAAAACCAAAACCGCTTTATGAAGATAGCGAATTAGCGCTATTTAAAACACATTATTACGGTGGAATTCGCAAATATCAATGGGGTGCAACACCGCTTTCTTTACATGGCGTTGTTTACAAAGCCGATGGCACTAAAATTACAGTTAAAATGGGTGAAGATGAGGGCGACGCGGTTTTTTGCGTAACAGATTTACTGCCTCATTTAGCGCAACAACAAAGCCAAAGGAAATTGTCAGAGGGCTTAAAAGGCGAAGAGCTTAATATATTAGTGGGCTCGCTGCCTTATGAAGATAAAGACGTTACAAACCGTGTGAAATTGTATGCAATGCAAATTTTAAATGAAAAATACGGGATTTGCGAAAAAGATTTCACAAGGGCAGAACTTCAAGCTGTGCCTGCATTCAAGGCTAAAGACGTAGGGCTTGACCGCAGTTTAATCGGCGCTTACGGACAAGATGACAGGGTTTGCTCTTACACATCATTAATGGCTTTAATCGATGCCAAAAAACCTAAATTTACAACAATTTGCGTGCTTACCGATAAAGAGGAAGTAGGCTCTGACGGAACAACAGGCTTGCAATCCGATTATACATTCCACTTTATTGAACGCCTTGCTAAAATGCAAGATGCAGATTATATTACTTGCCTTGAAAATTCAATATGTTTATCAGCAGACGTAAATGTCGCGTTAGATCCAACTTTCCCGGAGGTTTGCGAAAAAAGCAATACTGCAAAAGTAAACCATGGTGTTATTGTAACAAAATACACAGGCTCGGGTGGCAAATATTCAACAAATGATGCAGACGCAAAAACCGTTGCTTATGTAGAAAATTTGTTTGATGAGGCAGGAGTTGTTTGGCAAACTGGCGAGCTTGGCAAAGTTGACCAAGGCGGCGGCGGAACAATTGCAAAATATGTCGCCAATAAAAATGTAGATGTAATTGATTTGGGAGTGCCTATTTTAAGCATGCATGCTCCTTTCGAACTAGCATCAAAACTAGACGTTTATATGACATATAAAGCGTTTTGTGCCTTTGCAAATTCTGAAAAATAATATAAAAGCGGCTGTGTCGAAATTAGTTTCGACACAGCTTATTTTTTTGCGCGTTTTACACAATTACACTATAAAATATTGTAACAAAATGCCTTTTATGCTATAATAAAATAAATATGCCTTATATAGTATTGTAAAGGAGAATTTTATGCGTGTTATCGGCATTGACCCAGGTTATGCGATTGTTGGCTTTGGCGTTCTTGAATATAAAGGCAATAAATTTAACCCGCTTAATTACGGTGTTATAAAAACAGATTCACACACCGATTTCTCTGACAGAATTGAAGAAATATATGACGATTTAACACAAATCTTAAACGCAACAAAACCCGAATACATGGCTATTGAAAGCCTTTTCTTTACAACTAACCAAAAAACGGCTATGGCGGTTGCACAGGCAAGGGGCATTATTCTACTTGCTGCAAAAAAGGCAAATGTGCCTGTGTTTGAATACACCCCAATGCAAATTAAACAAAGTGTATCAGGCTATGGCAAAGCGACAAAAAAACAAGTGCAAGAAATGACAAGGCGCATTTTAAACCTTGAAACAATACCAAAACCGGACGATGCCGCTGATGCTCTTGCAATAGCTGTTTGTCATTCTTACAGTTTTAACTCGTTGCAATACGGCATGAATACAACCAAGCGTCAAATGCAAGGCTATTATTGATAAAAGGAGCAAAATATGATTTACTGCTTAAAAGGCATTTTAATAGAAAAAACAGTTGATACAGCGGTTATAAGCTGTGGCGGTGTGGGATATCTTGTGCATATTCCGGCAACAGCTTTGGGCGCTTTGCCATCAATTGGACAAGAGGCAACACTGCACACAAGTATGCATGTAAGTGAAAACGACATAGCCTTATACGGATTTGCAGATTCGGAAAGCAGGGCGATGTTTAATTTATTGACAAGCGTTTCAGGCGTTGGCCCAAAAGTTGGTCTTGCAATTTTAAGCGTTTTACAATGCAGACAAATTGCACTTGCGCTTAGCTCAAACGACCATAAAACATTTACTGCGGCAAACGGCGTTGGCCCAAAACTCGCACAGCGCATTGTGTTAGAGCTTAAAGACAAAATTGCAAAAGGCTCGCTTGGTGGCGTTAGTATTGAAGATTTAAGCACAAGTTTGCCTTCGCAAGGCTCATCAAACGCACAGGCGATGGCGGCTTTGACAGGGCTTGGTTATACAGGTGCACAAGCGGCGGCGGCACTTGCAAATATAGACGAAACTTTGCCGACAGCAGAGATTATTCGCCTTGCACTTCAAAGCATCGGAAAGGGGAAATAATTAATGGCGATAGACAGCGTTATGGCAAATTTATCAGATAATTATGATGAAGATGCCAGAATTATTGCACCCGAGGCAAATTTTGAAGACTTTGAAACCGAAGCAGGCCTTAGGCCACAAACGCTAGCGGAATATATAGGCCAAGATAAAGTAAAAGAAAATTTAAGCGTTTATTTACAGGCGGCAAAACTTAGAAACGAGCCGCTTGACCATTTGCTTTTATATGGCCCACCGGGGCTTGGCAAAACAACACTTGCGTGTATTGTCGCAAAAGAAATGGGCGTGAATATTCGCATTACAAGTGGCCCTGCAATTGAAAAACCGGGCGATTTAGCCGCGCTTTTAACAAACTTGCAAGAGGGTGACGTGCTTTTCATTGATGAAATTCATCGTCTTTCACGTCAGGTGGAAGAAGTGCTGTACCCCGCTTTAGAAGATTATGCACTTGATATAATGATAGGCAAAGGGCCTTCTGCACAAAGCATACGTATAAATTTACCTAAATTTACGCTTGTAGGGGCAACTACACGTGCAGGGCAATTGACAAGTCCGCTTCGTGATAGATTTGGCGTTTTGTTGAAATTAGAGCTTTATACACCCGATGAACTGGGTAAAATAATAAAACGCAGTGCCGGCATTTTAAATGTGCCTTGCACAGACGAAGGCGCAAAAGAAATGGCAATTTGCTCTAGGGGCACACCACGTGTTGCAAACAGGCTTCTTCGACGTGTAAGAGACTTTGCAAGTGTGCTTGGCACAGGCGAAATAGACGAAGATGCGGCACAACTTGCATTAAAGCGCATGGATATTGATGCCATGGGCTTAGATGAACTTGATAGAAACTTGCTGCGAGTAATAATAGAAGTTTACCGTGGCGGGCCGGTAGGGCTTGAAACTTTGGCGGCGGCATTGGGAGAAGAAGCCATAACTTTAGAGGATGTCTGCGAGCCTTATTTAATGCAACTGGGCTTTTTGGCAAGAACACCCAGGGGAAGATGTGCAACAAGGCTTGCTTATGGGCACTTGGGAATAAAACCGCCCGTCGACGAAAACACAAAAAGTGCAAATGTAGCACAGCAGTCGCTTGAAGATTTTTAATAACAATTTATACTAAATGAATTCATATTTTAATATTATAATAATGATTAGTAACAGTTAATTACACAAGGAGGATATTATGGGTAAAATTTTTGGAACAGATGGTGCAAGAGGTATAGCAGGGCAGGATTTAACACCTGAATTAGCTATGAACATAGGACGCGCAGCAGCGACCGTTTTAGCAGGTAAAACAAAACATAGACCACGCATTATAATTGGAAAAGACACAAGAATTTCAGGCGATATGCTTGAAAGCGCACTTGCTGCAGGCCTTTGCAGTGTCGGCGCAGATGTAGAACTTTTGGGCATAGTGCCAACACCTGCCATTGCATATTTAGTTAGAAAATACAATGCGGATGCCGGCGTGGTGATTTCGGCATCACACAACCCTGTTGAGTTTAATGGCATAAAATTATTTGGTTCAGAGGGATATAAATTACCCGATGAAGTAGAAAATGAAATTGAACGTCATATTTTTAATAATGGCGAAGAGATGAAGCTTTGCACAGGCACAGATATTGGCAAATTAAAGGTTGTGCGCACAGCTGCACAAGATTATAAAGAACATTTAAAAAATGCAATTAATGCAGATTTAAGCGGATTAAATATTGCTATAGATTGTGCAAATGGTGCCGCCTATGAAATTGCACAAAGCCTTTTTACAGAGCTTGGAGCAAATTGCACTTTTATTGGCAACACACCTGATGGCACAAATATAAATAAAGAATGTGGTTCAACATATCTTAAAAATTTATCTGAATTTGTTATTAAAAACAAATTAGATTGCGGCATAGCTTTTGACGGTGATGCTGATAGATGCCTTGCGGTTGACGAAAAAGGCGAGGAGATGGACGGTGATAAAATCATTGCCATCTTAGCAAAGCAAATGAAAGAGAGCAAAGAGCTTGATAAAGACACTATTGCTGTTACTGTTATGAGCAATTTGGGCTTTATGGAATATGTAAAAGCACTTGATATCAAAATTGCCATTACAGCGGTTGGCGATAGATATGTTTTGGAAGAAATGCGTGAATATGGTTATGTTTTAGGCGGAGAGCAAAGCGGGCATGTTATTTTGCACAATTATGCATCAACAGGTGACGGCGCTTTAACAGCAGGAATGTTATTGCGCACTTTGGCAAATAATAAATGCAAAATGAGCGAATTGAATGGGGTATACGAGCGTTTTCCACAGGTTATTGTCAATGTTAAAGCAAATACAGAACAAAAGGCAAAATATAAAGATGACCAATATATTGAAGGTTTTATTGAAAGCCAACAACAAAGCTTAATGGGGCTTGGACGTGTGCTTGTTAGGGCATCGGGAACAGAGCCTGTTATAAGAATTATGGTAGAAGGCAAAGAAAAAAGTGCAATTGAAGCTGCGGCAAAACGCATAGAGGATAAAATATTAGAACGAATTTAATAGATAAAAATGCTCTTATGCAATGAGTAGCAAATCGATATAATTTGGTTTTAAATTATATCTGATTTCTCACAGCACCCAGTATGAAATTTTTAATTTTCATCAATGTATATAACAAGCTAAAAGGAGACAAAATGCGCAAAGCAGATAAATGGCAAGACTACGAACTTATAGATGCAACGAACGGCAACCGCCTTGAACGTTGGGGTAAAACAATTTTGGTGCGCCCAGACCCGCAAATAATATGGAAGACCGAAGAAACAAGCAATTTGTGGAGCAGTGCAAATGCTGTTTATCACCGCGCGGCATCAGGTGGTGGCTCGTGGGAGCAAAAGCGAAAAATGCCACAAAAATGGCAGATATCTTATGGCGATTTGCGCATGAATGTCTCGCCAACAGGCTTTAAACACACAGGTGTATTTCCGGAACAAGCCGTCAATTGGGACGAATATAGAAAACTGATAAAAACACGTCAAGACAAAACAAATCAGCCGGTGAAAGTGCTGAATTTATTTGGCTACACAGGCGGCGCAACACTAGCATGTGCCGCACAAGGTGCGCAAGTTTGCCATGTGGATGCAAGCAAAGGCATGGTTGCATGGGGAAGAGAAAACGCACAGGTAAGCGAACTTTCAGATAAACCGATAAGATGGATTGTCGATGATTGCGCAAAATTTGTGACAAGGGAAATTCGCCGTGGGGTACAATACGATGCAATTATAATGGATCCTCCAAGTTATGGCAGGGGCCCCGGCGGTGAAATATGGAAGCTTGAAGACAGCATTTACGATTTCATTGCACTTTGTGCAAATGTGCTAAGCGATAACCCCCTTTTTGTAGCGGTTAACAGTTATACCACAGGGCTTTCGCCTAGTGTAATGGAGTATATTTTGCGCATGGTTGTACAAAACACACACGGTGGCACAACTAAAAGCAGTGAGATAGGTTTGCCTGTAAGTTCCACAGGTGGCACACTTGCATGTGGCGCTACCGCATGGTGGACAGCTGAAAATAGTGCTGCAAGCGTTATTTAGTTTTTAAACAGCGTGATAAGCACCTCGGTGTATTACAGCGAGCAAAGCTGTATTTCAGATTTAAACAAGTCGCAGAAATCCGTTTTCCTAGGCATTTATAAATATTTACAACGATTTAAAATAACGGAGAAACAAATTGAACGATAACATGCAAAATATGATAAATGTAAACGATATTAGCTTCAGCTATTCCCAAAAGGCAAAAGAGGTAGTTAAAAATTTATCCATGACTGTAAAAAAGGGTGAATTTATAGCCGTGCTGGGTGCGAATGGCTCAGGCAAAAGTACGCTTGCAAAACATTTTAATGCAATTTTACTTCCCAAAAAAGGCACGGTTACCGTTTTGGATATAAATACACAAGACGAAAACCGCCTTATTGAATTGCGCCAAAAAGTTGGTATGGTTTTTCAAAATCCCGACAACCAAATTGTGGCGACAATAGTTGAAGAAGATGTTGCATTTGCGCCTGAAAATTTAGGCGTGCCTCAAAGCGAACTTCGCCAAAGGGTAGATGAAGCCATGCAAATGGCTGGAATATTTAAGCATAAAGATAAAGCCCCACATAAACTTTCAGGTGGACAAAAACAACGAGTGGCTATTGCCGGCGTTATTGCAATGCGTCCCGATTGCCTTGTGCTTGATGAAGCTACTGCAATGTTAGACCCAATCGGCAGAGAAAAAGTGATGAGCACTGTCAAAAAACTTAATAATGATTATGGAATAACTGTCGTTCATATTACACATTACATGGAAGAAGCAACTTTAGCCGATAAAGTAATTGTTATGGAAAACGGTGGAATTGTCATGCAAGGCACACCGAAAGAGGTTTTCAGCCAAGTTGAAAAAGTGCGCAGTTTGCAAATAGATGTTCCACAAGCGGCAGAGCTTTGCCACGAGCTTAGGGCGCAAGGATTTGATTTGCCAAAGGATATAATTGATATAAATGAGTGTGCAAAAGCGCTTTATAAGCTTTTGAAAGGCGAGGTGGTTTAAGCAATGGGCGAAATATATACAAACGAAATAGTGCGTGCCCAAAATTTAAGCTATGTTTACAACGAGGGAATGCCCGACGAAACAAAAGCACTGGATAATGTCAATTTAAGCATTAATAAGGGCGAGTTTATTGGAGTTATCGGCTCGACAGGTTGCGGTAAATCCACTTTAATATCACATTTTAACGGATTGAATAAACCGACATCAGGCAAAATTTTTATAGACGGCAAAGATATTTGGCAAGAGCCTAAAAATATTATAGATTTTCGCTTCATGGTGGGGCTTGTTTTTCAATACCCTGAATATCAGCTTTTTGAAGAGACAATTTATAAAGATATTGCCTTTGGGCCGACAAATATGGGGCTTTCGCAAGAGGAGATACACGAAAGAGTTTTAAGCTCTGCCGCTTTTTGTGGGCTTAGTGAACAAATTTTGCAAAAAAGTCCGTTTGAGCTATCAGGTGGGCAAAAACGCAGGGTTGCAATTGCCGGTGTGCTTGCCATGCGCCCAAAATTATTTGTGCTTGACGAACCTGCAGCAGGGCTTGACCCGGCAGGCAGAGACATGATTTTAGGACAGATGAAAGAATATCATAAACAAAGTGGCAACACCACAATTTTAGTTAGCCATTCCATGGAAGACATTGCAAAATATGCCGATAAAGTGCTTGTAATGCACGCAGGACAAATTGTAATGTTTGATAAAACCGAAAATATTTTTGCACGTGCAAACGAGCTTTTAGAGCTTGGGCTAAGCGTTCCCAGCATTACAAAAATTTTCTTAGAGCTTAAAAACATGGGTATTGATATTAAAACAGATGTCTATACAATGAGCTATGCCGTAAAAACAATTTTGGCAAAAGCGCAAGAAAAGGCAGGTGGCTAAATGTTAAGAGACATCACCATAGGTCAACATTTTCCCGGAAATTCAGCGCTTCATACAATGGACCCAAGGGCAAAAATACTTTTAAGTATTGTTTACATTATCATGCTTTTTGCGGTGCCAAACTTTGGCGCTTTAGCGTTTAGTATTGTGCTTTTAACCATACTTTATCTACTGGCAAAAATACCATTAAAAGTTATTTTAAAAAGCTTAAAACCCATTGTGCCTATTGTAATTTTCACCTCAATTTTAAACTTGTTTTTCATGGTTGGCGAGGGCGAGCCGATATTTGCCTTTTACTTTTTAAAAATTTATGTCGAGGGAATACGCTATGCAATTATGATTGCCGTGCGCATTATCTGTCTGATTGCAGGCACAAGCCTTTTAACTTATACAACAAGCCCCATTGCGCTTACAGATGCAATTGAACAATTGCTGATGCCTTTTGCAAAATTGCGTTTACCTGTTCACGAACTTGCAATGATAATGACAATTGCATTAAGGTTTATACCTCTTTTGATAGAGGAAACCGAAAAAATTATGAATGCGCAAAAAGCAAGGGGCGCACAGCTGGATTCTGGCAATTTAAAACAGCGTATAAAAGCGCTTATTCCTGTTTTGGTGCCGCTTTTTGTCTCGGCTTTTCGCAGGGCGGACGAGCTTGCAATGGCGATGGAAAGCCGTTGTTATAACGGTGGAGAGGGAAGAACACGACTTAAACAATTGCGTTTGAAACCAAAAGATGTTTTTATATGTTGTGTTGGCGTTTTAGTTTTCGTAATAATGGGCGCAACATCGTTTTTCTTCACAAAAATAGGCGCATAACATACACAATTTACAGGAGTTTAATCAATGCATGTTTTAATTAAAATGCAATTTAATGGCAGTGCCTATTGTGGTTTTCAAGTGCAAAATAATGCGAATAGTATATGTGAAGAATTACAAAACGCAATGGAAAAATTGTATGAAATTCGCCCACCTATAAAAGGGTGTTCTCGCACAGATTCCGGCGTGCATGCCTATGAATATTGTGTAAGTTATCGTCAGCCAAAACCAATTGATACATTCAAGCTGCCTTTGGCGCTTAACCGTTTTTTGCCAAGTGATATTAAAGTGCAAAGCGCACAAGAAGTAAGTGAGGATTTCCACGCACGTTACAGTGCAAAAAGCAAGGAATATATTTACTATGTGCGCAATAGTTCTGTAGAGGATGTTTTTAAGCAAAATTTAAGCTGGAAAGTACCATATAAATTAAATATTAATGCAATGCAAGAATCGGCAAATTTATTATGTGGCACAAATGATTATAGGGCATTTATGTCGATTAAAAGCGATATAAAAGACACTGTGCGAACTGTACACTTTTTTAATGTAGAAAAAATAGGTGATGATATTTCTTTTCACATAAGTGCAGATGGTTTTTTATATAATATGGTTAGAATAATGGTTGGAACTTTAATTGAAGTGGGCGCAAACAGAATGACACCACAGCAAGCAGAACTTGCAATGAAAAGTAAAAACAGGCAAAATGCAGGGGACACTGCACCGCCCCACGGGCTATTTTTATATAAAGTCAATTATTAAAACAATTAGCATATGTTAAGGAGGGATTATGTGGCGAATGAACAAAGCGGAAGAAGCAATAAAAAGTCGAAAACCATTTCTTTTACGCATCATAATCCACGAATAGTAGAAATAAGGCGGCAGAAAAAAATACGCAAAGCAAGAATTTTTATAGCAATTATCATCGCCGCAATTGTGTTATTTTGTTATTTGTTGGGGCTTTTTAACTCGCCGTTAGCAACAGCGGGCGAATATATTGACACATTAAGTTATTATTTTATGGAAGGCCAAGAAATGCCTGTGAATTTGCCACTTACAGGTGTGCAAACGGCACAAAAACTTGTAGGGTCTTTCGCTGTTTTAGGTGAGAGGGAATTGATATTTTACTCTGATAATGGCAGTGTTATAAGGCGTGTGCCACACGGCTATGTATTGCCTGTAATTAGCAGCAGCGACACAAGAATTTGCATTTACACACGGGGCAATACAAAGCTTAGTGTCGAGGGTAGAGATAGGACGCTTTTTACTTATACATTTGATGCCCCGATAATGTATACTCAAATGAGCGAAAACGGCACACTTGCGGTGTTTACACAAAATAGCCTAGAAGTTTTTGACGAGCTTTATCAATCGGTTTGGAAATGGGACGATATAAATGAAATACCTTTATCGATAGCCTTTAAAAACGATAATGCGTCTTTTGCAGTTGCGATAGTTAGCGCAATTGATGGCGCACTGGGCTCAGAAATTTTGTTTTACAATATAAATTCAGGCGAGGCAAAGGCAAGTACGGGCACTAACGAGGCAATACCTATAAAAATGCAGTATATCGGCAGCAATTTGCTTGTCGTTTATGATAGCTTTGTCGCTATTTATAGGGCGTCAACAGGGGAAGAACTTTTAAGATATGATTATAATGAGAAATTACTTCAAAGTGTTGATATAAGCGAAACAGGCACGTGCGCACTGCTTTTCGGAGAAAATGATTATCCCGGTATAACTCAGTTTGTTACATTAGATGACGATTTGAATGAAATCGCAAATATTATTGTGGGCGAAGCTGCCCAAGACATAAATATAGTAAATAATGATATATATTTATTTGTAGATAATAATGTTCTGCAATATGATTTTCAAGGAGAACTTATTTCCACAATTAAAGCCGATAATACTCCTATTAAAATAATTGAAACGGATGATATTTTACTGTTAACAGAGGAAAAAATTGATTATTTATATAAAAATGAACAAACAACACATGATGTACAATAGACAAATACATTGATGATGTGTTAAAATTAGTAAATAGGCAAATTTGTCTTAAAACAAATTTGCAATAATTATAAAAGGTAAAGGGTGTATTTTATGTTTTTTTGGGTTGGTATAGCATTAGATGTGGCATTTGTATTAGTATTTATTTTAACGATAGTTTATTTAACAAAACGTGGCTTTGCAGCAAGCGTGCTTGAAATATCAGGTAGAATAATATCGCTTATATTGGCAGGATTTATAAGTTATCCTGTTGCAAATTTATTGGCAGAAATGTTTGTTGCGCCTACAATGACAACAGCAATTCAAGGCACAATTGAGGAGCAAGGAATAAACAGTGTTCAACAATTTTTAGACGCTAATGCAAGCGTTTTGCCAAGCAGTATGAGAGAGCATATGGTTGAATATGCAAACGGCGAAATAACAATGGCATCAAGTGAAATTGCAACTGTTGTTGTAAGCACAATCGTAATGCCTATACTTACAGCTATAATTGCCTTGATTTTATTTTTAATATTGTATTTTATTTTCTTTATTGTTGTTAGAGCAATTGCCAGAGCAACAGAAGTTATAAATAAAATACCTGTATTAAAAGAAACAAATAAATTTTTAGGTTTTATTCTAGGCATAGTTGGCGGTTTGGTGCAAATAATACTTTTAATGACAATTTTATGGTTTGGGGCACAAATTTTAGATATAGTTTACGAGCCGTTTAGTGAATCTATAATGGAAGAAAGCTATATTTATAAGTTTTATGTGTTTATAAACCCATTTATACAATAGGGAATTTTGAAACAGAGGTTATTTTTTGATGATATGTATAAAATGCAAGGTTAAACCTGCAATAGTTTTTATCCAACGAATGGAAAATTCACAAGCAAAAACAGAGGGATATTGCTTATCTTGTGCCAGAGAAATAGGCATAAAACCCATGGATGACATGCTTAAAAACTTCGGCATTTCTCCTGAGGAGTTCGAGGCTATGGAAGAAAGAGTAGCCGGTATGTTTGAATCAGGTGATATGGATATTCAAGAGATGATGGAAAGCATGAAGGATATTTCTGTCGAGGATTTGCCAAAAGAGCTTAAGGCGTCGTCTGCGCAAGAAGATGAAAATGATAATGATGACGATTTTGCACCCGGCGGTGCAGGAACTTTTCCGTTCAGTATTTTTAGCAGCAAAGGCAAAAAAGAAGATAAAGAAAACAAAAAAGATAAAAGCATTAAGGATAAGGTTAAAAACCGTAAGTTTTTAGATAATTATTGCGAAAACCTAACACAAAAAGCAAAAGATGGTAAACTTGATAGAGTTATAGGCAGAGATAAAGAAATTTACAGGACAGTTCAAATTTTATCTCGTCGTCAAAAAAATAACCCTTGCTTAATTGGCGAGGCAGGCGTTGGCAAAACCGCAATTGCAGAAGGCACAGCCTTGCACATTGCAAATGGCACAGTGCCGGCAGGCCTTCGCAATAAAGAAATACATTTGCTGGATTTAACAAGCCTTGTCGCCGGAACACAATTTAGAGGCCAGTTTGAAAGCCGTGTGAAAGGGCTTATAACAGAGGTTAAAGAGGCAGGAAATATCATCTTATTCATAGATGAAATTCACAATATTACAGGCGCAGGGGATTCTGAGGGCGCAATGAATGCCGCTAATATTTTAAAGCCGGCACTCTCAAGGGGCGAAATTCAAGTTATAGGTGCGACTACTTTTTCAGAATATCGCAAACATATCGAAAAAGATCAAGCGCTGGAGCGTCGTTTTCAACCTGTAAAGGTTGAAGAACCATCGGTTGCCGATGCAACTGCGGTTATGCTTGGAATAAAAGATTACTACGAGGCATATCACCACGTAAAAGTAAGCGATATGATTGTAAGCAGTACAGTAAGCCTTTCAGAGCGATATATAACCGACCGCTTTTTACCTGATAAAGCAATTGACCTTTTAGACGAGGCATGTGCTTGTTGTAGCTTGCGCCACCCTGAAATTGCAGACTATGTTGAAAAAACAAAACTGCTTGCCGAACTAAAAGCGCAAGAAGCAGACATAGAACAAGACAGCGCAGAAACACAAGAGACAGATTATGAGGCGCTTGCCAATGTTAAAAGTGAAATTCTGCGTCTTGAAGGTGAAATAAAAGAGCAAGAGGATAAAGTTTGCGATATACAAGTGACAATGGACGATGTATCGAAAGTTATCGAACTTTGGACAGGTATTCCCGCCGCAAAAATAAAAGAAAATGAACACACTAAGCTTTTGACTCTTGAGGATAATTTAAACAAGGTAATTATAGGACAAAAAGAAGCTGTTAAGCTTGTTTCAAATGCAATTAAACGCAGTCGTGCGGATATTTCCGCAAGGCGACGTCCTGCAAGCTTTATTTTTGTTGGGCCGACAGGTGTCGGCAAAACCGAGCTTGTCAAACAACTTGCCATGCAATTGTTTGATACGGTAGACCCTTTAATTCGCCTTGATATGAGCGAATTTATGGAAAAACATGCGGTGTCACGTTTAATTGGCTCGCCACCCGGATATGTTGGCTTTGATGAAGCTGGACAGCTTACAGAAAAAGTTCGCCGCAAGCCTTACAGCGTTGTGCTTTTTGATGAGATGGAAAAAGCACATCCCGATGTTATGAATATCCTTTTACAAATATTGGATGAGGGGAAAATTAACGATGCGCAAGGACGTACTGTGAATTTTGAAAACACAGTTATCGCAATGACAAGCAATGCGGGTTCTAACGACAAAACAGGCGAAGCAGGCTTTAACAAAACAGCGACACAAATTAACAAAAACAAGGCGATGAAAGCTTTGCAAGATTTCCTTCGTCCTGAATTTTTAAGCCGTGTAGATGAAGTTGTCGTGTTTGAATCGCTGGGCGAAGAACAGCTTAAAGAAGTTGCAAGTTTGATGCTGAATGAATACATCGAACCACTTGCGTTAAAAGGCGTTAAGCTTTCATGGAACGATGATGTTTTGGCGTTGCTATGCAAAAAAGCCTTGGGCGGAAAATATGGCGCAAGGGATTTAAGACGTGTTGTAAGAAAAGAAATTGAGGAAAAATTAGCACAGAAAATCATAGAGGGCAGCATAGATGCAAATATCGATGTTACTGTAAACGATGAGGAATTTGTGTTAGAATAGTTTTACGATTTCGCTATAATGTATTTTAAAGTATAAACTTATTGTTGAGAAAAAATTATATCTTTGTAATTTTAAACATTTAATTTAAAAAACGGAGTTTCAAAATGCCATTAGATTTTAATTCACAAAAAAATATACTGATTATTGGGCTTGGAAGTATGGGCAAGCGCAGGGCTCGCCTTATAAAAAACTTGTTCGAAAACGCAATAATATGCGGTGTTGACAAAACAAGTGAGCGAAGAGAAGAAGCGCAAAAATTGGGTATAAAAGCCTTTGACAGCATTGAAAACGCAGTGAAAGACAATAATTTTGACGCCGCTTTTGTGTGCACTGCGCCTATAACGCATGCAAAAATAATAGATGAACTTTTAGAAAATAATTTGAATGTTTTTACCGAGCTTAATTTAATTGCAGATGATTACGACAAATTAATAAACAAAGCAAATGATAAAAATTTGCAATTGTTTTTATCAAGCACAATGCTTTACCGCAAAGAAACACAATATATCAAACAGCAAATACAAAAATTTAACAAACCTGTAAATTATATCTATCACATCGGGCAATATTTGCCCGATTGGCACCCATGGGAAAATTACAAAAACTTTTTTGTGGGTGATGCAAGAACTTCGGGTATACGTGAAATTTTTGGCATTGAATTGCCGTGGCTTTTAGATGCATTCGGTGAAGTGTCAAGCGTTTTTGCAACAAGCGATAAATTAACACAGCTCGATTTGCCTTATGATGACAGCTTTTATGTGGTGCTTCGCCATAAAAATGGCACAAAAGGCATTTTGGCAGCAGATGTTGTGTGTGCTAAGCCTGTCAGAAATTTAGAGGTTTTTGGCGAAGATTTACACCTTTTTTGGGAGGGCAGCCCCACTTCGCTTTATGAGTTTAACACACAAACAAAGCAAAAATGTGCCGTTGATACTTATGTAGAATTAGAGCAAGATTCACGCTATAGCGATAATATAGTCGAAAATGCATATGTCGATGAAATTATGAATTTCTTTAAAGTGCTCAATAATGAGCAGCAAGCACTTTGGAGCTTTAAGCAAGATAAAATTGCGCTTGAATTAATTGATAACATCGAAGCAAAGGCAAAGGAGGCAAAATTTTGAGCATGCAAATAGCAGAAAACACAAAAAGCATAAAAGTTCTTTTTGTGGGGCTTGGCAGCATAGGCACACGCCATTTAAAAAATTTAACTGCTTTATGTAAAAAAAACGGAGTTTTGCTAGAAGTTCACGCCTTGCGAAATTCTTTGAAAAAAGAGCTTTCAAGTGAAGTAAAACCGCTGGTGCAATATGAATTCACACAAGAAAACTTAAACGAAAATGAATATTACGATATTGTTTTTATAACAAATCCCACGGTTTGCCATTATGAAATAATGTGCAATTTAAAAGACAAAACCAATAGTTTTTTCATTGAAAAACCAATTTTTGAAAAAACCGATTATGAAATAGAAAATTGTATAAATAATGGGCAAAAAGCCTATATAGCAGCACCTATGCGCTATTGCAAAACAATGATAGAGCTTAAAAAAATAATTCCGTCACTTGCGGTTTATAGCGCAAGGGCAATTTGCTCTTCTTATTTGCCCGATTGGCGCAAAGGCGTAGATTATCGAAATATATATTCCGCACATAAAGAAATGGGTGGCGGTGTAGGCATTGATTTAATACACGAGTGGGATTATTTATCAGAGCTTTTTGGTATGCCTGAAAAAACTTTTGCAATCTGTGGAAAATACAGCCATCTTGAAATAAATTCCGATGACATTGCAATTTATATTGCTAAATTTAAAAATATGCTTTGCGAATTACACCTAGATTATTTCGGCAGAGATTATAAGCGCAATCTAGAGCTTTACTGTGAAAAAGGCACTGTTATTGCCGATTTTGGTGCAGGCACACTTACGCTTGAAGATAAAACCGTAATTGATTGCACAGAAGATGTAAACATGCGTTATATGAGAGAAATGGAATATTTTTTAAATTATTATTTTGGCGATGAAATAGAAAGTTCAAACCCACCGAAAAAATCGGTGGAAGTATTAAAATTGGCATTGGGCGAAAATGAATAGATGCATTCTTCGGTTTTATTTGTTTTTAATTTAAGTTTGTTATTACGCTTAATTTAAGAGGGTTAGAGAATGAAAAACAATAAAAAAATGATTTTTTCTATTGGAATTATACTTATTATTGCTATTTGCGTAGGAATATATTTTAAACCAATGACAATGTCAGATATCACCAATGATAACAGCACTTTGCTATTTACAAAAGTTAATTTGGGCGTAAAAGACGGCGAGCCTTACCACGAAAGCGAAGATTATAACGATATCACAGACGAACAAAAGCAAGAAATTTTACAAATTTTAAATGACTATAATTATTCACGAAATATAAAAACGCTTTTCTCTGATGGCTCTATGTCAGATAATGACGGAGAAGGTTATTTTTATATTACTATATATAATGAGACGGATTATCAGGGCACAGTGATTGTTGCTTATGATGATGAAATTTCATTTAATAATACGAATTATAATATGAAAAATTCAAGTGATTTTATCGAGGAAATCCTTGATATTATAAGTGAATAAAGTATATCCTATAATAATTATAAAATGACGTGAACAAATTTTAATCAAATGCTTTACATAAATAACATGGATTTTAAAAATGAATACAATGTATAAAACAAAAGAGGTATAAAATGAAAAAAGTTCTTATTACAATTTGTGGCAGGGCAGGCAGTAAAGGTTTTAAAAATAAAAATTTGAAAATTTTTGCAGGTAAACCGCTAAGCTATTACAGCCTTGCGGCCGCACAGCTGTTTATAGAGCAAAGAAAAGACCTTGAAATTGATATTTGCCTTAACACCGATAGCGATTTATTAATTGAAACCATTGTTAAGCAGTGCCCACAAATTGAGGTTTTACTTCGTCCACAGGAACTTTGCGGAGACGTTGTGCCCAAAATGCCTGTATATCAAAACAGTTTACTTCGCATGGAAGAAAAAACAGGCAAAAAATATGATTATTTAATCGACCTTGACATAACAAGCCCGTTAAGGCAAGCGCAAGACATAAACGGTGCATTTGAAGTGAAAGACGCACGTCCTGATTTAGACCTTATTTTTTCTGTGACAAACAGCAGAAGAACACCATATATGAATATGGCAAAAGAGGTGGGAGATCATGTTGAAAAAGTTATTGAGCATAATTTTACAGCAAGGCAGCAAACCCCCACAGTTTACGATTTAAATGCTTCGATTTATGTTTTCGAGCGTGATTTTTTAGCAGAAAACAAAACAGGCTTTGTCTGGGATGGAAAATGCGGAATTTATAAAATGTTTGACACAGGAATAATAGATATAGATTCTGAAGAAGATTATGAATTAATGCAAGCAATTGCCGAACATTTATATAAAAAGCACGAGGGTTTTGCGGCAGTGCAAAATGCAATAAAATAAATTTAAAGGATGAATAAATTAAATGTATTCAAGTGGTGAAAAATTCCATATACATTATGCGAAAAGATATTTGCAATATACTGAAACAGAGGAAATTCGTGCGTTTTCATGCACAGATTATCCTGAACTTGCAGCATTTAATTTTGCGGTTTTAAAAAGCGCAAAAAATGTTAAAGATGCAATTGCAAATGCAGAAAAATATTTTGAGTGGAGAGACGAATATCCTGTAAGTTTTCACAGTGCGCCGGATTCACTTAAAATTTTAGAGGCAAAAAAAGTTTTTACAGCGAATAATTACAAGGTTAAAACTTATTACACAACATATTTTGAATATGTGGGTAAACCGACAACACAGCCTAAAATTATAGATTGTAAAACCGATATAATAGAAAAAACAACTTCGTGGCCACAAAGGCCGCTTGTTAGGGTTGCTTTTGGCGGCAAAGATGACGCAGCAGGTGTGGCAGATATTAAAATGCAATGTGGTGCAAAGGCATTTTTTGCATATAATAAAGCCGGTGTACCGATAAGTTTTTGCATGGGTGAAAGCTATGGTAGTGCATTTTGCATTAGTCATGTGTATACACCACAACCAATACGCAGGCAAGGTTGTGCAACTGCTGTTATAAATGCAGCACTTAAATATGCGCTTTCAAACGGCTACAGCGATATTTTTACTTATGCTCCGGATAAAAGCAATAAAAAACTTTTTGAACAATTTGGCTTTAAAGGCAAACAAATTGAATGCTATTGGGCGACTAAAGGCAAAGAAGATTATGCCCTGCCACCACTTTATTGATGATAAATCGATTAAAATTTACTGTTGATTAATAATGTGTTTTTATCTAATTAAAAAACATAAATGCTGTGATAGAATTGGCATATTTTATCACAGCATTTTAATTTGACGAATAAAATAAAATATTATATAATTATAAGGTGATTGAGATTTTGAAAGGGGTAAATAATGAGCGAGAAAATGAGTGAGGATTTGAAAGAGCAAAGTGATCAAAAAGGTGGAAAAATTGCGGCATTGGGAAAAGTTGCAAAATCTTTTTTAAAGGTTGGCTTTATAGGTTTTGGCGGCGGCAGTGCACTTATACCTGTTATCGAAAAAGAAGTTTGTGAGGATAACAAATATATCGACCCAGATGAATACAGTAATTTTACTGTAATAAGCAATATAACACCGGGCGCTTTGCCTGTTAAACTTGGCGCATTAATTGGCTATGACATGGCAGGCAAAACAGGCATGTTTTTAGCTGCACTATTTACATCGATACCGGGTGTTTTTATCACTTTGGGTCTATTGGCTTTACTTGATATTTTAGGCGAAGGCGCAATACATACAATAGAACAAGCGGCAATAGGTATTTCAGTTTTTATCATATTTTTATTGGTAAGCTACATAATAAAAGTTATGAAGGACAGCCAAAAGGCATATTTTATAAAACCTGCTGTGATTTTAATGATATCAACGCTTGTGTTGACGTTTGGAAAAGAAATAAGACTTGCATTATCTCGCCTTGGAATAGAAAATGCATTTACTGAATCGACACCGGTTTTTGATATTTCAACCATAAATATACTTATACTTTTATTTTTCTTTATATTTTTTACCGACGGCAGAACAAGTGGCCCACGTTTGTATACAGCACTTGCTTTGGGTGTAGTTTACATTTTAATGTTTGGCAAACTTGAATTTATTGACCTTGGTATAGGCAATACAATTTATCAAGTCTTTTTATTGCTTCTTGGTATAGGCGTGCTTGTTTATGACTCTAAACAAGATATAGCGGGAACAACAAAAGGCAGAATGGATTGGCTTTTGGCTACCAAAAAAAGCTTGCCTTTTATAATTTCAACCGCAGTTGTTTTTGGGATTTGCTTTGCAATTAATAGCGAAAATTTAACTTTCTTTTTAACAAACGGTTTGGTTTCAACTTCCACAAGTTTCGGTGGAGGCGAGGCATATTTAACCGTTGCTGACGGTATTTTCGTCGAACCCGGAATTATAAGCACAACACAATTTTACAGCAGACTTTTACCTATAGCAAATGCGCTTCCTGGCTCTATTTTAGTTAAAATTTTAGCGGGTGTAGGGTTTTTGTTGGGCTTTGAAACCTCTTTGGGCTTTGCGTTTTTGATGGGACTTTTAGGCCTATTAATTGCCACTATGGCAAGCTGTGTAATTTGTATTTATATAGCAGAAATATATAAATCTTTCAGCTATTTAAAAATATTCAAAGTGCTAAAATTATGGGTTCTTCCTGTAATTTGCGGCTTGTTGTTATCTACAATTTTATCTATGTTAAACGAAGTTTTTCACATTTCAAGTGTAAATGAGCTTTCTATGGTGCCAATGTTTGGGCTAATAGCTTTTATTTATGCAATGGTATATTTTTTACATAAAAAATTCCATTTAAACGATGTGTTTTTAATTGTTCTTTCTGCCGTTGTAAGCGTTGCAGGCGTTTGGGTTTTATAAATATTGTGTGGTTAACCTCTTGTCATTCCGAACGCAAGTGAGGAATCCGTTCCTTTTTACACTTGCCGTTATGGCGATTCTCACGTCGTGCTTAGGCACTCCTCAGAATGACATGTTTAAGGTAGATAAGCAAAGCTGACAAACAGCACCCACTAGCAACAACTAGAACAATGTAATCGTGAGCGTATGTCAATCTTA
>CAYJGV010000011.1:0-36721 GCA_964369715.1 uncultured Bacteroides sp. | reverse complement strand
ATAATTTATAAATAATTGCTATGAGCAAATATTTTATTTTTTCAATAAGGAAAAATAAAATACTGCTCAATAGAATACAGTTCAAACAACGCCATAGTATAGAATAAATAATAAAATATGATGACTAAATAATTGTGTAAATAATTTAAGCATAAATTATATTTTAAAGGGCATTTGCAATTTCTTCACCCATTTGTTTGCAACCAATTAAGGTGCAATTTTCACTTTGAATATCGCCTGTGCGAATATTTTTGCTTAAAATAGTATTAATTGCTTTTTCAATTGCATCACTTTCATCTTGCATATTAAACGAGTATTTTAACATCATAGCAGCCGCCAAAATTGTTCCGATTGGGTTTGCTTTATCTTGTCCTGCAATGTCCGGGGCTGAACCATGAATAGGCTCGTATAAACCACAAGTGCCTTCACCAAGGCTTGAAGATGGAATCATACCTATGCTTCCTGTTATCATGCTAGCTTCATCTGTCAAAATATCACCAAACATATTTTCTGTCACAATAACGTCAAATTGTGCAGGGTTTTTCACTAATTGCATAGCACAATTATCAACAAGCATATGCTCAAATTCAATATCAGGATATTCTTTTGCAACTTCACTTGCAACACTGCGCCATAAACGGCTTGTGTCAAGTACATTTGCTTTATCTACACTTGTTAATTTTTTTCTTCGTTTCTTTGCAGTTTCAAAACCAATTTTTACAATTCTGCGAATTTCACTCTCGCTATACGGCATAATGTCTGTTGCAATACGCTCACCGTTAATGGTTTCGGTTTTGTGCTCGCCAAAATATACACCGCCTGTCAATTCACGCACAACCATAAAATCAATGCCATTTGCAACGATATCTGCACGAAGCGGACTAGCATCTGATAATTCTTCAAACAATTGAGCAGGGCGAATATTAGAATATAAATTCATGGCTTTGCGTATGCCTAAAAGCCCTTTTTCCGGACGTTTATCTCCGGGTAAAGTGTCCCATTTTGGACCACCAACTGCACCTAAAAGAACACTGTCAGATGCAAGGCAAGCGTCAATTGTTGCTTGTGGCAGAGGATTATCAAATTTGTCAATTGCAGCACCGCCAATGTCTGCATAAGTAAAATTAAATTCATGACCATATTTTTTTGCAACAGCATTTAATACATTTATCGTTGCGTCAACGATTTCAGGGCCTATGCCATCACCTTTTAAAACTACAATGTTTTTTTGCATTTCAATCTCCTTACAATTTCAAAATTGATATTATTTTAAAGAGGGAAGTAGTCCACCTTTTTCAATTATGTCTTTTATAAATGTTGGAAAAGGTTGTGCTTGATATGTTTCGTTTTTAGTGATATTTGTAATCACGCCTGTGTCAAAATCTACACTCACTTCATCACCGGCTTCAATTTTATTCGATGCTTCTTCACATTCTAAAATAGCACAACCAATATTTATTGCATTGCGATAAAAAATACGTGCGAATGTTTTTGCTATAACACACGATACACCGCAAGTTTTTATTGCAAGAGGAGCATGTTCACGGCTTGAACCGCAACCAAAATTAAAACCACCTACTATAATATCGCCATCTTTAACATTTTTAACAAAATTAGGGTCGATATCCTCCATGCAATGGGCCGCAAGCTCTTTTGCATTTGGTGTATTAAGATAACGTGCCGGAATAATTACATCAGTGTCAACATTATCAGGAAAAATATGTGCGTTTCCGCATACTTTGCTTTGCATTATTGCATTACCTCCTCTGGATTTGTTATAAAGCCTGTAATTGCACTTGCAGCTGCAACTTCGGGGCTTGCAAGGTAAACTTCGCTTTCTGTGTGTCCCATGCGTCCAACGAAATTTCTATTTGTTGTTGCAACACATCTTTCGTGTTCTGCCAAAACGCCCATGTGTCCACCCAAACATGGTCCACAAGTTGGTGTACTTACAACACAGCCTGCATCAATAAAAATATCAAGATATCCTTGTTTTATACATTCTTTATAAATAAATTGTGTTGCAGGAATTATAATTGCTCTAACATTTTTTGCTACTTTTTTGCCATTTAAAATTTCGGCTGCAATTTGCATGTCAGATAAGCGTCCATTTGTGCAAGAGCCTATAACTACTTGGTCTATTTTAACTTCCTCTTTGCCAATGCTGTCGATAGTACGTGCGTTTTCAGGCAAATGAGGGAATGCAATTGTAGATTTTATTAATGATAAATCAAGTTCGATTACTTCATCATACTGTGCGTCAGCATCAGGTGAGTAAATATTATATTCACGGTTAACTCTCTCATTTAAATATGCTGTTGTAATTTCATCAACCTCAAATATACCGTTTTTTGCACCTGCTTCAATTGCCATATTTGCTATACAAAGTCTATCGTCCATGGTTAAATTTTTAAGACCTTCGCCACCAAATTCCATGCTTTTATAAAGTGCGCCATCAACACCTATTTTGCCGATAATATGTAAAATTACATCTTTACCGCTAACATATTTATTAAGTTTGCCTTTTAATTCAAAACGAATAGCGGATGGCACCTTAAACCAACATTTTCCTGTTGCCATGCCTGCTGCCATATCTGTGCTTCCAACGCCTGTACTAAATGCGCCAAGTGCACCGTAAGTGCATGTATGGCTGTCTGCGCCAATAATGCACTCACCTGCGGCAACAATGCCTTTTTCAGGCAATAATGCATGTTCAATTCCCATATTGCCTACATCATAAAAATGTAGTATATCGTATTTATTAGCAAACTCACGTGTTTGCTTTGTTTGCTGTGCGGCTTTAATATCTTTGTTGGGCGTAAAATGGTCCATTACAAGGCTAATTTTACTTTTATCAAAAACTGAATTAAAATTTGCTTTTAATATCATTGCCCAAAACCATATCCAAATTTGCCATAATTAATTGGCCGGCTTCTACATTTTCAAGCCCGGCATGAGCCGCCAAAATTTTTTGCGTCATAGTCATTCCCATAAGTTTTGCTCCCTCTTTGCACAGAATACCTAGCGTGATTTTCTGTGCACATATTTATACTTTATTTTTTGTAAGAATTAATTGCGCTTGCAAGTGCATTTACACTCGCAACTAAAATATCACTGTCTGTTCCTGCACCCCATGTGGTTTTGCCATCTGCCCATTCAAGCCCAACATAAGAAACAGCCCTACTTTTGCTGCCTGTTTCAAGTGAATGCTCTTGATAACTAAGCACGGTGAAATCCCTATCGCTGCCATCTTTAACAGCGTTTACAACAGCATCTAAACGTCCGTTGCCTTTGCCTGTATATTCCACTTGAATACCATCTTCTACAGCAGTAACCATTGCATAAATACGTAGTTCTTCGTCATCTTTTTGGATATAATGTGCTTCCGGTATGGCAAAAGGCTCTCTTTTGTTTAAGAACTCGCTTTTGAAAATTCCGTAAATATCAAGAGGGGACAATTCCTTTTGCAATTTATCGGATTCATCTTTAACAGCATAGCCTAAAGCTTCACGCATTTTTGCAGGTAAATCATAGCCATAATGTTGTTCTAATAAATAACCTATGCCACCTTTACCACTTTGGCTGTTAATGCGAATTACATCTGTCTCGTATTCACGACCAATATCTTTTGGGTCAATTGGCAAATAGGGGACAGTCCATTCATACAAATCGTTATCTTCACGCCATTTAATGCCTTTTGCAATTGCATCTTGATGGCTTCCGCTAAATGCAGCAAAAACAAGTGCGCCTGCATAAGGTGCTCTGTCATGTACTTGCATTTTTGTTGCTTTTTCAAATTTTTCTACAATTTTAGGCATATTTGTAAAATCAATGCCGGGGTCTATGCCTTGGCTGTATAAATTCATGCCTAAAGTTACAATGTCGACATTTCCTGTGCGCTCACCATTACCAAACAAAGTGCCTTCTACACGGTCAGCGCCTGCAAGCAAGCCCATTTCAGCATCAGCAACACCGGTGCCTCTGTCGTTGTGTGGGTGCAAACTTACAATTACATTTTCCCTGTATTTTAGTCTGTCGCACATATATTCAATTTGATTAGCATAAACATGCGGCATACTTGTAGAAACAGTTGCAGGTAGATTTACAATAACAGGTTTTTCTTTTGTTGGCTGTAGCACATCCAAAACAGCGTTACATACTTCAATAGAAAAATCAGGTTCTGTTCCTGTAAAACTTTCAGGGCTGTATTCAAAACGGAAATTGCCCTCATATTCATCTGCAAGTTTTTTTACAAGCTCTGCACCATTAACTGCAATTTGTTTAATTTCGTCTTTTGATTTTTTAAACACTTGTTCACGTTGGTTAACACTTGTTGAATTATAAAAATGCACTATGGCATTAGGTGCACCTTTTAATGAATCAAAAGTGCGCCTTATAATATGTTCACGGCATTGAGTTAAAACTTGAACGGTTACATCGTTTGGTATACGGTTTTTTTCTATTAAAGTGCGTAAAAATTCAAATTCTGTTTCACTTGCAGCAGGGAAGCCCACTTCAATTTCTTTAAAACCAATTTCAACTAAAAAATCAAAAAATTCAAGTTTATCGTCTAAATTCATAGGCACAATTAAACTTTGGTTGCCGTCTCTAAGGTCAACACTGCACCATGTGGGTGCTTTGTCAATGTGGTTTTTACTTATCCATCGCATAGGTGTTTGCAATGCGGCATAATATGCCGGTTTGTACTTGTTTGCATTTGTCATGGCCATAATAGTTCTCCTTAAAAAATGTTTTAATGTTTACTAAAACGAAAAAAAGCAAAATAAAACGCCTCTCAGCCGTTTTAGTAGGCTAAGAGACGCAGATATAATCTTCGCGGTACCACTCTTATTGTTGCAATGCAACCACTTAGCGTTGTCAAAAAATTGACAACAAGGCATTATAACGGAGCCAAACCCGTGCACACCTACTAAGTAAAAATATACTTTTCAGCTGCCTGCTCAAGGGCCAGAAACCATAAATTCGGCGCTGTCTTTCACCAACCGACAACTCTCTACTGCTCAAATAAAATGATTATTCCCTATCAAAGCTTTATCATAATATAATATATTTTACCATATTAAAATATGGCATGTCAAGAACTAATTTTATTAATTATTTGCATATTAAAATTTAAATAAAATATAAATTAATTAAATTTAAGCTGTTTGTTCTTCAGCTACTATGTTTTCAAACGGATAAATGGTTGTGCCAAATAGTGCTTTTTCAATAGCACTATCTTTGCAGTGTATACCATCAAAAAAATCTGCAGAAGTTACGCCTTCAATAGCATGTGGGTTATAAGAACCATAAACAGGGAAATTGTATTTTGCTGCAAGTTCTCTTATTTTTGCTTCAGTCGCTAAAAATCCGCCATATCTTTCGGGGTCGGTTTCGGCTGTAGATGCAACATAATCGTATGTTATAGGATGATAGGGTGTTAATAGTATAATTATATTTACCCCACGACTTTGAGCATATTCAAAAAATTTGTCGAAAACTTCAGGCATAAAAGTGCTAAGCTCGGGATAATTTTGCATGTGTAATAGGTTTTCTGTTTGATAATATGCATCACTATCAATTTCTTCTTGTGTACGGCTTCTAAAATTCACATCATATAAAAGGCTGCCGTCACTGCATTTAACTTCTGTAGTTTGTGCATATAAATCGCCTACAACGGCCTCAGGTTTTTCAACAGCGGCACTGTCTCTAAGTGTAAAAGTTATATTGTCTTGGAAATAATTTGGAGAATACAAAGCCTCGTATGCGGCGCTGTTGTCCTCTTTTTCATAAACAATATTATAGCCTAATTTATCATTTAAAAATTCGGTATAAAGCTCTTTATCACTTCTGCGGTCCCAGCCGCCCTCACCCTCGTCGTCACGTAAAACCCATGGGTCAAAGCCTATTATTATATTTTCAGGTAATCTATCTTGATTGTCAAATAAATAAAAAGTACTTAAAACGTCTGCCGCATCACCGCCGGTCATTGCACAATTAAAAAAACTTTCACTGCCGGTAAACTCGGCCACTATATCATCGGTAAGCTGTAAAACACGGCTTGAGCCAAGAGCTATTGTAGTAGGCACAGGGTCTATATTATTTGCAAAAATTTTCATAATATCACGTTCGCTATTATTCAATTTTTCATAACCAATAATATCGGTACCGGCAAGTACCATTTCCGAAACTTCCCTAAGTGCTAAATCGCCTTGAAAAAAGCCTGAAACATCTGTTGTATAGCTGTAATATATTGTAAATAGCGGAATTGTTATAAGGAGAAAAAAGGCAACAATTATGCGAATAGAGCTTAAAAGTCTATTTGCTATTTTTAATAAAATTTCTTTTATATTAAATTTCATGGTTTTCCCTCCTTAATATGCTTGGTATACAAAGCCCGAAACACCGAACTCGCCAAAGAAATAAATTGTTAATATGATTGCATAATATAACGGCCAACGCAGGAAAAATGGAATTTTTCTGATTAGCTCATGAATTGGAATTAAGCTGCTTTCAAGGCCTTCTATAACAATTATACTTCCAATAATTATCCAAAGTTTTAAGCCTTCAAAACCTAGTGTAGTGAAAATGCCTTCAACTGTGCCATCAAAAAGCGAACCAAAATCAGAGAACATATTTGAATAAAGATATAGTCCTGCTAACCAGCCTTCATCGGCAGGGCTGTATAGCTCTGCACAGAAAAATACAATAGCTGCTGTGAATAGTAAATAGGTTATTATTGATTGCAAAAAGAGCAAAACAGGCTTTAAAATTTGAATTGGGTTTTTCTCGTGTAGTTTTTCTCTTAAAGGAGAAACTTCTTTATCCACAACGAGGAAAATTCCATTTAATGCACCCCAAATTAAATAACCGATTGAAGCACCGTGCCATAAACCACTGACAGTAAAAACAATAACAGTGTTTACACCGGCGCGAATTTTACCTTTACGGCTACCACCAAGAGGGAAGTATAGGTAATCTCTAAACCAAGAAGAAAGACTTATATGCCAACGGCGCCATAAATCGGTAATGCTTGGTGCAGCAAGCGGACGCTTAAAGTTTTCCATAATTGTCAAGCCAAAAACGGCACCTGAACCAATTGCAATGTCGGATAATGCCGAAAAATCGATGTATAATTGGTAAGAAAATAATAGCGCCGCAATAACTAACATTGGTCCCGGATAATTTTCCATATTAGCAAACACAGTTTGAACTATTGATAAAAGTGCATTTGCAATTACAAGTTTTTTGAAAAAGCCCCATAAAATTCTAAAAATACCACCGCTGAATGAAGTGTAATTAAATTCAATATTGTTTTTAAATTGCGGTATCATATTACCTGCACGCTCAATTGGGCCTGCAATAATATTTGGGAAAAATGTTACAAATAAAGCGTAGTATAAGAAGTTTTTTTCGCTTTTAATTTTACCTCTGTAAATATCAATTAAATATCCTGTGGATGAAAATGTAAAATAACTTATACCCAAAGGAACCGCAATGCTGAAGGCTGTTCCGAATAAAAATGAGCTGTATTTATAATATACAAGTGCACCAAAACACATTAAAAGTGTTATAGCTAAAGTGGCAATTCGTGCAATTTTATACTCTTGTTTTATAATGTCTAAAACAAAGCCTGCAATATATGTAATTGTTGTTACAGCGAACAAAAATAAAATAAAACTTGCGTTTTTTGCATCGTATAAATAAAAAACAGTGCTTGCACTAAGTAGCAAAAATGGCCTTGCAACTTTTGGGAAAATGTAATAAAAAACACTTATTACTAACAAAAAAACAATATATGCAAATGAAATGAATTCCATAAAAAACCCCTTATAAATTAATTATCGAATATTTTATAATATTAATTATTTTCCTTGTTTTTATCTTCAAGTTCTCTTACACGTTTTTCTAAAAAAGCAAGCTGTTGTGTCAGTTTTTTTATTTTTAAAGAAAACCCTGTAACAATACTTGATAAACTTAAAAGTAAAAGCAAAATAAATGCAATGGCTATTGTAAAAACAACATTTACAGGCATTTCCATGTTTAAGATATCTCTTAAAACTAACACGGTGTACGGGAAAATAGCAAACACCAATAATACAAATGCTGCAAAAAGCCAAATTAAAGCGTATTTAACAGATAATTTTTGTTTTTTTATCATGAATAAAATCACGGCAAAAAACATAATTACACCTATAAAAAGGGCTAGTCTTGTAATGAAATGGATACTTTCTATATTCAATTTTTTTGCCCCTTTCTTCGCCCTTGTGTAATTCGAAAAACAATTAATGAAAGGCTTACTTTTATCATATAATAAATTGATTTTATCGGGCTTATAGAAGAAACTCCGCCTGTGCGCTCTTGCATAATTACACTTACTTCTCCCACTGTGCGTCCGCTTAAAACAGAGGAAATAATCGCCTCAGGTTCGGGATAATCTTGCGCATAATTATTGGCAAAATAATCAATTAAATCTTTATTGCATGCTCTAAAACCACTTGTGACATCTTTAACATGTTTTCCACACAAAATAAAAATTAAAAAACTTAATATATTTATGCCAAACCTGCGCATAAAGCTTGTTTGAAAGCCCTCTTTTGTGACAAAACGACTGCCGATGCTCATGTCAAGTTTGCCCTCGGCAACGGGTTTGATAACATCGTTTAGGTATTTTGGGTCGTGCTGTCCGTCACCGTCCATTTGTACAGCAATGTCATAATTATGCTCACGTGCATAAATATATCCACTTTGAACACCGCCACCAATGCCCAAATTGACAGGTAAAGTAATAAAATTATAATTTAGATCTTTACAAATAATTTCACTTTTATCACTAGAGCAATCATTCACAATTAAATAATCTACATCGGGAGCAGTTGCTTTTAAGCGGGTTATAACACGCTCGATATTTTCTTCCTCATTATAGCATGGGATAATTATTAGGGTTTTCATTAATTTCTCCGTTATTTTAAACTATTATAAAATAAAATTTATTAAATTATTCAACAATTGTTTGCGCCCAAAGTTTAAAGCGCAGTATTCTCTTGCATTTTTGCCCATTTCTTCTCTTTCAATTTCCGACAAATTTGCAAGTTTGATTAAATTTTCATAAAGTGCGTTTTCATCGCCGGCACTGCAAACAAAGCCGGCCTTTGCCTTTAAAACAGTGTTTGCACCCTCACCATCGATTGCCACTAAGCAAGGTTTTGCAGCTGCAAGGTAACTTGTGATTTTTGCCGGTACGGTTAAGCCTAAATCGTCACTTTTTGCAAGAGCTGCAAAAAGTGCATCTGCAACGCTTTGATAATTGGGTATTTCCTCTGGATTTTTTTGCCCCACAAAAGTAAAATAATCTGTTGTTTCGTCTTTTTTTATTATGTTTTGCAAATCGTCTTTGCTCATACCATCGCCAACAATAATAAAATGTATATTATTGTTGTTTTCAGATTTAAGTCGTTTTGCGCAATATAAAAGCAATTCTAAATTCTGAGCAGGGCTTATATTTCCGGCAAAAAGCACATTGAATTTACCTTTAAATTTATTTTTTAAATCTTCATCATAGGTTTCATTAAAATAAAAATCTTCACAATATTGCGGTATAACAATATGTTTTGCATTTGGTGCAATTAATTTCACTTTATCTTGCATTGCATCTGAAAGCGAAATTAATTTATCACATTTTTTGTATAGATAATGTGATGAGCTTTTTAAAACAGAGCATAAAAATTTATTTTTTATTGGCAAAACTGAGTATAAATTTTCGGGCCATAAATCAAGCACGTAAGTTGTTAAAGGCACTTTTTTGATTTTAGAATATACAATTGCAGGCAACATCATATAAACAGGGCTTGTGTTATAGCAAAAAACAGCGTCATAATGTCTGCTTTTTAGCCTTGGTAAATTAAACAAAGCAAACAGGGGGAAGGAGATATAATTTAAAAAAATTCGTATAGAAGTATTGCCTTTTCTTCTAATTTCACCTGCTCGAAAAATATTAATTCCGTTTAAATTTTCTTTACGGGGTTTTGTGTAAGAATATCCGCTGAAATATTCACCTTTAGGGTAGTTTGGCAAACCACATAATACATCAACTTCTATTTCATGCTCTAAAAAACCGTTGCAAATATCATTTATTCTGAAATTTTCAGGCCAAAAATGTTGGCTTACAACTAAAATACGTTTCAATTTTAAGCCCTCCGTCTTGGCATTATACTATATTTTGGCTTTTTAAAATTATTTTTTAAGCCAAACAGTTTCATTTACAATTTTTGTATAGCTTTCAATAATTTTTACAATTTTAACGCTGACATTAAAATCGGCATAATCTTCTGCCATAACATAAGGTTCTGCGTTTTCGAACATACTCACGGCTAAATTCATGCCACGTTCAACATCTTCGCCTTTAATTCCACCGACAACAATACTGCCTTTATCTAAAACTTCAGGGCGTTCTGTAGAAGTTCTTATAAGAACAGCAGGGAAGTTTAGCATTGCGCTTTCTTCGCTTAAAGTGCCGCTGTCACTTAAAACACAATAGGCATTTTGTTGCAATTTATTGTAATCTATAAAGCCAAAAGGTTGCATAGATTGCACAAGTGGGTGAAATTTAAAATCTCTTGCCTCGATAAATTTTTTGCTTCGTGGATGACAAGAATAAATGATTGGCATATTATAATTTTCGGCAATAGAGTTAACCGCTTGCATTAAGCTCATAAAATTTTGCTCGTTATCGATGTTTTCTTCCCTGTGTGCACTTAATAAGATATAATTTCTGCTTGTAAGATTAAGCCTTGTTAAAACATCGCTTGTTTCAATTTGCTCTTTATGTGCAAATAAAACTTCTCTCATCGGGCTGCCCGTAACAAATATTGTTTTACCGTCAATACCCTCGTTAAGCAAATAGCGACGGCTGTGCTCTGTGTATGGTAAATTAATATCGCTTATATGGTCAACAATTTTGCGGTTAATCATCTCGCTGACATTCCAATCCCAGCATCTGTTGCCGGCTTCCATGTGGAAAATAGGTATTTTTAAACGTTTAGCGCTAATTGCAGAAAGCGCACTGTTTGTGTCGCCTAAAAGCAAAACTGCCTCGGGTTTAATTTCTTGCATTAATTCAAAGCTTTTTGCAATTATATTACCCATGGTTTCACCTAAATTAGATCCGACACTCTCTAAATAAAAATCAGGCGCCCTAAGTCCAAGGTCCTCAAAAAATATTCCATTTAACGTATAATCATAATTTTGGCCTGTATGAACCAAAATATGCTCGAAATATTTATCACAACATTTGATAACTTCGCTAAGACGTATTATTTCGGGGCGAGTACCCACAATTGTCATAAGTTTAAGCTTTTTCAAAACATGGTCTCCTTTAGAGAATTTATTTTAATTTTAATTATAGTTTGCAAAATGATGCATAAAAAAACATTATATTTTACACCGGCTCGAAAAAAGTATCAGGATTATTTGCATCGAATGGCTCGTTTGCCCACATTACAGTCACCATTTCCTCATCACCAATATTTTCGATATTATGTGTGTATCCTGTGGGAATATCAACAACTTCAAGCTTGTCTGCGCTCAATTTATATTCGATTATTTTTTCACAGCCAATTTTGCGAAAACGAACAATACCTTCACCTTTGACAATTAAAAATTTCTCGTTTTTTGTGTGGTGCCAATGGTTTCCTTTTACAATTCCAGGTTTTGATATATTAACACTTACTTGTCCACGTTCGGGAGTGCGTAAAAACTCTGTAAAACTGCCTCTGTCATCGCAATTCATTTTTAATGGGTAAGCAAAATCATCTTCACTTAAATATGAAAGGTAAGTTGAATATAATTTTTTTTCAAAATTATTATTCATATTTGCTGTGCCTAAAGTTTTTCTGCTATCTTTAAAATAATATAAAGTATCGGCAAGAGTTTTTAAGCTGACAGTGTATATATCACAGTTTAAAATGCAAATATTATCATTATCACGCTCGATTTTTTCGCTGTTTTCAAGGGCGAGTATAAAATTATTTACGACATCATCAACATAAACAAGAGGGAATGAATAATTTTCATCCCTTATTTCAATGGGCAGATCATTTGCTATATTATGGCAAAATGTGGCAACAACACTATTGTATGAAGGGCGACACCATTTGCCAAAAACGCCCGGAAGCCTATAAACAAATGTAGTAGAGAAATTTTCATTCTCATGCGTAAAAACAAGCATTTCAGCTTCTTTTTTGCTTTTACCGTAATCGTTATCGCTCAGTGCTTGAACACTGCTTGTAATTAAAACAGGTGCTTTATTGCCACATTCTTTTAATGTGTGCAATAGTTGTTGGGTTAAATCCCTGTTTCCCTCATAAAATTCACTTGCATCTTTTGGGCGATTAACACCTGCTAAATGAAAGACAAAATCAGCTTTTTTTGCATATTCAATTAAACTGTTTTTATCGGAATCAACATCAAATAACATCAAATTATCATAATTTTTTGTTTTTAAAGTTGCAACTAAGTTTTTGCCGATAAAACCATTTGAACCTGTGATTAATATATTCTTATTGTTCATTGTTTGAGAGCTCCCGGTTAACATAATCGTTTGTCAAAAGTTTTTTAACAACACCATCAATATCAAGCCTTGTTGTGTTATGGCTTGTGTATGCATCTTCACTTTCGGTTAAAACATTGCCGTCAACAAAATATTTGTCATAATTTAAGTCTCTTCCATCGGCAGAAATTCTAAAGTAATCACCCATATCAACTGCCTTTAAATGCTCTTCACGTGTCATTAAGGTTTCGTATAGTTTTTCACCATGGCGTGTGCCAATAATTTTTAAGCCTGTGTCACCAAAAAGTTTTTGCACGCCTTTAGCCAAGTCTTCAATTGTGCTTGCATCAGCTTTTTGTATGAATAAATCACCGGGTTTTGCGTTTTCAAATGCAAATAAAACTAAATCAACAGCTTCGTCTAAATTCATTAAAAAGCGTGTCATTAAAGGGTCGGTTATAGTTAATGGTTGACCTGCACGAATTTGGTCAATAAACAAAGGAATTACACTGCCACGGCTACACATAACATTACCATAACGTGTGCAACAAATTGTTGTATCTTCTTCATTTACATTGCGTGCTTTAGCATAAATTACTTTTTCCATCATTGCTTTGCTTATGCCCATTGCATTTATGGGGTATGCTGCTTTATCTGTAGATAGACACACAATGCGTTTAACTTTTGCATCAATTGCGGCGGTTAAAACATTGTCTGTTCCTATAACATTTGTGCGAACAGCTTCCATTGGAAAAAACTCGCAACTTGGAACTTGCTTTAATGCAGCTGCATGGAAAATATAATCTACACCTCGTACGGCATCCCTAAGGCTGTCAATGTTTCGTACATCACCGACATAAAATTTAAGTTTTTCTGCCGATTTTGGGTTTTTCATTTGAAATTCATGGCGCATATCGTCTTGTTTTTTTTCATCACGTGAAAAAATACGTATTTCTTTTATATCTGTTTGCAAAAAGCGGTTTAAAACAGCGTTGCCAAAAGAGCCTGTGCCGCCTGTTATTAGTAATACTTTATCGTTAAAATTAGTGTTAATCATTTAGAAAATCTCCCTAAACATTTGTGAAATTGTTTTTTTGCATAATATCCTATATTATAACATAAAATAGAAATTTTTAAAAGTAAATATTATCAAAAAAATATATAAATCAATTATTTATAATTTGACAATATAATATAGTTTCTATGTTTTTATTTCAATTAAAATAGTCAAAATAAAAGGGCAATGCGTATTCACTTTAAACTGTTATCGGGAAAATCCGAAAAGTAGTTTGAATGAATAAACATTGCCCCAAATATTATATTCTAACCCACAGTTAAATCTGCCTGTGGCAATATGGTGTGAGCTTCTTTGTAAGAATCTCCTTTTAATGCAAGCGAAATAGCCATTGAAACGGGGCCAACACGTCCTATTAACATAGTAACCATAGTAAAACATTGCGCAAACGGTGTCATAAATGCTGTGACACCAACAGAAAGCCCAACAGTAGCAAACGCGGAAACAGCCTCAAAAACAGCGCTCATTGCGTCAAAAGTGCCTGATGTAAAGAAAAACAATGTAATTGAAGAGGCGAATACAGCAATAATTGAAAGCATAAAAATAGCAAGTGATTTATAAACAACTTTTTGGTTTATTCTTCTGCCGAAAACTTGTGCATCTTCTCTGCCTTTAATTACGCTCAAAACAGCAACAAGTAAAACAGATATTGTTGTAACTTTTATACCACCGCCTGTGCCGCCTGGTGCTGCACCTATGAACATCAACATTGTCATAAACAATTTTGTTATAGCTGATGTTTTTGTTAAATCAACACTGTTAAAACCTGCCGTTCGTGTTGTTATTGATTGAAAAATTGAATTTGTGATTTTTTCAGAAATTGATAATGAACCAAGAGTTCCTGAATTATTCCATTCTAAAATAGCAAAGCCAACAGTGCCGATAATTAAAAGTGAAACAGTCATTAATAATACAAGTTTTGTATGAACCCTTAAATGTCTTGTTCTTTTAAAATTAATTAAATCTTGCCACACTAAAAAGCCCAGACCGCCACTGATAATTAAAACGCCAACTACAATTAAAACATAAGCATTTCCGGCAAAACCTGTTAAACTACTGTATGCGCCCATGTGTCCCATGACATCAAATCCGGCATTACAAAAAGCAGAAATAGATACAAAAAAAGCATAATAAATTCCCTGTGGCCCAAATTGTGGAACAAATGCAAACGAAAGCAAAACAGTACCGATTAATTCTGCGGTTAAAGCCACACCGATAACTACTTTTAAAAGCAATTTTGCCTTGCTGGAATCGGATAGGTTTATAGATTCACTTGCAAGTTGTATGCTTTTAAAGCCAAGTCTTCGTCCAACAGCAATATTTACAAAAGTGGTTAGTGTAACAAGCCCTAAACCACCAATTTGAATTAATAACAGAATGATTAATTGGCCAAATATAGAAAATTGGGTATAAGTATCAAAAACAATTAATCCTGTAACACAAGTTGCGCTTGTCGCTGTAAAAAGTGCACCTAGAAGGCCAACACTTTCGCCGGATTTTGAAGCGAAGGGAAGCAATAATAAAAAAGTGCCAATTAATATTACTATTAAAAAGCTGCCAACAATCATTCTTGTTGGGCTAATTTTTTTATGTGCACGCTGTGTGCGCAATATTTTGCTTAATGATTGCTGTAACATATTATGCTACCTCTTTAAAATAAAATATTTAAGTATAAACATATAATATACAATATAATATCATACATTTTTGAAATGTAAAGCTATTTTAAATAATATTTTAATTCAATTAAATCATCTATTATTTCTGCACCTGTTTTTAATAGTGTTTCATTTGTTTGATGCCCTTTGTTGCATAAAATACACTTTTTGATGTTTAATGCACAGGCAACTTCATAATCGTGCTCGGTGTCACCAACTAAAATAAAATCATCAGGGTTTTCATTGCTTTTAGACATAAAGTTTTGTGCAAGCTCTATTTTGCTTTTAGCATAAACATCATTAAGGCCTAAAATTTCATCAAAATATTCAGTGACGCCAAGCCATTTTACTTGTTTTGTTAAGACATCAATAGGGGAGGCGGATAAAATAACTTGTTTTATTTTATTTTGTTTTGCAAATTTTAAAATTTCTTGTGCGTTTTTTTGTAAATGACAAAGCTTGCTTTCTTTTTCGAATTTTGTCATAAATTCATTTGCTAAAACTTCAAAAGAATGCTTGCTAAAATTAAAGCCGGCATCTTCATAGTATTTTATTATAGGGAAACAAAACACATTTCTATATGCATTTATGTCTCCAACTTCATTATATCCATGTTTTTTTAGCATAGAGTTTAAAATATCATTGCACAATTGTACATCGTTCAATAAAGTGCCGTTCCAGTCCCAAATAATTGTCATTTTTAATCACCATATATAATAATAAGGTTTGGCTGGCTAGCCAAGCCGATACAACCCGAATCCGTTTTATGGCAAAGGGTGCTGTGTGCCCTATAGCCGTTTTTTTATTCGCTTGTTAATACATTTTTTAACGTGGGTGTTTTTTCGATGGTTCTAACTAAAATTAAGCCTAAACCTAGGCATGAAATAGCCTGACCTAAGCCAACCCAAGCAGCTTGAGTTAAAAATACAATTAAATCAAAACCGCCTGTAAAAAGAAAAGTTAACTCTAAACCAATTATTACAGCGTTAAAAAAAATAGGAGGTAATGCTGACATAATTGGTAAATTATACATACGAATATTGCGGAGTTTTAATGTGCAAATAGCTGCACATATTGTGGCAAAGGTGCCAAAAACAACATCTAATGCGCCTAAAATATTTGCGCCGGTGAAAACTCCGATTAAATTTGTTAAAAAGCAGCCTATAATTACGCCTAAAGTTGCACCCGGCATAATTACCGGTAGCAATGTTAGTGCTTCGCTAACCCTAACTTGCAACATACCGTAAGATATGGGCGCAAGGGCAACGCTGATAGCTGTGTAAATTGCGGCAATAACCGCAATGCGAACAAGTGTTTTTGCATTGGTTTTTTTCATTATTTATCTTTCTGACGATTATATTTTATCCTATAATTATCGTCCAAATTATAGGGTGATTCTGTGTTATCTACATAACACAGGCAAGTACAAAATCAATTTATAAAATTAAAAAGTTACCTGCTTTATTTTAAATGTATATATAATTTTTGCTTAAAGTTTTATGAAATAATTTCATCACAGCAAAAACAAAGCAAAAATATATAGCAATATTAAATTGTGGAAAATTATAATTTCACAATTTTATTTTTTGCCTTTTTTATTGGTCGGTTTTCTTTTGCGTTTTTTTACACTAAAGCCAAATGTTCCGACACGTTTTCCAAGTTGAAAATATTCACCGTGAACATAAGCGCATAATTTTGCCTTAGCTAAATTTAATTTTCCTTTTTCGTCCATGTACTCTTCAGCAACATAAACATCTGTTATATCTGCTAAAAACATATCATGTGTGCCAAGTTCAATAATTTCAGTAACTTTGCAAGCAAGGCTGACAGGGCTTTGTTCAATCATTGGGCATTTATAGCCTTTAACTTTTTGTGTGCCCAAATTTGTCGCTTCAAGCTTGTTTTCATCTCTGCCGCTTCTAACCCCACAATAATCAATTGCTCTTATAATGGGTGCAGATGGTAAATTAATCACAAACTCTTTAGTTTGTGAAATAATTTCGTGGCTATATCGTTCTTTTCTAACTGATATATATGTTTTTGGTGGGTGAGAATTAATTATTCCTGTCCAAGCTATTGTTAATGCGTTAGGTTCACTCATAGTGCCGCAAGTAACCAAAACAGGTGGCACAGGCCCTAATAAAGTTGTGCCTTTCCATGCTATTTTTTCCATATTTACTCCTTGTCTTTTGTGGTTTTTATATCGCCCACTGTTTCGCTAATAATAAAGCGTGGACGGCTTTTGGTTTCGCTGTAAATTTTGCCAATATATTCACCGATAACACCTATACAAAGCAGTTGCACACCGCCTAAAAAATAAATTGCTACTGTCATACTTGTCCAGCCTGATACTGTATATCCTAAAAAATTTGAAACAAGCGAATAAATTATGCCAATAATACTAAAACATGAAACAAGTACGCCCAAACTTGTTATAAGGCGCAAAGGTTTAATTGATAAACTTGTTATGCCATCAAATGCAAAGCTAAGCATTTTTTTAAGTGGGTAATGGCTTTCACCGGCAAGCCTTTCTGCTCTTTCATAATAAACACTGCTGTATTTATAACCAACAAGTGGAACTAAACCGCGTAAAAACAAATTTACTTCGGTGAATTGAGATAAACCCTCTAAGGCTTCTTTACTTAAAAGTCGATAATCCGCATGATTAAACACAACATCTGCACCAAGCGCTTTCATAACTTTATAAAATCCCTCGGCGGTATTACGTTTAAACCAAGTGTCTGTTGTACGCTTACTGCGCACACCATAAACTATATCAGAACCGCTTAAATATTCGTCTATCATTTCATTCATAGCGTTTATGTCATCTTGTCCGTCGCAATCTATACTTATTGTTACGTCAGCACAATTTTTTGCCGCCATAAGCCCAGCTAAAAGTGCATTTTGATGCCCTCTGTTTCTTGAAAGACACACACCTGCAAAAATATCATCTTTTTGTGAAAGTTCTTGTATAATTTGCCATGTGTTGTCTTTAGAGCCATCATTAACAAACAAAACTTTGCTTTTATTGCTAATTTTCTTTTGTGATATTAATTCGTTTATTTTATCACTAAAAATAATATGTGTTATAGGTAAAACTTCTTGTTCGTTATAACAGGGGACAACGATATATAATATAGGATTATTTATTCTATTCATATTTTCCTCCCAAATAATTCATTAACCTTTTAAAAATCCTGCGTCAAGTAAACCATCAAAATTATTCTGCCGCAATACCTCATATGTTGCTATCGCAACAGCATTTGATAAATTCAAGCTTCTTGCATCATCAATCATCGGTAAACGTACACATTTTTGCAAATTGTCCTTTAATAAATCTTCGTTCAATCCGGCATCTTCACGCCCAAAAATAATATAAGAATTATCAGGGTATTTTACATCGGTATATCTGTTTGGGGCCTTTGTGGTGAAATAAAAACACTCTCCATCACATTTTTCAAAAAATTCAGCAGAAGTTTCATAATGTGTAATATCAAGCATATGCCAATAATCAAGTCCCGCACGTTTTAATTTTTTATCATCAATTTTAAAACCCATTGGTCCCACTAAATGCAAGCTTGCACCGGTTGCGGCGCATGTGCGTGCAATATTTCCTGTGTTTTGGGGAATTTGAGGTTCTATTAAAACTATATTTATTTTAGGCAAAAGTAATCTCCTTTATTTCACTCTAAATTTAATTTATACAAAAATGGCTCAAATTGTACGCCATATCGTTTATTTGTTGCTTGGTTGAAAGTATATAATGCCACTTCGCTTACAAAATTTGCACTATTATTAATTGCAGTAACAATGTCAAAATCTTTTAATAAATAACCACACAATAATGCTGCAAATAAATCTCCTGTGCCGGGGTAGTTTTCATTTACTAAAGCATATTGCAAAAATTTAAAGTTTGGTTTTTCATTTGCGTTTAAAATTAAAACAGCATTTCCGCTTTCACCGCTTGGCAATTTTGCGCCTGTGATTATAATAGCCTTGCAATTTTTATAAATACCATTTAATTCAAAAAGTCTGTTTTCCCATAGTTGTAACTCAAGTGGTTCATCAGATGGCTTTAAATCAAGCAAAACAGCACTTTCAGTTACATTAGGTGTGATAATATCTGCATAATGGCATAATTGTTTAATTGCGCTGCAAAGCTTAATTGTACTTTTAGAATAAAGTCTTCCGTGGTCTGCCATAACAGGATCGATTATTTTTAATGAATTATCGTTATATTTTAATGCCGATAAAACCATATCAACTTGTTTTTCATCACAAAGATAACCTGAGAGTATTGCATCGAATTTAATATTTTGATTTTTATATGAATTTAAAACATCTATGCAAAAATCCGTTTCATTTTCGTGAACAGGTGCATCAAAACCCAAAGGATGGCTTGAAAGCAGTGCTGTGGGCAAAGGGCATGCTTGTATACCCATGGTGCTTAATGTTGGTAAAACAACACTTAAACTACATCTGCCAATGCCAGAAATATCTTGTATACAAAGGGCACGCTTTAATGAGGGCATATAATATTCCTTTCAAAAAAATAAATGTTTAAAGAATAGTGAAAAATAAAATGCATATAATAATTGCAAACAAAATTAAAGGAGGCTTAAAATATGAGAAGAAATTCATCAAACAATATTGCTACTGCCGCAATGGGTGTTGCAATAGGAACTGCCGTTGGCGCTGTAGGCGCATATGTAGCGCAAAATCATCCTAAAGAAATCAAAAGAATGAGTAAAAAAATTAGCAAAACAGCAAATAAGGCAATGAATAATATAGATAAAGCAATGAAAAGCAAATAAGCCTGTAATTAAAATAATAGCTATGATTTATAAGCAAATCATAGCTATTATAGCATATATTTATTAATAAAGAAATACTTAATGAAATAAACTTGATTAAATAAATCTAACCCTAATTATTCCATCAATTGATAATAATTTATCTTTTAGATTTTCTGTAGTCATCGAGTCGGCATCAAGCATGGTGTAAGCATAATCGCCTTTGGATTTGTTAACCATGTTTTCAATGTTTAAGCCCTCTTTACTTGCGGCATCGGTAATTGCTGCCAAAATACCGGGCACATTTTTATGCACAACACATATTCTGCAAACAGTACTTCTTGGCTGTGAAACAGAAGGGAAGTTAACACTGTTTGTGATATTGCCGTTAAGTAAATAATCGCTTAATTGGTCAACAGCCATAACAGCACAATTATCTTCGCTTTCCGGTGTAGATGCGCCTAAATGCGGTATACTTATGCAACCCTCAACGCCAAGCATATCTTCTGTTGGGAAATCCACAACATAAGAAGCAACTTTACCGGATTTTAATGCCGAAGCCATGCCTTTAGCCTCAATTAATTCAGCCCTTGCGAAGTTCATGATGCGAACACCATGTTTTAGCTGTGAAATTAATTGCTCGTTTATAAAATATTTTGTTTTATCGGTTACAGGCATATGCAAAGTGATGTAATCGGCTTCGCAAATAATTTCGGATAAATTAACACAATGTTTTACACTGCGAGATAAATTCCAAGCAGATTCAATTGATAAATATGGGTCGTAGCCATAAACATCCATTCCAAGGTGAACTGCCATATTTGCTACTTTAACACCAATTGCACCAAGGCCTAAAACTGCCAATTTTTTGCCATAAAGCTCTGGACCCACAAATTGACCTTTGCCTTTTTCAACTAAAGAGGGGACAGCATCGCCTTTTCCTTTAAGCTCTTTTACCCAATCGGCAGATTTCAAAACATTTCGTGAAGAAAGCACCAAAGCACACATCACAAGTTCTTTAACAGCATTTGCGTTAGCACCGGGTGTGTTGAAAACAACAACGCCTTCGTTTGAACATTTGTCAATAGGAATATTGTTTACACCTGCACCGGCCCTAGCAATAGCAAGCAATGAATTATCTAGTTGCATATCGTGCATTGAGGCACTGCGCACCAAAATACCCTGTGCATCATTTGTTTCTTCACTTATTGTGAATGTATTTTTAGAAAATCTATCAAGGCCTTTTGGAGAAATGCTGTTTAAAGTGTTAATTTTATACATTATGCGTTCTCCTTTTCAAATTTATGCATGAAATCAACTAAGTTTTTCACGCCTTCTGTTGGCATAGCGTTATAGATTGAAGCCCTCATGCCGCCAACACTTCTGTGTCCTTTAAGGTTAACAAAGCCTGCCGCTTCGCTCTCTTTGCAAAATTTTGCATCGGTATCTTCGTTTTTGCTTGTGAAAACAACATTCATAATGCTTCTGTCAGCTTTGTTGACAGGGTTGTTGAAAAATTTGCTTTCATCTATAAAGTCGTATAATAATGCTGCTTTATCATTGTTGATTTTTTCCATCGCAGCAAGGCCACCGATTTCTTTTTCAATCCAATCAAGCACAAGCCCCATCATGTAAATATTGTAAGTTGGTGGGGTGTTATACATGCTGTCGGCATCAATAATTGTTTTATAGTCTGTCAAATCGGCACGAATAATGTCGTCTCTTGAGTCATTTAGTAAATCGTCACGAATAATAACAACAGCCATGCCGGCAGGTGCAACATTTTTTTGTACACCAAAATAAATCAAACCATATTTGTTAACATCAGTTGGACGACTTAAAATGCAGCTACTCATGTCGGCAACAAGTGGTACACCTTCAACATTGGGTAATTTAGTAAAGCGTGTGCCATAAATTGTATTGTTTTCACAAATATGTATATAGCTTGCATCTTTGCTGTAAGTTGCAGTGTCAACATCAGGGATATAAGTAAAGTTTTTGTCTTTACTGCTTGCAACGATATTTGCATTACCGTATTTTAATGCTTCTTTTTGCGCCTTGCCACTAAATTGGCCGGTTACAAAATAATCAGCTGTTTTTGTTTTCATTAAATGCATAGGCACCATTGCAAATTGTAAACTTGCACCGCCTTGTAAAAATCCGATTTTATAATTATCAGGTATTTGTAACACTTTTTTAAGTGATGAAAAAGTATTGTTAATTATAGCGTCATAAACTTTACTTCTGTGGCTCATTTCTAAAACGGATTGACCGCTTGAACCGTAAGATAAAAATTCGCTTTGTGCTTTTTGCAAAACAGAAAGCGGTAACATGGATGGGCCTGCACTGAAATTAAATACACGAGACATTGTATTATACCTCCGCTTGTTAAAAATTTCACTTTACCGAAATAAAGTATATGAATATTATAATATAAATATAAAATGTGTCAATAGCAATAAAGTAAAATTGTCTGTTTGACATTAAAAAATTTATATTGTATTATTATTAAAATAAAATTTTGAGGTTTAAAATGGAAATTTATTATATAATAATTATACTTGCAACTTTGGATATTGTGGGCAGAATTTTTACATTGCTTTATTTATCAAATAACAATAATGTTAAAGTGCTGTCTTATCGAAATTGGGCGCTTTTGGTGGCTTTTGTTAATTTTGCATTTATTGTCTATTGGATTATCGGACGAAAAAAATAATTTACATTAATGGTGCAAATATTCTGTGAATAGCTCTTACAAACCTCCTCCACATGGGGGTTTTATTTACGTCATCCAAAGTTATTTCACGGCTTTTTTTAAGCGTATCTTCAAAATCATTTTTAACATCGTTCACAATATTATTATGGTAAAACATACAGCAATTTTCAAAATGTAAATGTAAACTTCTGTAATCTAAGTTTGCACTGCCTAAAATTGCGACAGAATCATCGCTTAAAAGCATTTTTGCATGCATAAAGCCCGGTGTGTATTCGTAAATGCGTACACCTGCTTGTAAAAGGCTTGCATAATAGCTTTGTGTAACATGAAAAGCGTATTTTTTATCAGGTATTCCCGGTGTAATGATTTTCACATCAACGCCACTTTTTGCGGCAAGACAAAGCATTGTAAACATTTTGTTGTCTACAATTAAATATGGTGTGGTTATATAAATATAGTTTCTTGTGCGCTGAACAAGATTGAAAAAAGTGTTTTCTGTTACATTTTCGTCGTCTAAAGGTGAATCGCAAAAAGGTTGGACAAATCCTCTTGATGGATAGAAAACATCGCTTTTATAATCGTCTAAATTTGTTTTAGTTTTAGCCGTGAAGTCCCACATACTTAAAAAAATGGCAGTTAATTTATATGTTGCCGCACCCTCAAGGCAAAAGGCTGTGTCTTTCCAATGACCAAACCGTGCAAATTCATTTATATACTCATCAGCAAAATTAAGCCCACCCGAAAAACCCACATCTCCATCAATAATAGTAATTTTTCGGTGGTCTCTATGGTTAAATAATTTATATTGCCTTACTTCAAATGTGAAATGTAAAGAGTTTACTGCATAACATTGTATACCAAATTTTCCTAGTTTTTCAGGGTAGTCATCAGGCAGCGAAGCAATACAACCAAAACTGTCATATAAAATTTTAATATCAACACCGGCAAGTGCTTTTTCTTTTAATATTTCTAAGGTTTCTTTCCACATTCTGCTGTCTTCATCAATTATAAAATATTCCATAAAGATGAATTTTTCAGCTTTTTTTAGTTTTTCTAAAAAAAACGAAAAGAACTCTTCACCTGTAGAAAAATAAGTTGCTTTTGTGCCTGAATAAACAGGGGAGGCAGAATTAGTTGCAAGGTATTCTGCGCATTTTTGTGCAGATGAATCAGTTATAATAAGTTGTTTAATTGCAGATGCATCAGGCAAAATGCTTTTTGCAAAGCGCCTTTCAATTGCACTTAACTCCTTAGAGCTTTTATGTGTAAAATTACGTCTTCCGAAAAGTAAAAAATAAACAAACCCAGAGATTGGCACTGCTAAAATAATTATTATCCACATAATTTGATAAGCGGGTTGCAATTTGTTTCTTTCAAATAAAATTAACGCAATAATAACCATTAATACCGATGACGAAGAGTAAAGCGATAAATTTATAAATGTTATTTGCATAGAAAAAAACACTACTATTACAATTTGAAATAAAAAGAGAGTTATTAAAAAAAATGTGCGAGATAATAATATTCTCCAAAATCGTACCAAAAAAACACTCCTTTAAACATATTCATATTCACTTTTATATTTGTGTTTTAGACAGACTTATTATTTAATATTACCATAATGACGATTTGATATTAATGAATATTTTAAAATTAAAATTTAATTTTTAATATTGTTAATATGAACTTTTTATTCATTTGTCGCACTATTGTTTTCTGATGTGCTGTCAACTTCGGTGGAGCTTATATCGCTCTCACTGACACTTTGGTCTTCTGCTGGGGCGGTATATGTTGTGATTGTGACACTTGTTATTTTTACAGGCTCAAGGGGCTGACCGTTTTCATCAACTTCAACTTGTGCAATGGCGTCAACAACGTCCATGCCATCAAACACTTGTGCGAATACAGTGTGCATATTGTCTAAATGGGGTGTGCCACCAATTTGTCTGTAAATTTCAGCAACTTCTTCTCGCATTCCGCTATCTTTAAGCGAAACTGATTGTGAATTACTTATGTTGTTCGACGGAGTTTGCACAATATAAAACTGGCTTGTATTATCTGTGCCACTGCCGCTGTGCGCTATACCTAAAGCACCGGTATAATGGTGCAAATTATCGCTTATTTCAAGCGGATAAGCTTGATTGTTCCATATAGTTGAACCACCTGTGCCTGTGCCTGTTGCATCTCCGCTTTGAATAACAAAATCTTTTACAATTCTGTGGAAGGTAATGCCGTTAAAATAACCCGAATTTGCAAGACCTATAAAATTTTCAACAGCCATAGGCGCATCATTTGCAAAAAGCCTTATTGAAATTGAGCCTAAATCTGTTTCAATAACAGCAATTGTTTCGCCCTCAACAGGCAAGGCCAATTGCATTTCTGTCGAGCCCTCGATGTAATTTCGCTCTTCGCTTTCAGTATTTGCAGAACAAGATGTGAATAAAAATATGAATGCAAGAATTAAAGCAAGTGATGTTTTTAATATATTAATTTTCAAAAAAGCAACTCCTTAAAATATTTATGCTTATTATAATTATAACATTTCATAAAAATAATTCAAGATATAAAAAACTATATAATTTATAAAATATAGTGAAATATAAGCATATTTTTATTAATGATGTCATAAAATGTAATATATGTTTTTTTGCAAGAATATTATAAACTTAAATAAATGGTTTTTTTATAACATCATACAAAATTATTATATTATTTTGTACTGTGTAAAAAAATATCACACTTGACTGTTGAGGTAAATTTAGATAGAATAATAGTATAGTAAATTGCACAAAATAATAAGGAGAGTTAAATATGGCTCAAAATGATAAATTAGAAAATGAATTTGAAGATTACGACCCGGATATAATTACCTTAACAGATGAAGACGGAAAAGAATTTGAATTTGAAGTAATAGATGCTGCAGATTTTAATGAAATGCGATACCTTGCAATGGTGCCGTATATTAAAGACCCAAAAGAAATGCTTGAGGAAGACGCAAATCTCATTATAATGAAAGTTGAAGATGATAATGGCGATGAATTTTTAAGCATTGTTGAAGATGAAGAAGAGCTTACAGCGGTTGGTGGAATGTTTGCAAACCGTTTGACAGAGCTTTTTGATATCGACCCAAATACAATTAGTTAAAAGGCTTAAAATCCTGCCCTGTTCGATTTGTTGCAACCGCGTTTAATCCTACTAACTATTATTCGGGAGCCCGTATGTCCAAGAAAGGGATTGCAGACCTCCCGCCCGGCTTCGGCCGCAAGCGGAAGAAGGGAGCGTGAAATTTCGGCAGGGCACCCACCTACCATTCGGTAGGTTATAATTGGTTGCAGACGGCAGGGTGGGTTTTTGATAAATTTTAATTGCTGTTTTTAGATATTATAAAATAAGATACAAGCTTTAATGTCTTGTCATTCCGAGTGCGAGCGAGGAATCCGCCCTTTTAAAGCGTGCTTTGTCATTCCGAGTGCAAGCGAGGAATCCGCCCCTTTAAAGCGTGCCTTGTCATTCCGAGTGCGAGCGAGGAATCCGCCCCTTTAAAGCGTGCTTTGTCATTCCGAGTGCAAGCGAGGAATCCGTTTTTTTATATCGAATGTGGCAATTTTATAACTCAAATAATACAAAAGCAAGCTGTGATGAAATATTTCATCACAGCTTGCTTTGTTTTTAATATAAATTTTTATAAAATTATTTTTTTTCGCCAACTTCTGCAAGTTGTCCTGTGCTTATTAAGCGGTAGATTTCAACTAATTTTGGTGTTGCAAATTCAAAAAAGTCTTTATAAGCTTCGCAATAATAATTAAGGCCAATTCCATCTACAAAATAATCTCTGTCTCTTCGGCAACCACCACGACAAAGAGTATACCACTTGCACATTTCACAAGCAGGGTTTACCACTTTGCTCTGTTCAATAAATTGCAGTTCTTCTCTTTTATCATTAATTTCATCAATACTGTCTGTTGCTAAATTTCCAATTTTCCATTCATCAAGCATATAAAAATCACAAGGGAAAACACTGCCATCTGCCTCTACAACATATTGGTAATTGCAAATTCCACCCATACCACAAGCCTCTGGGTGTTGTCTGTTAAGTATAAGCAGTAGATTATCAAAATAGCGATGATAATAACGCTTACCTTTAAGCGCCTCGCTATACCAAATTGTAAAAGATGTTTTTAAGTACTCGCCAAAAGCATCCGGCGTAAGTGACCATGGGTGTCCACCACGCTTTTCTTCAAGTGGGTCTAAACATGGTATATACTGTTGCCATTCAAAATTATTTCTTTCAAAAAAACCTTGAATTTTTTTAGTGTGCTTGCATGTTGTTTTGGTTATAACTGAAAGTATATTAAATTCGACTTTATGTTGTTTTAATAATTGTATGCTTTTCATTACACGAGAATATGTGCCTTCGCCCTTTGCATCAAAACGATATTTATCGTGTATTTCTTTAGGGCCGTCTAAAGAAACACCAACTAAAAAATTGTTGTTTGCAAAAAATGCTGCCCAATCGCTGTTTAACGCATAACCATTGGTTTGTATAGCGTTAAAAATTTGACATTTGTTAACATTGTAAATGCTTTGTAAACGTACAACTTCACGGAAAAAATCAAGCCCTGCTAAAGTTGGCTCGCCACCTTGAAAGGCAATTGTGCATGTTCCATGTGCAAAGCTAAGAACATTTTTTATTACTTTTTGCAATACTTCAATTTTCATTTTGCCATAGTTTTCTGTTTCTCTGTGTGTGGTCTCATCAATGTAAAAACAATAGCTACAGCGCATGTTGCACATTCCGCTTGCAGGTTTTATCATAACTGTGATTGGGGGCATAGTGGTCTCCGTTCTTTGGTTTTTACCAAAATAAATTTAACTTTAACTAAAACCAAAAACAAAAATATTTTTTGCATTGGGACAAATTTGGTACATCTATAATGATAATATTTAATGTAGAAAATACAGTAAATAAAATACAAGTGACAAAATCATGTTTAAAATGTTATACTAATATAAAAACAACATTATATCAGATAAATATTAATAGTTATCTTAATTTTATAAATATTTTCACATTTTGTCAATAGAATGAACTTTTATAAATTGATATTTACGGCTGTTTAAGATACTATTATAAAAAAATATATAAATTTTAGGGGTGGTTTAATGCTTAAATTTATAATTGGAATTTCAGGTACAGGAAAAACACATAATATTATGCACGAAATAAAACAGCGTGCAAAATTAGAAAAAAACAGCATATTAATTGTACCTGAACAGTTTTCACAAACCAGTGAGACTATGCTTTACAATACCCTTAAAGATGGATTTTTGTCTTATGCGAATGTATATAGTTTTACAAGCTTTGCCGAATTTATATTAGAAAAATTTGGTGGTACAGCAATTGGTACAATAAGTGATGCACAAAGGGTAGTTTTAGTGCGTCAAGCTGCACTAAGCCTTGGCGATAAGTTGAAATTATACTATAATCAGAGGAAAAATACAGGATTTTGCGCCATGTGTGCACAAATTATTAACGAGTTTAAAACCGCAGGTGCAAGTGTAGATGATTTGCTTTCGATATCTGATAATAATGAAAAAATTAAAGAAATCGCATTAATTTATGCAGCTTATGAGGGTTTGATTAAAAACATAGCTATCGACCCACAAGATAGAATTACACTTGCAACACAATATCTTGATATTGGTTTTTTTGAGGATATCGAATTTTACATTGATGGCTTTGATGGATTTACTGCACCACAATATAAAATGCTGGAATTAATAATGCAAAATTCCGATTGCACAGTAAGCCTTTGTGCTGACACACTTTTTGAAAACGAGGGTGGATTTGGGCTTTTTAGTTCTGTGAAAAAAGCCGCTGCACGTTTAATACGTATTGCTAAAAGAAGAAATATAGCAGTAAAAGCACCAGAAGTATTAAATGTGGATTATAGGCATAAAAACAGTGAAATTTTATCTAATTTAAACTTGTTTTTTTGTAATGCCGAAAATACATTCGAAAATATAAATTGCGAAAATAATGATGAATTTACATTAAATTATGAAAAAAATATATACGAAGAATGTAAAACTGCTGCGGTGCAAATTGCACAATTAGTTTCTAAGGGTGAAAAATATAACGATATTGCAATAATATGTAGAGAAAGCGATAAATATATTTTACCATTAAAGCACGAATTAAATTTGATGAATATACCATATTTTACAGATGAAGTTTCAACAGTCGAAAATACAGCTGTTGCTACTTTTTTAAGGTGCGCTTTACAAATTGCATATAAAGGCATTCAGAGTGAAAATATTCTAAGGCTAATTAAAACAGGTGTTGGTGGTTTTGACACACAGGACATTATGGCGCTTGAAAATTATATATATACATGGCAACCAAGTGCGGACGATTGGGCTGTTCCGTTTGATAAAAACCCATCAGGGTTTGGTGATAGCTCGAACTTAAGTGCAGAAGACAAAGAAATTTTAAATAAAGCAGAAAATTTGCGTTTTATAATTTACCCAAAAATTATGAAATTTAATGATAAAATAGGTAAATTTGCAAACGATGAAACAACAGCTTTGCAAATTTCAAAAGCATTGTATAATTTACTTTTAAGTTTTGATGCACAAAAGCATGTTTTAAGCACAGCCAATTTTTTAGGATTAGAAAAAACTAACTTAATAGAGCAAAATGATAATGCATTTATAAAACAAGTTAATTTAGGTGAGAATATTTACAGGGCATATAATATTATAATTGGCCTTTTGGATAAAATGCATGAATTGTTCTTAAATGAAAGAATAACTACAAAAGAATATGATGAAATATTTGCACTTTTACTTGCCAGCCATGATGTTGGGCATATACCGCAAACTGATAATTGTATTATAATTACAACTGCTGATAGAATGAGGTTGCAAAACCCAAAATATTGCTTTGTTTTTGGTGTAAGCGAAGGAGAATTTCCAAAAACAGTTGGTTTTAGTGGGCTTTTAACACATGCAGATAGACAAGAGCTTGTGCAAATTGGAATAGAAATGCCCGGTGGATATGAAAATCGTGTATTGCTTGAAAACATGTTTTTCTACAAGGCGATTTTTTCTTCTTCTCATGGTCTATACCTCAGTACTTTAGCACAAGAATACGGCGGAGCACCTCTTTGCAGTGCTCTTGTTGAAATGTGTGCTAAATTCGAGCCTAAAGCGCTTTTTCATACTGTAAAGCAAAAAAGCTTTACAGAGCTATCCGCTATTGATTATTTTAGTACAAATTATCGTATAGACAACGAAATTACGGCAACTATCGACATTGCGCTGTCTAAACAAGAAAAAACAGCAGAGATATTAAAATTAATGCAAAAAGCAAATGTTAAAAAACATTTTACTGTCGAAAAATTAGATGAATTAAAAAAATTGATTGGTAAAGAAATGACAATTTCGCCAACTAGGATTGAACAATTTAATAAATGCCATTTTGCATATTTTGTTCAATATGTTTTAAAAATAAAACCATTACAAAAAGCAGAACTATCACCGCTTGAATCGGGAAATTTTGTTCACTATGTATTAGAACATGTATTAAAAATAACAAGCAAAGATTTTGTAAATTTGAGCAATGATGAGATACAAAGCATATCTTCAAAAATTGCAGATGACTATGTAAAAGAGTTTATGCCGAGTAATTCAGAGCGCTTTAAATATTTAATAAATAGGCTTAAAGAAAATATTTTAAACTTGCTTATATATTTGCAAGAAGAACAAAAACAAAGTTTATTTGTGCCTTTTGCATTAGAACAAGAGATAGGTTTTGGTGAAAATGCCGTTGCGCCTTTAAGGATTACAACACAAGAAGGCGAAATTGTAAATGTCATAGGTAAAATTGACAGGGTAGACATGATGCAAACCAATGAGGGCAATTATTTAAGGGTTATTGATTATAAAACAGGTAAAAAAGATTTTAAACTTGAAGAAGTTTATTGTGGTTTAAACGCACAAATGCTTTTTTATATGTTTACACTTTGTAAAACAGATAATGAAATGTATAAAGGCACAAAACCCGCAGGTGTGCTTTATATTATCGCTGATAAAGCGCCAAAAAGCACCTCTCGCCACGATGCAAATATGCCGATTTCTTATGAGAGAGATGGAATTATAATTGATAATATGCACATTATAAAAGGCATGGATAAAGAGCTAAAAGGCAAATATGTGCCAATTAGTTTTAAAATAAATGGTGAGCCAAATGCAAGGTCACTTAAAAAGCTTGCAAGTGTCGAAAAACTTGAAAATATAGAAAAACACTTAAATAATATCGTAATTGAAATGGCTAAACAATTATATCAAGGAAAAATAGAGGCGATTCCATTAAGAGATTCGGCAAAATCACCCTGTGATTATTGTGATTATCGTCCAATTTGTGGACATGAAGATGGTATAGACGAAAAAATGATTAGCGCACCGGATAATTTATTTAATTAAATGATTTTGCTGTAATATGGTAATATAATCTTTGCAAAAAATAAACGGAGGTTAATATGTCCGAAGAAAAAAGCTTAGTATCAAAGAATAAAACAAATACTAAATGGACAAGTGCACAACAAAATGCTATTTATGATGATGGCGGCACTTTGTTGATTTCCGCCGCTGCAGGAAGCGGAAAAACAGCTGTACTTGTTGAACGTGTATTGCGCTTAATGATACGTGAAAATAACCCTATAGATGTAGATAAAATGCTTATTGTAACATTTACAAATGCAGCAGCGCGAGAACTTAGCACAAGGCTTTCGGCAAGGCTTTCACAAATGATAAAAAACGAGCCGGAAAATATGTTGCTTCGTCGGCAAAAAATGCTTATAGGCAAAACAAATATTTGTACAATGCATTCTTTTTGTATGCATTTATTACAGCGCTATTTTAATATTTTAAATCTTCCTGCTGATTTTGGTGTAGCAGACGAAAGTGATATTTATAATATTAAAGAAAAAGCTATGCAATCAACACTTGAAGAAATGTATAAAGACGATGCTTTTTGCGAATTTGCATCGTTATATGGCAAAGCAAGAAGCGATGACGCCGTTAAAAATGCTGTACTAGCATTATATGATTATTCAAGAAGTTTGCCTAATCCACAAAAAGCACTTGAAAAATTAATTGATGATTATAATACAAATTTACCTTTCACAAAAACACTCTGGGGCAAAAGTATAGTTAAACAAATATATAATTCTTTAAAAACTACTATTTCTTTAACCAAAGGAGCGCTTCAAATTGTAAGTGAAGAGAGTGAATTAATCAATTATGAAAGTGCTTTAGAGCTTGATATTCTTTATTATAACGATATAAAAAAATTAATCGACGAAGACCGATGGGATGATGCTATAAAATTTTCGCAAAATCATAAATATGCTAATTTTAAATCCGTTAAAGTTGAAGATAAAACAATGGCAGATAAAGTTAAAAAATTAAGAGATGCTGCAAAAAAAATAAATGAAAACTTGCAAAATAATTTTTTTATTTGCTCTCAAGCTGAATTTGAAGAGGATAAAATTAGGGTAAAACCATATTTAGCTTCACTTTGTAATGCCGTTTTAATTTTTGAAAAAGAATTTTATAATTTAAAGCTTGAAGATAAAGTTCTTGAGTACAGTGACTTTGAACATCTTGCAATTAAATTATTGTGCGATGAAAACGGTAACAAAACAAAAGAAGCTGTTGAAGTTTCAAAAGAGTTCGAATATATCATGGTTGATGAATATCAAGACACCAATGCAATTCAAGAAAAACTTTATGATTGTCTTGCAAATGAAGATTGTTCCAATTTGTTTTACGTGGGTGATGTCAAGCAAAGTATATATAAATTTAGGCTTGCAAACCCGGAAATTTTTATTGAAAAACGTCATACGTTTAAACAGTATGCAGATGAGAGTACGCATCCTGCAACAATTATTTTAGGGCATAATTTCAGAAGCTCTAAAAATATAATAGATCAAGTAAATTATGTTTTTTCATCTCTCATGAGTGTAGATGTCGGTGAAATAAACTATGACGAAAGTGAAGAGCTGAAAAAGGGAATTCAAAGCGAGTTTGACGGAGGGGCGTTTGAATTTAATATAATTGACACTGAATTAGAAAATGCACAAAAAGATGATATCGAATTTGTCGCAAATAAAATAAGCGATATGGTAGCAAATAAATATCAGGTAAGAGACGGCGAGGGCACACGTGATTGCAAATATGATGATTTTTGTATTTTACTTCGTACTCGTGAAAAATTTACGCTTTATCAAAATGCTTTAAACGAAAAAAATATACCTGTTTTTACTGATACAGGTGAAAGCTTTTTAACATCAAATGAAGTTTCATCAATTATTTCTTTACTTAAAGTAATTGATAATCCCGGACAGGATATCCACATGGCAGCGACACTTATGTCAGCAATGTTTAATTTTACACCTGATGATATAATCAAAATAAGGACAAATTACCCTAAAGGCAGATTATATTCAGCATTGTTAAAATCTGATATGCCCAAGGCCGCTTTGTTTTGTAAAACATTGCAATGGTTAAGGTGCATTTCTACAGGCATAAATTTAACCGAGCTTTTAAGCGAAATTTTGAACTTTACAAATTATGAAGCAATTATAAGTGCTATGGAAAATGGTGATATTAAAAGGGAGAATATACGCCTTTTTATTGCTTATGCTTCAAATGCTTCACAAGGTATTTATAGTTCCTCGGGACTAACTAATTTTTTACGCCGCATAGATAACAGTGTAAATATGAGCTCTGCTTCAAGTGCCACCCCGGCAAAAAACTGTGTTTCAATTATGACAATTCATCGCTCAAAAGGGCTTGAATTTCCAATAGTGATACTTGCTGATGCCGCAAAACAATTTAATTTTAGAGATTCATATGATCAATATCTATTTCACCCGATTCTTGGTGCAGGGTTTAAACTTAAAAGCGAAGAAGGCGGTGGAATTTTTTCCACTGCGATGCACTCTGCAATAAGCTTTGTTAAAACAAACGAGACAAAAAGCGAACAAATGCGAATTTTATATGTGGCGCTGACACGTGCAAAAGATAAATTAATTGTATGTGCACCCATTGCAAATGCACAAAAAACTCTAAGCAATTTAGCAGATTTTTTAAGCACATCTATTGATATTTCAATTTTGGTGCAACGTCAAAATAATTTTGCAGCTTGGCTTTGCATTGCCGCATTATTACACCCCAATTGCGGTAATTTAAGAAAAATTGCACAGGCGCAAACAATTAAATTAGCAAAACCTTTGGGTGAATTTAATGCACAGATTTTTAATATAGAATTATATGAAAAACAAGAAAACAAAAAGATATTTGAAAGAAAGTCTAAGCCTGATAACAAGCTTTTAGGCGAAATTTTAAATAATTTTAAAATTGCTAATAAAATTAAAGAGGATAATTTTGCTTTGCCGTTAAAATTAAGTGTTTCGGATATAAGCCACAGCAAAACCGATTTTATTTTATCTCGCCCTGCATTTTCATTTAGCGAAGGGCTAACCTCGGCAGAGCAAGGCACAGCGCAACATGCATTTTTACAATATGCTGATTTCAAAAATGCAAAAGATAATTTAGAAAACGAAATAAAACGCCTTGTGCAAAAACATTTTATAAGTGAAATAATTGCAGAAAAATTACCTCGTGAAAAAATAATGGCATTTTTAAATTCTGACACCGCAAAAAGAATCAACAATGCGCAAAAATTATATAAAGAATACGATTTTATTACAGAAGTTAATGCAAATGAAATTTATGATGATTTGCCAATTGTAGTACAGGATAAAAAAATTCAAGTTCAAGGCATAGTGGACGTTTTGATTATCAACAATAATAAGGCTGAAATCATAGATTATAAAACTGATAAAAACAAGACAAATCAGCAATTTATAAACACATATTCAAAACAGCTTTTACTTTATAAATTTGCAATTGAAAACCAATTTAATTTAAAAGTAAGTAAATGCACAATTTACTCATTTGAAAATAATATTGAAATTCCCATTGAATTATAAAAAATATGATTTACTAATATAAAAAAAGGGAATACTGTGTATACAATTATACTCTTTAGGAGGTATACACATTGAACCAAAATCGTTTTTTTGCTGTTTTTGCAATATTTATGATTGCATTTTGTGTTGTTGGAATGAAAATTTACACGCTATCTTTTAACGAAGCATATAAAGAAGCTGCATTCAATCAACAATCGCGTTATGTAGAATTTGAGCAGGGTAGAGGGAATTTTTATGATAGCGAATTTAGGCAACTTACAGGTGTAACTTATAATAATGTTGGGCTTGTTGCTCCAACAGAAGAAAGCTATAGAACACTTTTTAATTCTATACAGGACGAAGATAAAGAAGAATTTTATCACAGCATTCAGCAAAGTATGCCTTTTTTGATGGATTTACCATATTCAACCGACTTTGATTCTTATGTATATTTACAAAGTCAAAGATATTTAACACAGCCTATTGCAACACAGTTAATTGGCTATATTGATGAAGATGGCAATGGTGTTGCCGGTTTTGAAAAAGCATTCGACGATGTTTTAAAAACCGGTGGAAATGCCGAACAATTGTATTGTGCTGTCAGCGCAACAGGAGAATTTATAAACACAGTTGAGCCTTATACCGTTTATGATGGCGGGACAAACACCGGTGTAATGCTTACAATTGATTCCACAGTTCAGCGGATATGTGAGAGTATCGCCTTAGAATATATGGAAAAAGGTGCGATTGTGGTAATGGAAACACAGACAGGGCGCATTAAAGCAAGTGTAAGTATGCCGCAATATGACCCTTCAAATATAACAGAAAGCTTAAACGATGAAGATTCGCCTTTTTTAAACAGAGTAATAAGCAGCTATAATGTTGGCAGTGTATTTAAACCGCTTATTGCAGCTGTGGCAATAGAAACAAATTATCCTGTTGATGAAGTATATTATTGTGACGGTTCAATAGAAATTTCAGGGCACACTTACAGCTGTGCATATGGAAAAGGACATGGCGAAGTAACTTTGCAAGAGGCATTAGCCGAAAGTTGTAACACTTATTTTGTAAATATGGGCTTAGAATTAGATGTTTATGAAATAGAAGATGCAATGCAAACTGTAGGTTTTGGCGAAAGTCTTGTTATCGCAAACACAATTCAAACATCAAGAGGGCATATTCCAACAGCAGAGGAGCTTAACAATTTAGGAGAAATGGCGGGAATAAGTTTTGGACAAGGAACATTGACGGCAAGCCCATTACAAGTAACCGCTTTCTTTAACGCAATAGCAAATGATGGTGTATATATTTCACCTTCTTTGGTAGAGGGCTATGTTGATGAGTTGGATTTAACTTTAAAAGAAAGTTTTTATGAACCAATTGTTAGAAGATGGATAGACGAAAGCACAGCAAAAACATTACAAGAAATGTTGATTTATTCTGTTGATGAGGGTATTGGTGCAAGTGCTAAACCTGCAATTGGTGGAACAGGCGGAAAAACAGGCACTGCACAAACAGGAAGATATCTTGAAACAGGACAAGAAATTACCGAAGCGTGGTTTGTTGGTTTTTATCCACAGGAAAACCCAAAATACACGATAACGGTTTTACTTGACAGCAGTGATAAATCCAGTGAAGACGCCAGTTTAATATATAAAGAAATTGCAAATGCGGTTTCCTTTTTTCAAGATAATATTTTTTAATATATACTATTATAAATAATCTGAACTTAATTTGCTTGTCATTTTGAGGCAATCGTTGTCATTTCGAGGCAATGCCGAGAAATCCGTCCTTTTTACAGCATGTTATAATTGCGGTTCTTCGTCGTTCCTCCTCAGAATGACAATGCTTGCCGAGGGGAACGGATTCCTCGATTACACTCGGAATGACA
>CAYJGV010000010.1:0-37606 GCA_964369715.1 uncultured Bacteroides sp. | reverse complement strand
AAAAGGTTGCAACTCTTAACACCGAAATTGAAAAATGTGAGAATGAATTAAAGCTTACACAATATAATTTAAGCAAGGGCGAACAGCTTGAGGAAGTTTTGGAAAGCACATTTAAAAACCTTACGAAAGTTCTTGATATAGATGCAATGAACAACGCACAGCTTAAAGAATTAATTGATAAAATAGTGGTAGACGAGAACGGAAAGACCGATGTATACCTAAAATTACTATCAGATATTGGGCTTGAACAGAGCGTTCTGATTAGTAACGTCCAAACATAAAGACGTCACACAGCGTTTACCTAAACTAAATAAATTATTACATGCTCAAGTCAAAAAAGTTTTACAATTAAATAAAGAGGAAAGACATCTTAGGGGTGGCATGGCAACAAAGCAAAAATACATTGAACAATATAAAAACTACGAATAATAAATTGAATAATATATATTTATTTAAAAAAATATTGTTTTTTTATACCTATTTGCGTTATAATATGTTTATATCTTAAAAATTAATTTAACACGAAACAACATTAATATATATTGTAAATTAAGCTATATATATTTACACTTAAAAATGGTGATTGAAATGTATGATTGCATAATTATAGGCGGTGGCCCTGCCGGGCTTTCTGCCGCTATCAATTTAGTTCAGCGCGGTAAAAAGCCTCTTGTTTGTAACGGCGGCGAAAGCTTGCTTGCAAAGGCTGAACTTGTGGACAATTATTTAGGCATGCCCTCTTTTACGGGCATTGATATGATGAACACTTTTAAAGCCCATGCACAAAATAACGGTGTGGAAATTAAAGAAGTTAAAGTTGGTAATATCTTGCCTTTTGATGGCAAGTTTATAGTTAATGCCGCAGGTGATTTTTTAGAGGCACAAACTGTTATTTTAGCAATGGGCATAAGTAAATCAAAGCCTATTGCCGGCGAGAGCGAGCTTTTGGGCAAAGGCGTTTCTTATTGTGCAACTTGTGACGGCATGCTTTACCGCAATAAAGATGTAGCTGTTTGGGGGCTTGCTGAGGACGCCGCACACGAAGCGGAATATTTAGCCGATATTGGCTGTAATGTAAGTTTTATTTCAGCCAAAAAACCGGAGAATTTATCCGATAAAATAAAATATATAAAAGGTGTTATCAAAAGCATTAATGCCGGCGAAAACGGCACGGTTGAAAGTGTAAGTATAGGCGAAGAAACTTTAAAATTTACAGGCGTTTTTGTTTTGAGAAATGCCGCACCTCCTGATGCTATCTTACCGGGTCTTGAAGTTATCGATGGAAGCATTAAAACATATGAACAATATGTCACAAATATACCAGGTGTTTATGCCGCAGGTGATATTATTGGCAAGCCTTATCAAGTTTCTAATGCTGTTGGCGAAGGCCTTGTTGCCGGACAAGCCGCCGCTGCATATATAGATGAAAAAAGAAAAGCTGAATAATAAATTAAATCGGGAGGAATATTGATGAAACGCACAGATTATATCTCTTGGGACGAGTATTTCATGGGTGTTGCTTTATTAAGCGCACAGCGAAGCAAAGACAATTCCTCGCAAGTTGGCGCTTGCATTGTAAGCCAGGAAAACAAAATTTTGTCAATGGGTTATAACGGTATGCCAAGGGGTTGCTTTGATGATGAAATGCCGTGGGAACGTGAGGCAAGCAGTGATTTACAAACAAAATATCCTTATGTGTGCCATGCGGAACTTAACGCCATTTTAAATAATCCGTCGGGCCCTTTGCAGGGCGCAAGGCTTTACACCACACTTTTCCCTTGTAATGAATGTGCTAAAGCGATGATTCAAAGCGGCATTTCTAAAGTTATTTATTATGAAAACAAATACGACGACACTTTTGCCGTTAAAGCGAGCAAACGCATGTTTGACATGGTTGGCATTACTTATGTTGAATATAAAAAAAGCGGCAGAGAATTAAACATAAAATTATAAAATTTATATAGGTGTAAAATGAAAAAAATTGCAAGCTTTACAATAGATCATACCAAATTATTCCCCGGGCTTTATGTTTCAAGAAAAGACAAAAAGGGCGAAACTGATGTTACAACGTTTGATATTAGAATTACAAAACCTAACACAGAGCCTGCCATGGACATTTGCGCAATGCACACAATGGAACACCTAGGAGCCACTTATCTAAGAAATTCTTGCGACAAAGATGATATTATTTATTTTGGGCCTATGGGTTGCCGCACCGGTTTTTATCTCGTTATGTTTGGAAATTTAAGCTCGAATGATGTAAAAAACTTAGTGCTTGATACATTCAATTTTATTTCAAATTACAAGGGTGAAATCCCCGGCGCCAGTGCTGTTGAATGTGGAAATTACACCGATCAAAATTTAGCCATTGCAAAATTTTATGCAAACAAATTTTTAAACGATTTGCAAACTTACAATAATCTTGAATATCCTGATTAATTAAATGTAAATATAACTATTATATTTACACATTTTTTACATGGAGTGATATTTATAGTATATTATACTTACAGTATACTGTAACGTGTGATAATTATATAAAAACAAGGCTTTAACCATACATTTAAGTGTGGCTTCAAGCCTTGTTTTTTTATTTTTACTATTGACATTTACAACGCCATAGTGTATTATTGTATTAACGAACTAATACAATAATACACTTGAGCACTCTTTGAAAGGGGGAATAAAATTGTCGTGGCAATTTACAAACGATAAACCCATTTTTCAACAAATTGTTGACATAATTACACAGGACATAATCAAGGGCAAATATAATGCAGGCGAAAAACTGCCACCGGTGAGAGAAATGGCAATTGAAGCCGGAGTAAACCCCAACACAATGCAAAAAGCCTTTGTGCAAATTGAGCAAGACGGTTTAATTTACACTAAAAGGGGCGACGGACGCTATGTCAGTGAAGACAGCAATATTTTAAAAAGCAAGGCAAATAACCACTTGCATGATATAGTAAAAAATGCTGTTACAACATTACTTTTAGCAGGTTTCACAAAAGAGGAAATTTTAAATTCAGTAAAAAAACAATTGGGGGAAAGTGAATGATGGATACAATTGTAAAATGTGATAATTTAAGTAAATCTTATAAGGGTTTTTGCGCTTTAAAAGATATTAATTTAGAAGTGCAACGTGGTAAAATTATAGGTTTGCTTGGGCCAAACGGAAGTGGAAAAACAACTTTAATTAAACTATTAAATGGCTTACTTGCGCAAAACAGCGGCACAATAAAAATTAACGATAGCGAAATTGGTGTAGAATCAAAAAAAGCAATTTCGTATTTGCCCGATAAAATGTTTTTAGACCCCGAGAAAACTGTTTTAAAATGCATTAATTTATATGAAGATTTTTATGACAATTTTGACAAAAACAGAGCACTAGCGATGTTTGAAAGTTTAAAAATCAATCTTAATGCAAAGCTTAAAACGCTTTCAAAAGGCAATAAAGAAAAAGTTGCACTTGTGCTTGTTATGAGCCGTGATGCTGATTTATACCTTCTTGACGAACCCATAGCCGGAGTAGACCCTGCCGCAAGAGATTTCATTTTGCGCACTATCATTTCAAATTATAATGAAAACGCAAGTATAATTATTTCAACACATTTGATAAGCGATATTGAGCCGATTTTAAGCGATGTTGTGTTTTTAAAAGAGGGAGAAATTGTTTTAAATGATAATGTGGATAATATTCGCGAGCGTGAACACAAAAGCATTGATGAACTTTTTAGGGAGGTGTTTAGATGTTAAGCAAATTATATAAGCACGAGGCAAAATTCTATGTAAAAAGCCTTTGGGCCATTTATGTTTTAATCGCTACAGCAACACTTTTCGTGTCTTTGCTAAGCTTTTTAAAAACAGGTACATTTGCAGACCAAATAATTTCTCAACTGCTTCAATCTTTTTTCTTTTTTCTTGCACCGGTATCTATTTTAGCCAATTTAGCTGTTTTTGTTATACGCTTTTACAATAGCATGTTTAGCGAACAAGGCTATTTAACGTTTACATTACCCTTTAAGCCAATGCAACACTTTTGGTGCAAAACAATTGTAGGCATTGCTTCAATGATATTAACAACAGTGTTTTCTGTGATAGCCATCGTAATATTTTTAACCTCACAAGGTTTCATTGCAGAAATTCATGCTATCTTTATCGATACTTTAAGCGTACTTGATATTTCTATAATTTTATTAATTATTATGTCCGGTATAATTGTAACTTTAAACGAGATATTTGTTTTCATAACGGCTATGTGTATAGGCCAACGTTATAAAAACAAACTTACCGGTTCTGTAATTTCTTATTTGTTAATCGATTTCGGTATATCAATTATTGTATTTATTTGTATGTTTTTATTCTTTAATGGTGAATTCCGCTTTGCTTTTGAAAGTTCTAACTCAGCAATGTCGTCGAATTTTACTATGCAAGCAAACCAAATAGAACAAATAACTAATATCGCGATAACTTCCGGCATTTTAAGTATTATACTATATAGTGTTTTATTAATCATTCAATATTTCGTTTGCAAAAACAGCATTACAAAGCATCTAAATTTAGATTAATTTATCAAAATTTCACATTATATATATATTTATTGCACCTTATTAATGTTATAATTATAAGGTGCAATAATCGATATATCATTAAAAAATTTCATAATGCGTAAAGTATGCGCATTATCATAGGAGAACAACAATGCCAACAAACAAGCAGGAAAGTAATTCACAAAAAGAAGTAACCCCCGACGCAAATGCTACACAAAACATGCCCCAAACAGCACAATATGCCGGCTCGCAAGTTGCGCCACAAGCCCCAGCGGCAATTCAGACAGCTAACACAGACAGTGCAAACACCGCACTCTCCCCTTCTGAAAATGCAAGCGCACAACCCAGCAATGCAAAAAAACTTTCAGAATTTAAACCAAAAAAATTAAACGTAGGCAAAGATAAAAAGAAAAAACGCGGAAGAATAATAATAATTTTACTTATCGTTTTGGCTGTTGTTGCTTTTTTAATTTTTAGCTTCCTAAATGCGGCAAGCACTCTTGTTGCAGGTTTTGCCGAAAGGGATTTCACCACGCTTGAGTTCACCTCTTTTCAAAGCGTGATAAGCGGCAGCGGAACCACTGACAGCGATAATATTTATGATGTTTACTCCCCTGTTGCAAATGGCGGAAATGTTGAGGCGATTTTTGTCGAAGTCGGCGATACCGTCCATGAAGGCATGAATTTAATGCAGCTGAACACTGAATCTTTACAAGAGAGCCTTGACTTAAAAATAGCTTCTTACAACACACAAAAACAGATAAACGACCTTAATATTAAAAGTGCGCAAGATGCATACGACAGGGCAAAACTTGCTTTGGATAGTGGCACAAACACCAGCATTAATACCTCAAAAAACAATTTAGATAGCGCAAGGGCAAGTTATGACAGTGCTGTTGCCGATTATAATGCAAAGCAAAACGAAATAAACACAAGTGCTGTTTTGGCACAGCATAATGCGCTTGTGGAAAGCACAAAACAGGAATTAGCACTTGAACAAGCCAAAGTAGATGCCTTAAAACCTGCTGCTCAAATTGTAATAGATAGATTAAATGCAATTATTAATGATACAAGTGGTGCTTACTCCGATGCAGATAAAGCAACAGCTAAAAGTGAGCTTGAAAACCCGATTGATGTGGCAAACGTCGACTTGCTAATTTATAAACAAGCAGAGCAAGCAAAATTGCCCTATGAATCCGCTTACTCCAACGCTGTAATTGCACGTGATAGCGCATACAAAACATCAAATGCAGAGCTTGAAAGCCTTGGCAATGTCGTAACAAGCACGCAAACCGCCTTATCAAATGCGGAATTATCATATACAAGCACAGTTACAAACGCTAATACAGAGCTTGAAAATTTATACAAAACATTGCAAACCACCAAATTAAACGCCGATCAAACAGCGGCTTATAATGAAATTGAACAACTTAAACAAGACATTGCAAATTCTACAATTAAAGCAGAAAAAGCAGGTGTTGTCACAAGTATTTCTGCTGTAAAAGACACTTCACCCATGGGTATTTTAATGACAATAAAAGATGAGCACAGCTTAATTGTTGAAACAAAGGTAGACGAATTTGATGTGAACAGCATTTATGTCAATATGCCTGTTGAAATTACATCAAATTCCACAGGTGACACTGTGTTTAACGCAAGTGTTATCTCGGTTGCACCCTCGCCTGCAAGCAGTGCAAGCACAGGGCAAAGTGCAAGCGAAAAGGCCGAATATGATGTTAAAATTAAAATAACAAGTGATATAGGCGAGTTAAAACTTGGAATGAACACACGCATTAGTTTCATAACAGAAGAAAGGGACGGTGTTATCACTGTACCGTTTGATTGTCTTTTTGAAGATGAAAACGGTGTTCAAAATGTTTTAATTTACACCGAAAACGAAGATGGATCTTTTACAACTACACCACAGCCTGTTGAAGCCGGAAGCGAAAGCGATTTTGAGCAAATTATCTCAGGCGAAAACATTGTGCCCGGCACTGTTGTTGTAAACAATGCTTCCGACTTTTACTATGGCATAGATGCGTCAACAGGGGGCGGAATGGTTATGGTAGGCGGCCCGGGTGGAGGTCCGATGTAATGAACAAGCCTTTAATACAAATGCGTGATATTAAAAAAAGTTTTTACATAGGCGAGCCAAACGAGCTTGAAGTTTTGCATGGCATAAACCTTGATGTTTACGATGGCGAATTTGTTTCAATTGTCGGTGCATCAGGCTCGGGTAAATCTACACTTATGAATATAATTGGTGCACTTGATAAACCAACCTCGGGTTCTTATATATTAGATGGAATTGACATAAACGAAGCAGATGACGATGATTTATCACATATTCGCAATGCAAAAATTGGTTTTGTTTTTCAAAATTTCAATTTAATTCCACGCACAAATGCGCTTAAAAATGTTGAACTTCCGATGATGTACGCAGGTTATTCAACCAGACAGCGCACAGAAAGAGCGAAAGAGCTTTTAAACTTGGTTGATATGGGCGAGCGCATGCACCACAAACCAAACGAGCTTTCGGGCGGACAAAAACAGCGTGTGGCAATTGCACGTTCAATGGCAAACTCCCCTTCTATTTTACTTGCAGATGAACCCACAGGCGCACTTGATTCTAAAACAGGGCACCTTGTTATGGATTTATTCCATACGCTTAATAAAGAGCAAGGCATCACTATTATTTTAATTACGCACAGCAAGGAACTTGCAAGTGAAACACAGCGTATTTTAACCATGAAAGATGGATACTTTGAATAAATTTTATAATATTTTGCAGCAAATAACACAGCAAATTCGAATGGAGAAATAAATGTATTTACTTGAAAATATCCACCTTGCATGGGAGGGTATACGAACGAACAAAATGCGTTCATTGCTTACAATGCTTGGAATAATAATCGGTATATCATCGGTTATTACAATTTTAACCGCCGGTGAAGCCATGACAAACAGCGTTACAGACCAGTTTGGCAGTTCCGGCACGGGGAATGTAAGCATTTCAGTAACGCAAAAAAGCTTTGATTATTCCGGCATTGAGATGGACGAAGAAGATAGAATAAGCGAAGATATGCTTACTATTGTAACCGAACGTTACGGTGATGAAATCGCAGGGATATCTTACAGCGAAAACGGCGGAAGCGGTCAGGCTATCGATGGAAAAAAATATGCCAATATAGATGTATTGGGTATTAACGAAGACTATGCCACTGTCAACGAGCTTAATATTTTAACAGGGCGAAATTTAAAAAGTGATGACTTAAACGGTTCAAGAAACACAGCAATTGTTTCATCAAAATTTGTGGAGCAAATGTTTGGTTCAAGCGAAGCCGATGTTTTAGGTGAAAAAGTTGACATTTACCTTGATGACAGCATTTTAACAATATCTATTATAGGTGTTTATGAATATGTTGAATCGATGTATTCTATGGGTATTGCAGATGAGGATATATCGACATCAATATATATGCCATACACAACCGTCAAGCGCCTTACCAACAGTTTAGATGGTTATACATCTTTCACTGTTATGGCGCTAGATGCCACTAATGTAACGGCGATAGGTGACAATATCACCTCGATGTTAAACGATTATTACACCAATAATGACGAATGGCATATTACAAGTTTCAATTCGGCAAGTTTGCTTGAATCGCTCAACACTGTAATGAGTTCGCTTTCGTTAGGGCTTGGCGTTATTGCAGGAATTTCACTGCTTGTCGGTGGCATTGGTGTTATGAATATCATGCTTGTTAGCGTGACAGAAAGAACAAGAGAAATTGGAACACGCAAGGCACTTGGTGCAACAGCAACACAAATTCGTGTGCAATTTATTATGGAAAGTTTAATTGTGTGCACCATCGGTGGCATAATTGGCATGGTTTTCGGTGGAATATTCGGCTATATTGCAAGCACTTTACTTGAAAACCCAAGCTGGCCATCAATTACAAGTATTTTAATTTCAGTTATATTTTCTACCGGCATAGGCATTTTCTTTGGGTACTATCCTGCAAATAAGGCCGCGAAATTAGACCCGATTGAGGCATTGAGATATGAATAGTGCTGTTATGGGTGTTCCGCTTTTTGCGAAAAGCGGCTTAGGCTCTGCCTAAGAACCGCAATTTTTTGAAAAAAATTGAGTAAAACTTAATATAACACATTGAGGGGCTGTGACATTCGTTATATGAATTTTTATAACTCGCCGGTTAGTTCCCTTATCTTATTTCTTGCTTCTGTTAACACAATTTCCCCTTTTTCGGTAATAGAATAATATTTTCTAACCTTACCCTCGACCGTTTGATTTTTCACAATAAGCAGTTCTGCTTTTTCTAAATTATGAAAAATTGGATAAAGTGTCCCGGGGCTTATATCATAACCATGAGATTTAAGTTCTTCAATCATAAAAGAGCCATATATAGGCTCTTTTTTTGCGTGATGCAATATATGCACTTGTATGAATCCTAAAAATAGTTTTCTCAAAATAGGGTCTTGCATTTTCTTTCTCCTTATGTTATATTATCAATATCGAAATTCGATATTGATAATCGTTATCTGTATTCGATATCAATATTATACATTCATTTAATTTGGAAAGCAAGGGTAAAATATGTTCAAAACAAAAAAATTAATTTATAAAGACTTTATATTTTATGAAGATATCCATATTAAAAAGGAGAAAATTAATTTTATTAAAGGTGAAAGCGGTTGTGGAAAAAGCACGCTGCTAAAATTATTTAATAGAACTGATAATTTTTCCGGCGGTCAAATTTTTTACAAAGGTAAAAATATAATAGAGTATGATAGTATTGAGCTGAGAAAAGAAGTAAAACTTATATCTCAAACTACATTTTTATTTAGTGGCACCATAAAAGATAATTTTAATCTTTTTTATAATTATTGTGAATATCCTGCTTTATCTGTTGCACAAATGGAGTGTTTTTTAAAAATCACTGAGGCTAATTTCCCACTGAATACAATATGTGACAATCTTTCAGGCGGAGAAAAACAAAGGGTTTATATTGCAATATGTCTTTCAATGAAATCACAAATAATTATGCTTGACGAGCCAACCTCAGCACTCGATTACAACTTATCTGTAAAAGTTCTGGAGAATATCGTCTCTTATGTTAAAAAAAACAAATTAACTTTAATCGTAATAAGTCACGATAATAAGCTAGTCGAAATATTTGCTGAAAACACCTTGAATTTAACAGGAGGTAAAAATAATGAATGATGCCGTACAAATTAGCATATTTAACTTTGCTTTAATTTACTTATTACTTATAATAGTCGGAATAGTAATGAAACTTAGCAAAATAAATCAAACCAAATTGCTATTTATCGCAAGTTTAAGAATGACAGTCCAGCTAACAATCGCAGGATATGTTCTAACCTATATTTTTGATAACCCCTCCCCTATTCTTGTGTGCGCCTATGTGATATTAATGAACACATTTGCTGTGTATAGAATATTATCAGTAAATAAGGGTTTAAACAGCAAATTCAAAGCGATAATCGCAGGCTCGATAAGCATGTCTTCTGTATTAATTATTGCATTTTTTATAACTATTGTAATAGGTGAAAACTTATTTAACCCTCAATACACAATACCGATAAGCGGAATGATAATAGGCAATGCAATGACAGGCATTACTCTTGGCGTAAAAACATTCATGAGCAAAATCAAGGACTCTAAGCTTCAAATAGAGGTACTTTTAAACCAAAGTGCAAAACCTAAAAACATATTAAAACCATTTGTAAACACTGCACTTGAAACAGCACTTTTACCAACTATAAATTCAATGCTTGGAATGGGGATAGTGGCACTTCCCGGTATGATGACCGGACAAATTTTGTCAGGAGAACTACCTACCACCGCAATTTTATATCAAATTTCAATAAATATTTGCTTGGCTGCTGTTGTTTCACTTGCTGTATATTTATCGCTTAATTTAGGTTACAAAACACTTTATAATAAAGAAAATCAATTTATAATATAGGATAATAAATACTACTATTTTTTTATATTTTTCATTGTACTTATCGCTGTTTTTATGGTAAAATATTAATGTCATAAAAAAAACACAATAGGATGAATTTAATATGAAAACAATTAATTTTGGCATACTTGGGGCCGGCTATATAGCCGAAAAATTTTGCAATTCTTCAAAAAAAGTTCAAAACGTAAAAATTGTTGCTGTTGCCAGCAAAAGCAAAGAGAAGGCAAACGATTTTGCAAAAAGAAATAATATTGAAAAAGCTTTCGAAAGTTACGAAGAAATGCTAATGGACAGCACTATTGATGTTATCTATATAGCCACTACTCATAATTTTCACATGGAAAATATTATGCTTTGTTTAGAACACAACAAACATATTATTTGCGAAAAAAGCATGGTGTTAAATGAAGCTGATGCAATAAAAGCATTTGATATTGCAAAACAGAAAAACTTATTTATTATGGAAGCCATGTGCACAAGATTTATGCCCACCGCTGTAAAAGCAAAAGAGTGGATTACTTGCGGCAAAATTGGCACACCACAGCTGGCAAATGTCTCGGTTGGTTTTCGCGCAGAGCAAAACATGGAAAACCGCATATTTAACAAAAGCCTTGCAGGCGGTGCATTGTATGATATTGGTGTTTATGCAATTGAAGGCATAACATATTTTCTTGGCACAAATGTAAGTGATATTAAATCCATAGTTGAATATGCTCCTACCGGAGTAGATAAAACCGAGAATATTTCATTTAAAATTGATGATTGTATAGTAAACATTCAAAGCACTATAATGGCACAAACTAAATCTGATTGTTATATTTATGGGACAGATGGATATATTAAAGCATCTTCTTTTATTTTGTTTGAAGAGTGTATTTTATATGATAAAGATAATAATGAAATAGATAAAATTACAACAAGCAAAGAAGACAGGCTGGTTTATCAAATTGATGAAGTTGTAAAATGCATAAACAACAATTTAATTGAAAGCCCTATAATGCCCGCAAAAGATACAATTATATGTTGTAAAATTTTTGATGAATGCTTAAATAAAAACAAATAAATGGAGATTTAACAATGGAAAATTATATGAAAAGATATGAAGCTTGGTTGTCTTACAAAAACCTAAATGAAGAACTGCTTTGCGAATTAAAACAAATTGAAAACAATAAAAGCGAAATTGAAGACGCTTTTTACAAAGATTTATCTTTTGGCACAGGTGGTTTGCGTGGTGTTATTGGCGCAGGTACAAACAAAATGAATATTTACACAGTTGCAAAAGCAACAAAAGGCTTTGGTGAATATTTAATTCAAAATTTTAGCAATGCATCTTGCGCTATCGCTTATGACAGTCGCAATAAAAGTGATGTATTTGCAAAAATTGCTGCCGCAACTCTTGCACAAAAGGGTGTCAAAGTTTATATTTACAGCGAACTTATACCAACGCCAATGCTCTCTTATGCCGTTCGAGAGCTTAAATGCAGCGGTGGTATAGTTATTACTGCAAGCCATAATCCTGCAAAATATAACGGCTATAAAGTTTATGGTCAAGATGGTTGTCAAATCACACTTGATGCTGCTGATTTGATTTCAGCTTTCATTGCAAAAGCAAGCGAATTTGATGAAAGCGAACCAAATTTTGACGAATTATTGCAAAGTGGCAAAATACAATATATCAGCGATGATATAATAAACAAATATTATGCTGAGGTTCTATCTTTAAGCATAAATAAGCCAAGTGTTCCTTTAAACATTGTTTACAGTCCTTTAAATGGTGCCGGCAATAAGCCTGTTCGTAAAATTTTAGAAATGCTTGGTAATATCAATGTCGAAATTGTTAAAGAGCAAGAACTTCCAAATGGTGATTTTACCACTTGCCCATACCCAAACCCGGAAATCCAAGAGGCGATGCAATTATCTGCAAATTATGCCAAACAAAGCAAAGCCGATTTATTTCTTGCCACCGACCCTGATTGCGACCGTGTAGGGATTGGCTATATTACAGATGATGGCGTAAAACTTATAAGCGGAAACGAAACAGGTATAATGTTGCTTGAATATTTATGCAAACTGCGCACAGAAAACAACACTATGCCCAAAAACCCTGTAGCGGTTAAAACAATAGTTACCACCGAAATGGCAAATGCACTTGCAAAAAAATATAATGTAGAGCTTATAAATGTTTTAACAGGCTTTAAATTTATAGGCGAGCAAATTGCACTTTTAGAAGATAACAACGAACAAGAACGATTTATTTTCGGCTTTGAAGAAAGCTATGGTTACCTTTCCGGCAGTTTTGTGAGAGATAAAGACGCAGTTATCGCAAGTATGCTTATTTGCGAAATGGCGGCATATTATAAAGCCAAGGGCAAAACTTTGTTGCAAGTTTTGGCAGATGCTTACGACGAATACGGCTATTATAAACAAGATCTTTTGACATTCACATTTGAGGGTGCAAGCGGAATGGATAAAATGAATGATATTTTAAACGAAGTGCGCAAACTTAAAGGAACAAAATTTGCACACAAATCAATTGTTAATATGATAGACTATGAAAACGATGATACAGGTTTGCCCAAAAGCAATGTAATTAGCATGGAGCTTGAAGAAAACTGCTTTGTTATCGTGCGTCCATCAGGCACAGAACCTAAACTAAAATTATATATTACTGCTGTGGGAGAAAATTTAAAACAAGCAGAAGAAAAATTAAGTGAACTATGCAAAAACTGCAATGAGTTTATAGGGTAAAAACTAAAAGACAAAAATAAGGCTGTGACAATCGTCACAGCCTTATTTATTAAGTAAAATTATTTTATATATTTATTATTTTTCATTTTTTCTTTAAAAAAATCTTTTTTGCTTTGAATTTCTTTCATCTGTTTTACTGTATATGTTTTCTCGTTGTTGTAATAAGGTATAGTAGCACTTGTAAACATTAAATGTTTACTTAATGCATTTTGCAATTTTTCCTGTTTATCTTTTATGCTTTCTTGTCCGTATAAATTATTAAGCTCTAGGGGGTCTTTTATTAAATCAAAATACATCCCTGTATTTTGTGAAACTATTAGCTTTTCAGTCTTACTTTTAACCAAATATACAGCATTATTATTTTTATAATCCATTCCAAATGCTAAGTCGTCGTCATTTAATTCATCCAGGGGTTTATCCATTGCTTTATACGGCTTTTCTATATTGCAATATTTTAGCAAACTTGTAAATAAATTTGTGTGTCCACATGGAATATCCACTCTGCTTTGTATGGTTGATTTTCCGGCCGGTTTAACTATTAATGGCACACGCATTATTGGTTCATACATATGATTAGATTTTAATATCATGTGATGAAAACCTAAAAACTCACCATGGTCTGATGTAAAGACGATAATTGTATCATCATACATATTTTTTTGTTTTAATTTTTCTACAAATTGTCCTACCCAATAGTCAATTTGAGTTATAGATGCATAATACTTAGCTGTTATCTTCCTAACTGCTTGTTCTGTTAAACTAGCATTATCAAAATACCCTTTGTGGTATTCGCTATCATGTTCCGGCACGCTTTCAGTAAAGCCGGGTAAAATATCAATTTTGCTTTCGTCATACAAATCGCACCATTCTTTTGGGGCATCAAACGGATGATGTGGCTTAACAAAGCTAACCATCATAAAATTAGGCTCATTTGTCCATTTATCCATTAAAGAAATCGCTGTTTGCCCAATCCATGTGGTGGAATCCTTATTTTTTGGCAAATTATTAGGCAATGCACCAAAATTTTCAAAGTATTCATCTGTTGCATTTGCTCTGCAATCAAGGCATTGATCTACCATATCAACTTCATTGTACAAGTTTTCTTTATATAGCATATCATGATATTCGTCTTCATATCGACCCTCACCGCATTGTTCTGCTAAAAAAACATCATCAAAACCTAACTCTTGTTTTGGAGGATTACAATGTAGTTTGCCTATTGCTTGTGTTTTATAATTATGTTCTTTTAAAATTTTAGGCAAAGTTGCTAAATCTTCGGGAATGCTTGCTCTATTATCTATACACCTATGTTGATGTGTATAAAGCCCCGTTATCATTGTATATCTTGATGGAGTGCAAACAGGAAAACAACACTGTGCGTTATCATAAACAGTTGAATCACATGCAAGCAAATCTAAGTGCTGTGTTTTCACTTGTTTATTATTATAAGCACCTATGCAATCGGCACGCAATTCATCAGTAACAATATATAATATGTTGTACCTTTTATCCATACTTGGTTCTCCCTTGTTGAATTTTTTATATAATTGTATAAGCATTTTAAAAATTAGTCAGTAAAACATTAAATCATAAAACAAAATCGAGAACTTTTTTAAGAATTCAACCTAAAACCACATTGTCACATTTATTTCTTTTAAAAAAATCTAAATAGTTTTCGATTTGCTCATCTGTTGGCACTTTAAATTTTTTCATACTTATTCCAATGTTTTCAGCCTTGCAAACGCCAAAATCATGGTAAGGCAAAATTTCCGCTTTTTGTATATTGCTATACTCATTTAACAAATTAATTATACTTTTAAAATGAGCTTCATTATCATTAACATCAGGAATTATAGGACATCGTAAAATAATATTTTTATTATGTTTTTTACATAAATTTAAAAAAGGTATCGGGTGATTTTTATCATTCTTTACGCCTAAATATTTTAAACTGTCATTTTGCGAAACTTTATAATCAACTAAAAAAACATCGGTATACTCAAGTATTTCTTCAATGCTTTCAATATTTGCAAAACCGCTTGTTTCTATACATGTGTTAATTTCTGCATCTTTACACTTTTTTAAAAGCTCTAAACAAAAACCCACATGAGACAAAGGCTCGCCTCCGCTTATGGTTACTCCCCCACTTGAGTTTTCATAAAACAACTTATCTTTTTCAACAATTTCAAAAACATCACTCACGCTTAAATTTTTACCATAAAACCCAAGTGCACCATTGGGACAAATTTTAATCAGCTGTTTAATATCATTGTTAATTTCTTTGTTATGCTCACTGTTAAATTCATGAATTTTACTTTTATCAACTATTGTGTCTTTGCATGCTATGCAATCAGTGCATTTAGTTTTATTAAGCATAAGCTCTTGTTTAAAGCTTTGAGATTCGGGGTTATGGCACCATGCACATTTTAACGGACACCCTTTTAAAAAAACAGCTGTTCTTATGCCCGGGCCATCGTGCATTGCGCCACGTTGTATATCTAAAACTAAAGATTGCATTTTTTACTCCAAAATAAATTAATATGCTGTTCTGGCAATAATATCACGCTGTGTGCCTTCGTCTAAATCTATAAATCTTGCTGTGAAACCGCCTACTCTAACAACTAAGTTTTCGTGTTGTGTTGGGTTTATAAGCGCATCTTGTAAATCTTTTTGGTTTACAACGCTTATATTGCATTGTTGCCCACCCAATTTAAAGAAAGTTGTTATTAACACTTTTGCAGATATTGCATTATCTTTAAAATGTTCAGGTGAAAATTTAAAGTTTTGATTTCCACCCGCATGAATAGAGCTATCTAATTTTGACATACTGCGCATTAAAGCGGTAACGCCGTTTTTATCTCTGCCATTATATGCACCAACAGCGTTAGAAAGGCATTCTTTTGCCAATCTGCCATCCGGTGTTGCCCCTGTGTTTAGCCCCATGCCAACATTTAATCGGTTGTTTATTACAACTGCTAAATGGCTGTCAAGCCTAGTGTTGTTTCTTTGTTTACGCAAACTTTGACAAATTAGCTCGTGCACTTCACTTGTTAAAATGTCTGCGTCATCGTCGTCATTGCCAAATTTAGGTGCATTTTCAAGCTGTTTTCTAAGCTCTTCAAAGCCGATAAAATTATCCTCAACAGCTTTTTTCACTTGCTCTAATGTGGCGGTTTTATTTTTATATACAAGTTCATTAATTGCAACAAGGCTATCTGTTGCTGTAATATTGCCATAAGTTTCAACCGTGCAACCAAGGTGATAAACACCGCCGTCAAGTAAAGCTTTTTTACGTTTGATGCAATCGTCCATAAGGGCGCTTGCAAGTGCAAAATCACATTCTTTTGCGCACACATCATAAACTAATTCTTGAAATTGTGCGCTTAATTCACACGCATATTCTAATTGTTTTTCAAACTCTCCCATTAAAACTTCAAAACTGTTTATCTCTTTGCATTCCAAAGTTTTAACGCCTATTTGCCTATTTGTAACAGGGTCTGTGCCGCTGTTTAGTGTAAGCTCTATTAATTTAGCAACATTTAACAAAGTGTTAGGTGTGCCAACACTTTTCGCACTTAATACATATTCGCCACACCCATAAAAAGCATATTGCTCTGCCACACTACGTTTCACATCCATTGCACGCATAACATTAGATACATTTACATCATCATTGTATAAAAGTGGGAAACTATGCCCTGTACCCAATATTTCAAGCGCTCTGTTTAAAACTTTTTCGCTCATATTGCTTGAGCAACGCAAGCTAACTTGTGGCAAAATGTGAAAATTGCAACCTGAGCTTGGTGCTTTTGGCCTTTTTGCAAGTGCATCTAACACAACAAGTGCAAATTCGTCGCTCCATTTAACATTAGGCCTGCCTACACCGCCTATAATAACACGGCTGTCTCTATGCAATTCTTTTTCAACCATGTCGAATAAATCAACAACCATATCAACGGCTTCTTGTCTTGTGATTGTGTTGTTGGTAATGTCATTTTTATAAAACGGTGCAAGATATATATCAATTCTGCCAAGTTCTCGAGCGTCTGCCGCCGCCATATAAAAATATACTAATTGCATTGCTTCATATAAATTTTTTGGCGCATTATCAGCCAAATTGCTCATGCTTTTTGACATGAATTTTAGTTTTTCTGCACGCTCTTGCTCGTAATTATTGCTTATTTCTAAAAGATAATTTGCATAATCTTTGCAAATTTCTCTTAAAAGTCCTATCTGTTCTTGCATTGAATTTAAAAAGTCGGTTTCATCACTTGTTTTTGCATTTTCTTTGCTTTTTTCTATTTCATTTTGCAAGCCGATTAAACCTAAATTTAAAAGCTTTTCAAAATCTAAATGCACACCGGCTAGCCTGTAAAGAGGGTAAACCGCAGCTGAATCGCCTTTATAGTCATCGCTTGCAAGGCTTTGCGCCTGAGCACTTGTAAGGCTATTTCTTATTTTTGTGTTGCTGTTTTCGCTTTTCCAAAACTCGGCAATTTTAAGCAAATTTGCACATTCGTTTTCATCAAGTAATTTTTCTGCTTTTGCATTGTTTAATTGCTCCAAAAAAGCATTCTCGTCAAAGCAATAGCCCATTTCATCAACAAAGCTTGTTGCACGAAGTGAAAAAACACCTATTGTTGCCGGTTTAATATGGCCTGCGAAATTATCTTTATTTTCATTTGCAAGTGGTGCAAACATGCTGTTTAATTGAGTTTTCATGCAATTAAGTTCTTTTAAATGTTTGTTTAAATGCATGTTTTGTTTATATGTTTGTGTAAATTCTATTTCTCTTTTTAAAGTTTTATCATTATTATATAGCATATTTTTAACCTCAATTTTAAAAGTTTTAATTTGATTGAACAATTACATATTACTACTTTCAAACTTTGAAATCTATAATTTTTTTATTAAAAACTGATACTATTTTGATATGTCAACACAATATAATAATTCATCGCAACAAAAACAAATCATTCATCCAAACACAGCGCTGTTTAAACGCCTGTATTCCCTAGGTGTAATACCATAAGTTCTTGAAAAAAGCCTGTTGAAAAACGAGAGGTTTTCAAAACCACACGACAGTGCAATTATGCTTATTTTATCATCGGTGCTACGTAACAATTCGCACGCCATAAGCAAGCGTTGAGTGTGTATAAACTGCATTGGAGAGCACCCATAAGCATTTGCAAAGCTACGACACAAATGGCTGTGGGACACACATGATAAATCCACAAATCGTTTCATACCTTGCATAAAATTTTCCGGCAAAAGCATTGCATTATATGTATCCGAAAGCCATGTTGGAATTTTTTGAGATTTATTTTTCATTTTATGCGCAATAAGTAAATCGCCGATAATATTAGATAAAATATAATCTCGCATTTTATCTGTTTGTAAAAAAGTGTAGCAATAATCTGTTTTTTGTTTAAACTCGGCAAGTTCCACGCTGTTTAAATTGAACCTGAAATCATTATTATCACTAAGCACATAGCTTGGTAATGCACTTACTTTAAAGGCTATATTTCTTAATATATTTTGAGAAAATTCATTTGAAGGCACAATTGCATGTTTTGTTTTTGGCATTAAAAAATGAACGCTGCCCGCCGAAAGTTTAATAATTTCGTCGCCACAGTGCTCATTAAATTCACCCTGCAAAACAACAAAGCACTCGAAAAAATCGTGAGAATGTTGTTTTGCAGAGATATCTGTTATTTGTTGTAAGTGTAAATCTGCCAAATGAAATTTTTGATTGTCATTTGTTATATATTGAGAAAACAGTAATTTTAATGACATGCAAAAATACCACCTTTTTATTTAGACCATTTTTCAACATTGCTTAATAGCTCTGCTGCTTGTTGTTCATTTTCTGCGTACTCGGTTACATAAATAAAAGTTTGTGCAGGGTTTAAATTTTTAACCAGTGTTTCAACTTCGTGCATTTTTGCAAAAACGTAAACGCCTTTACCACTGTCTTGAATTTTTTTAAGCATGGGCAACCATTGTTCATCACAGCATGGCGGTGCACCTGCCCCCGGTTGCCATTGAATTGCCCTTAGTTTTTCTTCACCTAATAATAAATCTAAATGTCGAATGCAATCAGGCCCGTCCAAATGATAAATTGGGTATGGAATTTCTTCACATTGACGATGAATTTCTTGCATAAAGAATTCTTTAAACATATCGGTTGAAATAAGAGTTGAAAAATCGCATTGAGCCGCAACGCCTAAATCCGGAGCATACATGCCCATCCAGTCGGTATAGCCTTTTTGGGCAGTTTGTGTAATTTCAAATAATTTTTTCTGACAATAAAACCAAACGTCTGTCATTTTCTCTCTGTATTGATGCACAATTTCAGGGTCTGCAATTAAATCTACTGCTAAATCTTCACTGCCACGCATTAGTGACATCGCATTGCTAACACTGTTTAAATCCGCAACGCCAACCATATAATTGCCGTTTGCGTTTTCGCTAAGCGCTTTAGTTAATGCCATTGTTCTTTGCCACCAGATATTATTTTCATCAAATTCTTTATAATCGTCTTCCCATTCTTCAATAAAATGCTCGAACCAAACGCTGTCTTGCATAAGTTTTACTTCACAGCCAAGCGCCGCAGCCAAAACGCCCGGCCCTAAATTTACAACAGCGCTTGGAAAAGCCTCTGCGAAATACGCAGTGCTGTTTGTGTAAAGCTCGTGGCGATTTACCACAGTTTGTGTGTCTGTGTAAAATTTTGTTAAATCGTCTGTGTTATGGCCAAGGGCGACGATATCGCCCTTGTACCATATATTTGCATTTGGTTTTTTTGCACGCAGATGCATTAACGCTCTGCCTTTATATGTTCCATTCCAAAACTCAGAATATCTTTGTTTTATTCCTTCAAAATCATTGCAATTTCTCATATTAAACCTCTTATTATAAAAATTATATTCCTTTTAATAATTTTTCTTTGTGAACATAGTAATCTGTAATATATTCGCTAACACGTTTATCGATACGTGCAAGGTTTAAGCCATAGGCTAATTTGCGCAAATTTTCAACAAGTGATTCTTGATAAGCAACAAACTCTTCGCTGTTTGTTCCTAGAGTTTCACGTTTATAAGTTTCTTCGGCAAATATAGCGGAAAGCCTTGCCTCTAATGCTGCTCTGTTAAGCGCATGTGCGTGCATCATTAATGTTGCAGCATTTGTTTTTTGTGCAGCTGTTGGCTCTGCCAATTTTTCAAGTTCTGCTTCAGCTTTTTTAGCTTCGTTTAGTTTTGCCTCATATTTTGCTTCTGCTTCGCATGCCCTTTTATTTTCGCTTTCAATTTCTTCTAATGATACACAAAGTGGTATTTCAAAAGCGCTAAAGTCTACATTTAAAGGCGCTGTTACAGCAGTGCTTACATAAGAGCTTTCGCCATTCATTACATTTTCTTTTGTGTTTTTCACTTCACAGCGCACTGTTATAATTTCTTTTGCATTTAATTCAAGCTCAATGCAATTATCCTTTAAAGCAATTTCTTCATTTTTAGCTTCATAAGGAGTTGACGCAAACACTTTTTCAGCGGCATTTAGCATGATTTTTGCTGTAATTTTTTCATTTTGTGAATTGTAAACACGCACGATTAAATCATTTGAATTTTCAGCGCATTTAATTGCGGAGACATGCACATTACCTGTCAAAACTTCTGCAAATTGTGTACGTGCTACGCCCTCGTGCACTGTGTTTTTAACCACAAGCGGTGGTGCGGTAAAGCAAGACACAATATTATCAATTTCAGCACTTGAAGGTGCATTTGCCGATGAGCTAAAGCCATAAGTGAAGCTCATATCACGAAGGCACTGCGCGCCGGGAGCAAGCATTTCGGGTCCTGCATCTCCTACCCTTGTGTTTAAATCAAAACGTGCAAGCCAGCCAAGCGAACGGAATAATGTCAATGCAATAGTGTTGTTTTCTTGCAATACCTCATATTCAGGCAAGCCTTGATTTAAAACAATTGCACTTACTTTGCCGTCTGTTAAAGCACAAAAATCTTTTTGAGGGAATTGTGTGATTGGAATGCTTTCTCTTGCGCCGATGATAATGCGTTTAACATTTTCCGGAATAGAATCATTATCGAAAGGTTTTGGCATAATTGGATGCTCGGTGACATCAAATTGTGTTTGAGCAAAAGAAACATTTGTATCAATGCCTGTTGGGAATAAAACCCTGATGCGGTGGTCTCTGCAAGTGTTGCGCAGGCTTGTCTCAAAGCGTAAAACAGGGTCGCCCATTGTTAGGGTAACTTTTGTTGTTATTGGCAGCTCTAATGTTTCGCTATGCCTTGCCGCACGGTCATCTGAAAGACTTTTTGGCAATTTCCATACACGTTCAATTGTAAAAATAGTTTGCACATCGCTGCTAGCATCAACTTTTACATCTGCTTTTAAACCTAGTGTTGTAAGTGGTTTATCATTTGTTAAGAATGAATAATTGTATTCATCGCCGTTATCTGCTAAATTTTCAAGCGCACCAATTGATTTATACATTTTACCTGTAATTTTATCTTCAACATCAAAAGTGCCGTCTTCGTTGCATTTAACTTTTAAATATTCATTTTCAGCTGTTAGGGCAGAATTTTCATTTGCAGCAATTTCAGCGTTTGAGCTATAAACACCAACACTTACACTGCTTGTAGCGTTTAATTCAACAATTGCAATTAAACCGCCCTCACAAGCTGTACTTTTGCAAATATTGCCTTTATCGTCACGCACCTCGGCATTTTTAAGCTCGGTTGGTAAAAACACACTTGCTGTGCGAGGTATTGCCAATGTATTAAACACAGTGTAAACTTCTTCGCAGCCTTCATGCATACTTGTATCCACACTATTTGCAAGCGCACTTGCCGCTTTTTTTGTCATATCGCTTGACATCTCACGTGTAAGTGCATATCTGTCTTCCATATCATAGTGGACATCGTCAACACTAACGCCGCAAATGCTGTCATGCGGGTGGTTTTTAAGCAATAATTTCCACGCTTTATCCATAGCTTTGTGTGGATATTGTGCACCTGTCAAAACAGTTCGCATTGCACTTAATGGCTCTGCATAAAACTCTAGTTCACGCTGTGCGTAATAGTTTTCTGTTTTCAGATACATTCTGGCTGAAAGAATACCGGGGAAAACCGAAATATATCTGCCACTGTATAAAGCGCCTTCTAATTGTTGCAATTCGCCTTTTCCGTCTACAACCGCTTGCATATATTCATCCGGTGTGCTTTGGCGAATTGTGAAGTTTTTAAAATCGGCTTTGCCATTTTCAATATATGGCAAAATGTCATCAGGTTGCATCTCTTGGTCGTAACCATTCATTAGCAAAATATTGCCCGTTGTTGCAAAAGGCGCAATTTTTTCAACTTCGTTTTGTATGCGCTCAAAAATTATTTCAGGGTAATCTGCCAAATGCATTGCATTTCTGTAACTGCTTAGCAAATAGCTGCAAACCATTTTTGTGCCGTCTGCGCCTTTCCATTCAAACTCAGAATTTAAGTTGAATGGGTCAAGCTCTACGCCACGCCATACTACAATGCCTTTCATGTCAAATTGTTTATGTAATTGTGGCGCCTGTGAAACTTGGCCAAAGTTGTCCAAAAGCCAACCTGTATGTGTGCCGCCGCCAAGCTCTTCAGACATTGTTTTGCCTATTAACATATTGCGCACAAGGCTTTCGCCGCTAACCAATTGCCAGTCAGGTTGTAAATAATACGGCCCGATAACCAATTGTCCTTTTTTAGCATATCCACTTAAACGCTCTTTGAACTTTTCAACACTTTTTCCTAGTTTTTCAAGTTCTACATAGCAATCATCAAGCATTGATGTTTGTCCATCCAAAACAAATTTATAATTTTCGTTTTGATCCATTCGATTAAAAAGCCCCTCAAAAAAAGGTGGCAACCATTCATTTACGAATTTACTATTTATATACCATTCCCTATCCCAGTGGGTGTGTGAAATAATATGTCCGGTTTGTTTGTTTTCCATTATTGCTCCATTCTTGCCCTATGGCATTTAAAAGCTAAAGTGCTTTTGTACAAATTAATTAGATATAAATATGCATATTGCACAATTATATTTCGTTTATTTTAATTTCTTATTAAAAAATTCTTTTTAAACGCCCTAAGTCTTTTACAAACTTAGGGCATTAATTTTTACATAATATTATTTATCAAAAATATGCAGTTTTTCAGGTGCAAAAGTTATGTAAGTTGGCTTATCTAATGCAAAATTACTCATAGGTTTTGTTCTTACAGTAATAAGCTCTTTGCCAAGTTCACATGTTAAGTAATCATCAGAACCTAAAGTTTCAACAACGCTTGATACACATTTAATTGAATCCTCTTGCTCTGTTAAAGATGCAAAGCTATCTTCAGGGCGAATACCCATAGTTACATTTTTTCCGTCAAGTGTCGCATATTTATCAACAAGCACTTTTGGTAAATTGTATTTAAAGTTTTCGCATACGAATTCAAGCCCTTCGCCGGATTTTTTCATTTCGCCTTCATATAAGTTCATAGCAGGGCTGCCGATAAAGCTGCCAACGAAACGGCTTTGTGGATTGTTGTAAATATCAACAGGTGTGCCACATTGCATTAATTCGCCTTTGTTCATAATAACAATTCTGTCGCTAAGTGTCATAGCCTCAGATTGATCGTGTGTGACATAAATAATTGTAGCTGCAAGTTTTTTATGAATGCGTTTTAGCTCTGTACGCATTTTTATACGAAGCTTAGCATCAAGGTTTGAAAGCGGTTCGTCCAAAAGCAAAACTTCAGGGTCTAAAACAAGTGCACGTCCAAGAGCTACACGTTGGCGTTGTCCGCCGCTAAGCTCTGCAGGGCGACGGTCGCCAAGGCCTGTCAAATCAAGCAAATCCATAGCCCATTCTATTTTATCATTTTTGATTTTTTCATCTGTTTTACGAATTTTAAGCCCAAAACCAATGTTTGCTGCAACACTCATGTGTGGAAAAAGCGCATAGCTTTGGAAAACCATTGCGATGCCACGGTCTTTTGATGGAACATCATTTGTTAGCTTATCGCCAATGTACAAACTGCCGCCTGAAATATCTTCAAGGCCTGCTATCATTCTCAAAGTTGTGGATTTTCCGCAACCTGATGGACCAACAAGTGATAAAAACTCTCCATCTTTAATATCTAAATTTAAATTTTGAACAGCGTGAAACCCGTTTGGGTATTTTTTATTAATGTTTTCTAATTTTAAAGAAGCCATATATATCTACCTTTCATGAAATAAATTATTTTTATTATTTAACTGCGCCTTCTGTCATGCCGGCAACAATGTATTTTTGTAATGCAATTGTAAACACAATTACAGGAATTGAAATAAGCAGTGAAATTGTTGCGATTGTTACTTGGTTTGGAGACATCGAGCCAAATAGAGATTTCAAGTAAACCGGCAAAGGTATAACACTTGAAAGTGAAGTTGATGTTAAGAAATATGAGAATGTAAATTCATTCCACGATAGTAAAAATACGTAAATTGCAGCAGCAGCCATACCGGGAATTGCTATCGGCAAAACTATTCTGAAAAACGCATATGCTTTGCTTCCGCCTAAAATTTGAACTTGTTCTTCTAAATCTTTCGGTATGCTTTCAAAAGTGCCTTGTGTAATAAAAATTACATAAGGAATACTTAAAAGGCAGTGTGCCATTGAAATTTTTATAACGTCAGGTAAATCATAAAGGAAGGAATTACTAAAGACATACGCAATCGGTATAGACGCTGTAACGTCGGGAATAAACCTAACCGCAATAAGCAAAAACATAAATACTGCTTTACCGTTAAATTTAAAACGGCTTAATGCATAAGCGGCAGGTGCGCCAAACGCTAGGCTTAAAATAACAGCTGTAAATGCAATTTGCAAGCTCATTACACCGTTTGCTATAAAACTGCTGTCGCCTAAATAGTATTCATACATTTCAAATGTAGGTTCTAGCGGCCACCATGGAATTGCATATAGTCCACCTGTAATCCATGTGCTTCTATCACTGATGGAATATTTAAACATTATGTATAGCGGAAATAAAACCACAAACAAACATATAACCATCAATATAAACCATGCTATTCTTTTTGGGTCAAAAAGATTTTTTAAAGTTTTATCGTTCATTATTTTACCTCCCTTATACTTTAACTAATACTTTATTAATAGCATTTAGCACGGCTCTAATTGCAAAAGCAAAAATAGCGATACATAATATTAATAAAATACCAATAACTGCACTACGACCGGGGTCTAACTCTTGAACATAGTAACGGTCTATTAAAACGCCTAACAATGGGTAACTTGGAGATAAGTTTAAAGCAAAAACAAATTCTTTCCATGCCTCTATTGAGCGAAGTGTTAAAACGGAAGAAATAGATGGCATTAATAATGGAACTGTGATGTAAAAGAAACTTTTTACTTGTCCACAACCCATAGTGTTTGCCGCTTCATATTGATCTTTGCCGATAGTTTGAAGGCCTGCAAGCAAAATAAGCATTGAAATTGGTGCGTCGCGCCATACTTTACCTATAACAACAAGCGCCATAGACCAAAATTCGCTGCCTATGAAAGAAAAATCTGCAGGTAAGAAATCAAGCCATTCAACATATCCACCTGTAAACAATGAAACCATATGGCCACCGTTTGAAAATAGTATCAAAAGTGTGGAAGATGTAACCATTGCCGGTATCGCAAGTGGCAACAGGAACAAACTTCTTACAAAGCCACGTCCCATAAACACACGGTTAATTAACATTGCCATTAAAAGGCCTGTTATCAATTGTAGCGGTGTTGTAATAAGCACAAAAATAAATGTGCGGTAAAGAGATTCCCAAACAGCTGTATCTGACAACACTTGAGTGTAGTTTGCAAGTGTCATTACTGTTTCGGGTTTACCATAAGCGTAAGTTGTGAAAGACATTTGTATTACATTATACACAACTATAAAAAAGAAAATTAACAAATACGTTAAAGCCGGAAAAATCATTGTAAATGCAAAAGCATTTTTACGCAATATATCTCTCCATGTTGGTTTCCTAAGCGTTACGGTTTCATTCAACTTCAATTCCTCATTTCTTAAATAATATCGTCTGGATTTTTTTTGCAATTTTTACGACGATGCTAAAATGCTAAAATCGTAAAATAATATAACAAAATTACTTTAACATAAGAAACCGATTACATAAAACCCGATTATATCAATTTGTATGCACTACAGTCTATATTTCTTGCAAATACTCTATAATACTTGCTTTTTCTTTAATATAAGAAAAAATTTATTTTTTGTTAACAATATATTAATTTATGTATGTTTTTTTGATGAAAATGCTCAAAAAATTTGTTTTTTAATTAACAAACCCACAAAGTAGCATCTGTTTGTTAATATTTATTAATTTAGTCAAAAACAAAAATTGTGTTGAAATGTAACCATATTCATGATAAAATAATAACATAATTATAAATTAGCTATCGTGTTTTTCATTTAAACGTTAAAGGATGTGTTTTATGGCTGCCACAATAAAAGATGTTGCAAAACTTGCCGGTGTTTCTGTTGCAACAGTTTCAAGGGCGATGAATAACTCTGCAAAAGTTTCTAATTTTAAGAAAAAGAAAATTAACGCCGCCATAAAAGCATTGAACTATGAACCAAATATTATTGCAAAACGTATGGTTAACCAAGTTTTAAATAATGTTGCTATTCTTCCTTCTTATCCTGCCGAAAACATAATGGTTAGTCCTTATGTTTCAAGAATGCTTATTGGATTTCAAGAAGTTTTCAGAGAAAACGATATGGAAATTCTTTTATCTATGGAGCTCACAGAAGAAAATGAAATAAAAAAGTGCAATAACTTAATTAACGCCGGCATGGTTCGCGGTATAGTTTTGCTCAGTTCTCGTGTATATGATAAAACCATTATTGATCTTGTACAAAAGGGCTTCCCTTTTGTTGTAATAGGTCACCCACATCCATATTCATTACCCCCGGGCACTAGTGTAAGCTCAGTTGACACAGATAATGTAAACGATGTTAAGCATGCTGTTGACTATTTAATTAACAACGGACATACACGAATTGCATTATTGCATTCCCCCTTAGGATATATGGTAAACCAAGAGCGATACGATGGCTATTTCTATGCACATCAAAGTGCACAAATTGATATTGACGAGCGTTTAATATATGATGCAGGGTATTCTTACGACGAAGCAGTTGAATCTTGCGAAAAAATACTATCATTAGATGAATTACCAACAGCTGTTATGGCTACAGATGACAGAAAAGCTGTTGCATTTATATCCGCGGCGAACAAAAGAGGCTTGCGTGTGCCCGAGGACATCTCTGTAATTGGGCATAACAATTACGACGAAAGCAAATATTGTGTGCCCCCGCTTACCACTGTTAATGTTCCACTTGAGAATTTAGCTAAAACTGCTGCACAAATGCTGATTAACATTATAAACGGAACAAGCCCCGGGCATCAAAGAATATTGCTTCCCTCCGAATTAATAATACGTGATACGGTTAAAAACCTAAACAATAGTGTTTAATTAAAGCACAATTATTTTATATTTCTTGCAATAATAATAAATCCTTACAATATAATAAATTCTTACAACTCAATAAAATTAAATGACATAAATTTGCAAGCGATTACAAATTTATGTCATTTTTATTACAAAACACGATTTTCATGAGTTTTATATGTGTAAAAACGCTAATTTAATAGTTAAATGTAACATATTTCTAGACATCATTATGTGTAACTTGACTAAAATATTTTATTAATAATAGATATTCTTAGTATTATTGTGTTAAAGTGAGTATTAACGAGTATTTAGCATGTTTATTTGATATAATGCTAATAAATAGTAAAATATAGCCAAATTTGACACTTTATGAAAATGTTTTCATATGATATCATGTTTTTGTTACAAAAATTCAAACATATGTTCATATCGCAAGAGAGTTTTATGTAAACAAACACATAATTTAAAGGAGAAACACTAAAATGATGAAAAAAGTTTTATGCTTACTATTAGCTGTGGCTATGATGGCAATGTTACTTGCAAGCTGTGGTTCTGCGCCAGCAGAAGAAACAACAAGCACTTCAACAGATACATCAACAGAAGCTGCTTCTACTGATGCAGACCCTACAACAATGTATGAAGGCGAAGAAATTATTATCTACATCCGTATGATGGATTCACAAGACAAATGGTTCCGTGAAAACATTGTTACAGGATTCCAAGAAGAATACGGTGTAACTGTTACTGTTAAAACATTTGAGACAGAAGCAGATATGATGAATGTTTTACAATTAGATGCTGAAAAAGGCACAATCGGTGTTGTTAAAACAGTTGGTTCTGCTTTAAACACATTTGTACAAGGCGATTTCTTAATGCCTGTAAGCGATGTATCTACTTATGATGCAGCTGCTACAGAAACAAAATATGACCCAGCAACAATTAAAGCCGCTTCTGATGACGAAGGCAATGTATGGGCACTACCTCGTAAACAAGAAAACTTTGCAATGGCTTACAGCATCAGCGCTGTTGAAGATGCAGTTGCTAACTGGGAAACACAACGTGACGTTATCGAAGCAGCATTTGCAGCTGAAAACGGCGTTGGCTTACCAACAGATTACGCTTTAGAAGCAGACCCAAATGAATGGGACTGGTTTGACCTTGCAGTTGTTGGCATGTACTGGGGCAACACTGAAATTAATGGTGTAACACAACCTCGTATGGCTCACCGTGCAAAAATCTACGAGGGCACAACATTTGAAATTATGCATAAAGTTTTCCAAATAAACGGTACACCTGAAGATATGCTTGATCCAACAAGTGCTCCTGTAGTAGAAGCAATGAAATGGGAAGCATTCTCAGTTGGCAACAATATCTACAACCCAACAATGTGGGAAGAAATGTGGTCCGGCGGCGGCATCTGGAATGGTTTTGCTAACGGTAGCGTTTACCTTGCATTCATGAGCCAACTTGACCAATTCTTTATCCACGGCGGTTCTAACCCAGAAATGACAGGCTACATGGTAGACCCAGCTGACATGGGCGTTGCAACAATGCCACGTGGCGTTTCTATGGAACTTAACGACGAAGGCCAACCTGTAACTACAGGTACAAAAGCAACATATGACAATAGCTGGTACTGGAGTATTCCTAAAGATGCACCAAACCCTGAATTATCTTTAGAATTAATTAACTACATCAACAACGAAGAAAACCACGCTGCAGAAGCTGCAACATTCGGTATCATGCCTGTTACTAATGAAGTTTTAGATAACATGGACACATTAATCGAAGAAGATTGGATGCGTGAAGTATTCGAAGTAGGTCAAATGCAAGCAGCAGAAGGTGCTTACAGCGTTCCTTCTGCAACAAACTGGACACAAATTTCTACAGCTTACCAAGAAGCATGGCACGACATTTGTGTACCTGGCGACACATCAACTGTTGAAGCTGGTTTACAAGCTTTAAAAGATGAGATCACACCTCTACTTGACTAATTTTATGTAAATAAACAATCAAAATCCCTCTTTGCTTTTGTGAAGAGGGATTTTTTAAAACTTACTAGAATAAATTTTTAAAAACAGATTGGAAAGTATTATGAACAAAACTAAAGTATATATTCACAGAGCAGAAGATTGGTATGACCTTTACATTAATGAAAATGACGAAAAAAAATTGGCAGAATGCTCAGAGCTTATTACTATGAGCACACGCATGGAAGAAATGAGCGAAGATGAATTACTTGCAAAATTGGACGGTGTTGAAGTTATTTTATCTTTAAACGGCAAAGGTATGCAAGATTTCACTCCTTATGTAATAGAGCAAATGGCAAAAAGCGTAAAAATCGTATATATTGCACATTGGTGGCATATACATAATACATTTGTACCGCTTTGTAAAAAAGCCGGTATTGAAATTTGTGAGGGAACAAATTTCAGCACAGTTGCCGTTGCAGAATGGACAATAGGTGCTATAATTTCAGGCTTAAGAGGAATTAACACAGCTGATGTAAGGCTGAAAGAAGGCAGCGAATGGGGCGAGCCCAGAAGAGAATTTAAACTTGTAAAAAACAGCGTTTTAGGTTTAGTTGGCCTTGGACGTATTGGAAGATACACAGCAAATATTGCTAAATTTTTAGGTATGAAAATAATTGCGTTTGACATGATGAGTAAAGAAGATATGCAAGCGCTTGGTATAGAAAAAGTAGAACTAAACGAGCTTTTTGAAAAAGCAGATGTAATATCGCTACATTTACCGGTATTGCCATCAACCGAGGGCATGCTTGGCAAAGAGCAATTTGATTTAATGCGTGACGGCACAGTTTTTGTAAACTCTGCAAGGGCGGCACTTTATGATGAAAATGCACTTTTTGAAACTTTAGCAAAAGGCAAAGTAACTGCTTACTTAGATGTGTTTTCAGTAGAACCATTAGATATAAACAGCCCTGTAAGAAAAATGAAAAACGTTATAATCAACCCTCATATGGCTGGTGATAATTATCAAATGTTTGATTATTGCGGCTCTCAAACAGTCGATGCAATAATTGAATATGTCAAATCAGGTACTATTGTAAATAATCAATACACATTAAATTAGAATTCACTTAACGAATGGAGTATAAAATGAGCAAAGAATTAAACATAGGCTTTATAGGTTGTGGAAACATTGCGCAAAACAAGCATATGGTTGGACTTAATAAAATAGATGGCGTTAATTTATGCGGTTTTACCGACACAAATTTAGAAACAGCACAAATAGCTCAAAAAAATCATGGTGCAAAAAGCAGCAATGTTTATGAAAATGCACAAGAACTTTTAAAAAATGACGACATAGATGTTATTCATATCTGCACACCGAATTTTACACATGCACAGCTAAGTTTAATGGCGCTGGACGCAGGTAAGCATGTCATGGTTGAAAAACCGATGGCTATTAGTTCAGACGATGCACAAAAAATGGTAGACAAAGCAGCACAAAAAGGTTTACAATTAACAATAGGACACCAACAACGTTTCAGAGAAGATGTAAGGCAGCTTAAAAGCCTTATTGAAAACGATACTTTAGGCGAAATTTATTTTGCAAAAGCACACGCAATAAGAAGGCGTGGCGTTCCATCTTGGGGTGTTTTTTTGAGCAAAGAAATACAAGGTGGCGGAGCGCTTATAGATATCGGTTGTCATGCACTTGATCTAACTATGTATTTAATGGATAATTTTAAACCCAAAATGGTAGTTGGCAACACATATCAAAAACTTGGCAAACAAACAGGTTTAACAAATTCTTGGGCACCATGGGACCCTGAAAAATTTGAAGTGGAAGACAGTGCCTTTGGATTTATCACAATGGAAAATGGCGCTACCTTAACACTTGAAGCCAGTTGGGCATTAAACAGCCTTGACACATCTAATATAACAAGCGTTCTTTGTGGCACAAAAGGCGGCGCAGACATGAAAGAAGGCCTTACAATTAACACTGATTCAAATGGCATGTTGCAAACTATTAAACCAACAGAGAGCAACAATTATGAATTCCCACCTAAAAATGCAATAACTGTTGGTGATGCGGAAATGGCAGCATGGATTAACACATTGAGAACAGGCGGCACTCCTTGCGTTCAAGCTGCACAAACTTTACAAGTAACACGAATTATAGAGGCACTTTATAAGTCATCACAAATTGGTGAAGCTGTTTATTTATAATATATATTTTAACCACAATATAAAAACACCAAGTTTGAAAGGTAAACTAAAATGAAAAAAATTATATTAATTCCCGATTCATTTAAAGGTACTATGTCTAGCATTGAAGTGTGCGATTTGCTTGAAAAATCAATTGCTAAATTTTCAGATGCACAAATTATAAGTGTACCTGTTGCAGATGGTGGCGAAGGCAGTGTAGACGCTTTTTTAGCGGCACTTTCAGGAGAAAGGCATACCGCAACAGTGCAAAACCCATACGGCGAAGACATGGAAGGTTTTTATGGCATTGTTAACAACGGAAATACTGCCATTATAGAAATGGCCGCTTGCGCTGGCTTACCTTTGGTTGAAAACAGAAAAGACCCCTCTAAAACCACAACATACGGTGTTGGACAATTAATTTTAAATGCACTTGAAAAAAATTGCAAAGAAATTATAATAGGCCTTGGAGGAAGCAGTACAAATGATGGCGGCACAGGTTGTGCTGCGGCTTTAGGCGTCAAATTTTACAATTCACAAAACGAGGAGTTTATACCTGTTGGCGGCACATTAAAAGATATAGCAAAAATCGATACAAGTGGGTTAACTCCGCTTGCAAAAAGCGCAAAAATCACTATAATGTGTGATATTGACAACCCTCTTTACGGTGAAAATGGTGCAGCTTATATTTTTGGGCCGCAAAAAGGCGCAGATATAAATATGGTAAAAGAGCTTGATTTCGGCTTGCGCAATTTTGCACAGTGCATAAATGATAGTTTAAACATAGATGTCAGCACTATTCCCGGTGGTGGCGCTGCCGGCGGCATGGGTGCCGGAATGAATGCTCTTTTAGGCGCACAATTACACATGGGCATCGAAACAGTTTTAGACACTGTTAATTTCGATGAACTGTTAAACGACGCAGATTTGGTTATTAGCGGCGAAGGCCGAATTGACGGACAAAGTGCGCGCGGCAAAGTTGTAGCAGGGGTTGCTAACCGTTCTTGCAAAAAAAATGTACCCACCATTGCAATAGTGGGAGATGTTTCAGATGGTTCTGAACAATTATATGACATGGGTCTTACAGCTATTTTTAGCATTAATAGGCTGGCTGTTGATTTTAGCAAAGCTAAAATTAGAGCAAAAAAAGATTTAAGTGCTGTTGTTGAAGACATTTTCAGGCTGCTGAAAGCATTTAAAGTTTAATAAAAAAAGCAGTGCTTTATTTTTGCACATAAAAATACTTTAAGGATAAATTATTAGCAAGACAATTAAACTAATGTCGGATAAATAAGAGGATATTATGAACGTAGAGTTGAAAGAAAAATTAAAAAACAGGCTAAGTTTTATTTATGATAGTGAAACTTTAGCAGATGAAATTATAGAAAAACTAATAGCAAAACAAGGCGATGAAGTTTACAGCACAAACCAAGGTTTTGTAAGCGAAAAAGATGTTATGCTTATCACTTATGGTGATTCAATCATTAACAAAGGCGAAAACACACTTAAAACATTAAATGATTTTTTACTTAAAAACATAGGTGATAAAATATCGTCTGTGCATATTTTACCAATGTATCCATATACAAGTGATGACGGTTTTTCTGTTGTTGATTATAGAAAAATCGAGACAACATTAGGCGATTGGGCAGAGATAGAAACCTTAAGTCAAAATTACAAATTAATGTTTGATGCTGTAATTAACCATGCCTCTGCAAGTTGTGATTGGTTTAAAAAATTTTTAGAATGTGATGATGCCTACAAAAACTATTTTATCGTGGGCGACAAAAACAAAGATTATAGCAAAGTTACACGTCCAAGAGTTCACCCATTATTAACACCCTTTGAGACTAAAGAAGGCGTAAAACATGTTTGGACAACATTCAGCGAAGACCAAGTTGATTTGAATTTCAAAGATATTGACCTAACTGTTGAAATATTAGATTTACTTGTGTTTTATGCAAAAAAAGGTGCTAAATACATCAGGCTTGATGCTATTGGTTTTATGTGGAAAGAAGATGACACAACCTGTATGCATCTTGATAAAACCCATGAACTTGTCAAAGTAATGCGTGACGTTTTAGAATATTATGCACCGGGCACAATTTTAATTTCTGAAACAAATGTACCCCATAAGGACAATATAAAATACTTTGGTAATGGCCACGATGAGGCACAAATGGTTTATCAATTCCCACTGCCACCTTTAACTTTGTTTTCATTTATCACCGAAAATGCAAGCAAGCTTACAAGCTGGGCAAAAAGCCTTGAGCCTTTAACAAGCGATACCACTTATTTTAACTTCCTTGCCTCTCACGATGGCATAGGCGTTAGGCCAACAGAGGGAATTTTAACAGAACAAGAACGCCAAATTTTAGTTGATAACACTATGAAAAATGGCGGTAGGGTTTCTTTTAAAACAAATGAGGACGGCAGTAAAAGCCCTTATGAATTAAACATAAACTACCAAGACGCACTAAGTGCTATTACAGATAATGATGAAATTCGCTTCAAACGTTTTTTTGCAGCACAAGGCATTTTATTGAGCGTTGTCGGTGTTCCGGGAATTTATATTCACAGTTTACTTGGCTCTCGTAATGATTATTATGGTGTTGAAAGTTCCGGTATTAACCGCAGAATTAACAGAGAAAAGCTACAACTTAACGAATTAGAGCGTGAACTAAACGGTGATACGCACAGAAAAAACATTTTAGAAGCTATGCTTAAATTAATTGAATTAAGAACAAGTGAAAGCGCCTTTAGTCCTTTTTCAACACAAAACGTTTTAGATTTAAACGAAAAAGTTTTTGCAATTGAACGCGAGAATAAAAGCACAAATGAAAAAATATATGCAATAATTAATGTTAGCACTCAAAAAATCGCTTTAAACACAACAATTTGCGGCACAGATATCATAAGCAATGTGAAATATTGCAATGATTTTGAAATCGAACCATTACAAATTATGTGGATAAAAGAATAATATAGTCAACTTATGTTGCTATAAAAAAAACAAAGAGGTAAATATGAAAAATATTAAAATCGGAAATAGTGATTTAAACGGTTCTGCCGTTGTTATCGGTTGTATGCGCTTAAAAACATTAGAGGCAAAAGAAATAGGAACGATTATTAAAACTGCACTTGACAGCGGAGTTAATTATTTTGACCACGCTGATATTTATGGCGCAGGTCTATCCGAGGAATTATTTGCAAAAGCAATGAAACTAGAAAACATTGGCCGTGATAAAGTGCTTTTGCAATCGAAATGCGGCATAAGAAAAGGCATGTACGATTTTTCCAAAGAGCATATTTTAAGTTCTGTAGATGGTATTTTAAAAAGGCTTGAAACCGACTATTTAGACAGCCTTTTATTACATCGTCCCGATACTTTAATGGAGCCCGAAGAGGTTAACGAAGCATTTGAAACACTTTATAAAAGTGGCAAAGTTCGCAATTTTGGTGTAAGCAACCACAATTCTATGCAAATTGAACTTTTAAAATCTAAAATTGAAAAACCGCTTATCGCAAATCAATTGCAATTTGGCCCGGCACACACAGGTATTATCGATTCCGGCTTTAATGTAAACACAAGGCGCGAGGCAGGCCTTGACCGTGACAGTTCTATTTTAGAATATTGCCGTGTAAATAATATGACAATTCAAACATGGTCACCTTTACAATATGGCATGTTTGAGGGTATTTTCTTTGAAAATGAACGCTACAAAGAACTAACTGACACCTTGCAAAGCATGGCAGAAAGTAAAAACACAACAAAGATGGGCATTATTGTGGCATGGATATTGCGTCACCCTGCAAATATGCAAATAATTACAGGTTCAACAAAAGTAGAGCGTATTGTTGAAATGATTAAAGGCGCTGAAATTGAAATTTCAAGAGAAGAATGGTATGAAATTTATCGTTCTGCCGGCAATTTACTTCCTTAAATTATTATTAATATTGCAATACAACTTATATCTTACAAATAGCTATAACTTTGCTTTAATTTTCCATGAAAAGAGTGAGTTTAATCATAAGTAAAACAAGGACACTGCTGTTTTTTGCTGTTACAATGCTGTTTTATATCGGCGCTAACTTAACACACCCCGTTACCCCCTCAATTTTCACAAAGCTTAACCTTGGTGATTATATGTTTGGTTATGCCGTGGCAGCAATGCTATTTACCAATTTTTTATTGTCACCTTTCTGGAGTAAAATAAGCTCGTATATTTCAAGCAGAGCAACCCTTTTAATTTGTTCTGTCGGTTATGGTGTTGGTCAAATTCTCTTTGGTGTTTGCACGCAGGAATGGCAATTTATTCTAGCAAGAATGTTCGCCGGCATTTTCGCCGGTGGCGCCATGATAAGCATATTAACTTATATAATCAATGTTTCTGATGACAGCCAAAGAAATTACAACCTTGCCATAATCGCAACAATCCAAGCTGTTTTTAGCTCGTTTGGTTATTTTGCAGGTGGAATTATTGGTGTAAACGACCCTTATTTGGCTGTGTGGGTTAATGGAGCTTTGCTTATTTTGTGTGGTATTTTCTATTTTATCATTTGCATTAGTGATAAAACTGATACCTTTGTAAATATGAAGCCACGTGCACTTTTAAAGGAAATAAGTCCATTTGCATCTTTTTTTGCAATAAAGCCTTTTTTAAACACATGCTTAGTTTTAATGTTTATTATGTGCATGTTGCAAGAAGTTTCGTTTGTAGGTTTTGATCAATTATTTAACTATTATATAAGAGAAGAGTTTAATTTCCCGCCTAATTATAATGGTATTATCAAAGGCATGATAGGCATCGTTCAATTAATTGCAAACAGCACATTATGTATTTGGATTGTTAGAAACACCGATGTTAAAAAATCTATTATTCTTGTGTTTTTCGCATGTTTTGCCAATATTTCACTTTCAATTATTTTCCCCGAAATGATAAGCTTTTTAATTTTTAGCATATTGGCATTTGCATTTAGTGGGATAAGCATTCCTATTGTACAAAGTATTATGGCAGAACAAGCAAAAGAAAATGCAAGCAATTTAGTAATTGGGTTTTACAATGCAATGAAGGCCTTTGGCGGAATTATTGGCTCTTTTGCGGTTGGTGCTCTATATAGCATCAATTCAACTTTGCCATTTATTTTAATCGCTATAAGTTATGCACTAACCACGCTTAGCGCATTTGCCTATTATAAAAAATATAATAAGAAACCCCTCAGTTGAACTGAGGGGTTTTCATCGTTTTAAAAAGATATTGTACTTCGACATTATAACAAGTATCAAAAGTTTCACTCGATTTTTTTTAAAAATTGCAGGTTCTTAAAGCAGCGCCCTAAGGCGTTTTGCGCAGAAAACGCAGTCCTTCTCTCATCTACTAACTATGTCAAAATAAAATTTAGAAGTTAATTTGTAAATAAATGTGTACATAATCGCAAACACAACAAAACCTACTGCACAAATTATTACAAAAAGCATTACATTTGTAAGGTTAAACATTAAAAGAAATAGCCTTAATATAGGAAACGCAAAACAAAGGTGCACACCTGCCATTATAAGCGGCA
>CAYJGV010000009.1:0-40153 GCA_964369715.1 uncultured Bacteroides sp. | reverse complement strand
TTGACAGCGTTTTTACGTCCATTCCGTTTGCGAGCGCACCTGTACAAAAAACGTGGCGAAGGTCGTGGAAACGTACTTTTTTACACCCTGCATGTTCCAAAATCATCTGCAATTTTTTTCTGCACCAAGCCGGGTCAATCGGTGTATCTTCTAACCTTGGAGAGGGGAATAGCCATCTTGAACTACTGCATTTTTTGTGTTTTTTCAGCACCTCGCACACACTTTGTGGGATAATAATTGTACGTATCGAAGCCTTTGTTTTAGGTGTTGACACTGTAAGGTTTCCGTCAACACGGTAAACTTGCTTGTCAATTTTTAGCTCACCTGTGTCGAAATTAAATCTGTCCACTGTAAAGAGGCCAATTCGCCTCGGCGCAGCCCCATAACAAGCTCCAGTAAAAACAATTCATAGTAGCCCTCATATTTTGCTTGTATCGAAAACAATACAAATTATTAATTTGTGATAATTTGTTTTTTTATATAATTTAATCTTTTGTTAATATTATTTATATTTGTAAAATTTACACAAAATATATTTAAACAGTAAAACAACGATAAACCGATTAATTTATAAAAAAACAGAGCAAAACCTTCATTATTTACTTTACCTTTTTTTAACCAAAATAAGATTGTTGATTTAACTTAATGTACAGTATACTAATATTCGTTGATATTAAGTTGAAACTATTAATTATGTGAAAATGTGATGCAAAGCTAAAGTTAAATATATCATTAATATATGTGTTTATATATTCTATCTTTTGCCATTCACTACTGTCTTAAACTTGAGTTTTAAATGTAGCTTATATGAAATATTACTTTCTAACACATAATTTTTATAAATTACAAAAATGGAGTGAAAATATGTTAAATAGCATTTTAATGACGCAATTTGCAGCAAGCGTAGCAAAGGCAATGGACATTGAAAAGCCGGAGCAAGCGGATGACCCGTTTTCTATTTTAGATGAGTTATCTCAAGAAATGGGAGTTAAATCGGTAGATAAAATTTTAATTCATAACCCTGATGCAATAGGAATGTGGTTGTTTCAAAAATATACACAAGATTTTGGAAAAGTGTTAAAACATACACAAATAGGTGTACCTGTAAAAACGATGATGCCCTCTGTTACCCCTGTTTGTTTTGGCACAATGTACACAGGTGTTGCACCTCACATACATGGTATACAAGAGTATGCAAAACGTGTTTTAACAGTAGATTCATTTTTTGATGCCGCTTTAAGGGCAGGCAAAAAAATCGCATTAGTTGCTGTTGAAGAATCTAGCATGGAAGTGCTTTTCAGTAAAAAGAATTTAGATTATTTTATAATGCCTTACGATAACGAGGTTAAAGAAAAAGCATTGCAACTTATCGAAAAAAACGAGCACGACATAATTATTGCATATACACAGCAGTATGATGATGATATGCATGCCTTTGGTCCGGAATCTGCACAGGCAATGCAAGCATTACATAATCAAATAAATATATTTGATACACTTGCAAGTGCGGCAAAAAAAGCGTGGAAAAACCAAAATTTACTTATTTGCTGGGCAACAGACCACGGTATTCATGAAGTGCCCGGTGGAGTTGTTTTAAAGGGTGAAAATCTGCCAGATAAGTTTCAAAACAAAAAATATTATGGAATGCACGGGGATAATATACCAGAAGATTTGAATGTCATGCACTTTTTTGGCATACACCCTAAGGAGGATTAATTAATGAATCAAATAGAACTTCTCAATATATCTAAAACATATGACGGTAAAAAGAATGTTATAGATAATATTAATTTAGAAGTAAAAAAAGGCGAATTTGTGGTTTTGGTAGGCCCCTCCGGATGTGGTAAAAGCACCTTGCTTAGAATGATAGCAGGCCTTGAAAAAACAACAGATGGTGTTTTGAAAATAAACGGCGAAATTGCAAATAATATGCTTAGTAAAGATAGGCAGCTTTCAATGGTCTTTCAAAACTACGCGCTATATCCTCACATGACAGTGCGTGATAATATTTTATTTGGATTAGATGTTAAAAAAGTGCCAAAACAAGAGCAAGAAAAACGCCTTATGGATGCAGTTGACGTCATGGGTTTAACAAAACATTTGAAAAGAAAACCCGGTCAACTTTCAGGCGGTGAACGTCAACGTGTGGCGCTTGCACGAAGCATATGCAGTCAAGCACCTATTTGCTTAATGGACGAACCCTTATCTAATTTAGATGCAAAATTGCGTGGGCAAATGAGAACAGAAATACGCCGAATACATAAACAATTTGGGCTAACCATTATATATGTAACGCACGACCAAGTTGAAGCTATGACAATGGGCGACAGAATTATGGTTTTGAACGACGGCAAAATCCAGCAAATTGGGACACCACTCGATTTATACAACACCCCGTCAAACCGTTTTGTTGCAAGCTTTATAGGCTCTCCTCAAATGAACTTAATAAAATGCACTATTAAAAATAATGCATTTAATTTTGGCGATGATAACAAAATAATAATTAATCCGCAAGAGCAAAAAGATATTCCAAGCGAAGGCGAGTTTGAAATTGGAATACGTGCCGAACATATAGGCTATTCCAAAGAAGAAAACGAAAACACCTGCAAAGTTAAAGTGTTAAACACAGAACTTATGGGCAACGAAACACAAGTTGTTTTTGAGCTTAACGGCAGTGCACTCACGGCAAAATATTTTGGGCAATGGCAAATAGAAATAGGCTCTTATATATTTGTAGAACTTCGCCAAGAATATTTCCACTTTTTTAATGCAAGTAGCGGTGAATCCAGGCGTGCACCGCTGGTTTTATCTAAGCAAACTACATTTACCGATAAGGAGGCTTGCATATGAGCACAGTTTCAGCAGAGCTGAAAAAAGGACAGTTATATGCAGAGCGAAAAAACTTTATAACAGGTATTACTTTTGTTTTGCCATCACTTGCATTTTTTTGTGTGTTTGTTATTTATCCTTTTGTGCGCACAATTGTTCAAAGCCTTTATCTTTCAAACAACAGAGGCATGTTAACTGTTTTTAACGGCATACAAAATTATGTTGATTTATTCAGCAATGAAATTTACTGGAACAGTGTTAGACAAACCATTTTATACACTTTGCTTGTTGTTCCCTCGACAATTATTATAGCACTGTTTTTGGCGGTAATATCAAATAATCATTTAAAAGGCATTCGCGTTTTCAATATACTTTTTTCATCAACTATGGGTATTTCTGTTGCTGCCGGCTCGGTATTTTGGAACTTTTTGTTTCACCCCACGATAGGCTTTTTAAACCAAATTGTGATTTTTTTCGGTGCAGAACCAATAGGCTGGCTAACCGACAGTGATTACGCCTTGTTTTCTGTGGCAATTGTGTCTATATGGATGAACACAGGTTTTTGCTATTTAATCTTAATGGGCGGCATGAAAAACATAGACAATTCTTATTATGAAAGTGCCGATATTGTAGGGCTCAGCTTTTTTTCAAGGCTTAAAAAAATAACAATCCCCCTTCTTTCCCCCTCGCTTTTCTTTGTGTTTATAACTTCAATTATAAATTCATTTCAAACATTCGGTGTTGTGGATATGCTAACACAAGGCGGCCCTGAAAGAAGCACAAATTTTTTGGTTTACGGCTTATACGACGAAGCTTTTGTCAATTTTCAATATGGTTCGGCTTCTGCGCAAGGTGTTGTGTTGTTTTTAATTATATTTATAATATCTATGCTGCAAATGAAACTTACAGAAAAGTGGGTGACATATCAATGATAAAATCAAAAAAAGAACAGTTTTTTACATATTTCTTTTTAGTTGTCGGTGCAATTGTTTTGTTTTTTCCAATTATATTTTCGCTGGGGTTAAGCTTTACAAGCAACACAGATATTTTAAACGGAAGATATGTGCCCACATCAATTAATTTTGAAAATTATATAAACGCCTTTAAGGCACAGCCATTTTTGCATTATATAATGAACTCTCTTATAACTGCTTTGGCAACTGCGGCAGGCCAAATAATATTGGCACTTTTATCTGCTTATGCAATTGTTTTTGTGGATTTCAAAGGCAAAAATATAGTATTTGCCCTGTTTATGGCAACTATGATGATACCCTCTGAAGTTCTTGTTATATCCAATTTTAACACGATAAGAAACTGGAATTTAATGAACACTTTCCCCGGTTTGATTTTGCCGGTTTTATCATCTACTTTTGGCATTTTTTTACTGCGTCAAAGCTTAAAACAAATACCGTGGGAACTTAAAGAGGCATCTCAAATATCAGGTGTAAGCAATTTTTACTTTTTCAGAAAAGTGGTTATTCCCATGACAAGAAACAGCATTGCTACTTTGGGGATATACAGCTTTTTAGTGAGTTGGAACTCTTACATGTGGCCGCTTTTAAGCACAAACACAGAGACTGTACGCACAGTGCAAATTGGGCTTAGAAATTTAAGAAGCCACGATGGTGCAACAGATTTAGGCATGGTTGCAGCAGGTGCAATTATTGCATCGATACCAACTTTGTTAATAATTTTCTTTGGGCAAAGGCGAATGCAAGAAGGGCTTGCAAAAGGCGCTTTAAGATAATTGTTAAAGGCTTACTAATTGCCGAATTCAACGGCAATTAATAAATATAGATTATATATAAAATTTAAGGAGATTAATATGTTTAACACTAAAAAAATCGCATCTATTTTACTTGTACTTACAATGTTACTTGCTTTACTTGCATCTTGCTCTCAGGTTACTGCAAGCGAAGAAAGCACAGCAGCAAATGCACAAACAACAGACACACAAAGCGCTGAAACAACAGGCGAAAAAACAGAAATTCAATTTTGGCATTCAATGAGTGGTAACAACCAAGAGCAACTTATGGTAATTGTAGACGGCTATAACGCAAGCCAAGATGAATATATTGTTACAGCTACAAACCAAGGCGTTTATGATGAATCTACAGCTAAATTTTTTAATATGAACGGTGCTGACGGCAGCCCACATTTAATTCAAATAGGCGAACAAAATTTGCAAGCAATGATAGATTCACAGCTTGTTGCTTCTGTGACAGATTTAATAGCAGAGCACAATTTTGATGACAGCGTTCTTGTTCCACAAGTTATGAACTTTTACACAGTAAATGAGAATATGTATGCAATGCCTTTTAATGTATCAAGCCCTGTCGTATTTTATAATGCTGATGCTTTAGCTGCAGCAGGTGTAACAGAGGTGCCCACAACTTTTGAGGGTATACTTGAAATAGCTGATGATATTTCAGCTGCTAATAATGGAATGAAAGCATTTTCTTTCCCAGTATACGGCTATGCACTTGACCAAATGGTTACAAACATGGGTGGCATGGTAGTTAATAATGACAACGGACGCACAGAGCGCACAACAGAGGTTGCGTACCAAGAAGAAGCTATTGAAATTTTAACATGGGTAACGGAATTAATGGCGGCAGACCAATTTGTAAATTATGGCACAGGATATGAAAATTTATTAACAGGCTTTAACCAAGGTGAAGTAGCAATGTTTATACATACATCGGCACTTGCCGGAATGGCGATGGCAGGAGCACCTTTTGAAATTGGTATAACAAACTTACCGGTTCCAGAAGGCACAGAGGCACAAGGCGTTTATGCTGCAGGCGGTGCAGTTTGTGTTGCGGCAAACTTAGAGCAAAATATTGCGGCAGGTGCAATGGACTTTTTAACATATGCAACATCAGCAGAAGTTCAAGCTGTATGGGCAGGTGCAACAGGTTATTTCCCAACAAATGTAAACTCTTATGAAACAGATACAATGGTTGCTATTTACGAAGAAACACCACAACTAAAAGTTGCGGCAGACCAATTTTTAAATTCTAAAGAAACAGTTGCAACTAACGGTCCACTTGTTTCACTTCTACCTCAATTACGTAGCGATTTACAAGTTGCACAAGAGACGGTTTACAATGGTGGAGACCCAACAGAGGCAATTAATTCTGCGGCAGAAAGCACAAACAAACAAATAGAAACAGCTAATGCAAGTTTAGGTTAATTTATAATTGAATAAAAGCATGAATTTGATCTTCAAGTGTTCAGTTCATGCTTTTTTATGTTATAAGCCTGTGTTAACTGGGGTGTCTTAAAGGTTTTTTTAATCCTCTTGTAAAAGGGCAGTTTATCTGCCCTTTTATCTATTTATGCTCTAATTTCTGTTTGATTTTCTTCATAACTTTATATATTTTGTTTCTTGCGGTCTTGCTCATCTGCATTCACTTTATATTTATTTTTTTGCCCTAATGTATTTCCTATAATCATATTTTGAAGGAACGATATTTTCACACATTTTTTAAACTCAATTTTTAGCAATAATTCCCTATCAAATACACTTTCAACAATAAATTCAAACTTTTCTTTTCCTCCAAAAGCATCAATTAAGGCAAGAGGAGGACACCAATTATAGCCTGTCGCCATTACATCATCAGCTGCATGAATATCATAAGTTACATCACCTTCTATTTTAATGGCGTATATAATATATTTTAACATAAACTCTAAACAAATTTTTGCTTGACAAAAGATAATCTCTGTGATATACTACTGACAATTTGTAAAGAAATTATGTTGAAAGAAATTATATTGTTCGTATATTACTTGAAGGAGTGTGTTAAATTTGAATTACATTTTATCTAATGTTAATGCATATATTGACGGTCAATTTATTAAATCTAACATATTTATTAAAAATGGTTTGATTTCTGATATTTCATCTGAAATTAAACCTATTTTTTTTGATTATTCCATATTTGACTTAAATAATAATTTTTTGTTTCCCGGTTTTATAGATGTACATGTACACCTAAGAGAACCGGGATTTTTTTATAAGGAAACAATCGAAAGCGGCACAAAGGCTGCGGCTCATGGCGGATACACAACAGTTTGTTCAATGCCAAATCTCAATCCAACACCTGATTGCAAAGAAAATTTGCAAGTTCAACTTGATATTATTAAGTCCTCGGCTTGCATAAATGTACACCCATATGGCACCATCACAGTAGGTGAAAACGGCGAAGAATTAGCAAAATTTGACGAAATGGCATCAATAGTTTGTGGCTTTAGCGATGACGGACGTGGTGTTCAAAACGATGAACTTATGCTTGAGGCAATGAAAAAAATTAAAGAGTATGACAAAATCATTGCAGCACATTGTGAAGATAATTCTTTATTGCTTGGCGGTTACATTCATGACGGCGAGTATGCAAAAGCTAACGCACATAAAGGCATATGCTCTGAAAGTGAATGGGGACAAATAAAAAGGGATATCGAACTTGTTAAAAAAAGCAATTGTAAATATCACGTTTGCCACATTTCAACAAAAGAAAGTGTCGATTTAATTCGCAGGGCAAAAAAAGATGGTGTCAATATAACATGCGAAACGGCACCGCATTATCTTGTGATGAACGATTCCATGCTAAAAGACGAGGGCCGATTCAAAATGAATCCTCCTATACGAAGCGAGGAAGACAGACTCTCCCTCATCGAAGGTATTATTGACGGCACAATAGATATGATTGCAACAGACCATGCCCCACATAGTGCCGAAGAAAAATCACATGGGCTTGCAAACAGCGCAATGGGCATTGTTGGAATAGAAACTGCGTTTTCAATTTTATATACTCACTTAGTAAAAACAGGTATTATTTCACTTGAAAAACTAATTGAGCTTCTTTTCACAAACGCTCATAATCGCTTTAAAATCGGCACTTCACTTAAAGTTGGACAAGCGGCCAATTTAACTGTGTTCAACTTAGATAGTCATTATAAAATCGACCCAAACAACTTCCTTTCAAAAGGACGTGCAACCCCTTTTGAGGGAAATGATGTGTATGGCGAATGTGTTTTAACAATTTGTAATGGCAATATTGTGTATAAAAATAATGATAATCGAAAGGGAAAATTATGAAGCAATGCATATACGAAATAATTGAAAACATATCTTTAACAGATGTTGTTTACAAAATGGTGCTTAAAGGTGACACCTGTGCCATTAAAAACTCAGGCGAGTTCATTAATATTAAAATTGAAGGTTTTTTCTTGCGCCGCCCTATCTCTATCTGTGATTATGACGATGAAACCATCACAATATTATACAAAATAGTCGGAAGCGGAACAGAAAAAATGAAAGCTATGGCAAGCGGTGATATGCTTGATGTGCTCACAGGTCTTGGCAATGGATATAACACAGAAAAAAGTGGCGAGCGCCCTCTTTTAATTGGTGGTGGTGTTGGCATTCCCCCATTGTATCGCTTGGCAAAAAATTTATTGTCTCTGGGCAAAACGCCCATTGTAATTTTAGGGTTTCAAACAAAAGATGAAATGTTTTTTTATGAAGAATTTAAGGCTCTCGGTGCAGATGTTTTCGTTGCAACTGCTGACGGAAGCTTCGGTAAAAAAGGGCTTGTGACAGATGTAATTAGCGAAATTAATGATTATACATATTTTTATACATGTGGCCCCGAGCCGATGTTAAAAGCAATTTGCAAAAGCACCAATTCAAGTGGACAGCTTAGTTTTGAAGAGCGTATGGGCTGTGGTTTTGGTGCTTGCATGGGCTGTTCATGTCAAACGAAATACGGCAATAAGCGAATTTGCAAAGAAGGCCCTGTGCTTGAAAAGGAGGAAATCATATGGTAAATACAAAAGTTCAATTAAGCGGACTTACATTGGATAATCCGATTATCCCCGCGAGCGGTACATTCGGTTTTGGATACGAATTTGCTGAGATTTATGATATAAACATTCTTGGCTCTTTCTCATTTAAAGGCACAACAAAAGAACCACGTTTTGGTAATCCAACCCCAAGAATTGCAGAGTGTACAAGTGGAATGATTAACTCTGTTGGACTTCAAAACCCCGGAATTGAAAAGGTCATTGCCGAAGAACTTCCTAAGTTGCGTAAAGTTTTTAGCAAACCTGTTATCGCCAATATCAGCGGTTTTTCTGTTGAAGAATACGTTCATTGTGCGCAAAAACTTGATAAAGAAGATGGTGTTGGAATACTTGAAATAAATGTGAGTTGTCCGAATGTTCATCACGGTGGAATGAGTTTTGGTACTACACCAAAAGCCGCAGCAGAAGTCACACGTGCTGTAAAAGAGGTTGCGACTAAACCTGTTTATATAAAATTAAGCCCTAATGTTTCAGACATTGCTGCAATTGCAAAAGCATGTGAAGACGCAGGTGCAGACGGAATAAGCCTTATAAATACACTCATGGGTATGCGCATTGATTTGAAAACAAAAAAACCTGTTATCGCAAACACTATGGGTGGTTTTTCAGGCTCTGCAATCTTCCCTGTTGCCTTAAGGATGGTTTATCAAGTCTACGAAGCAGTGAACATTCCCGTGATTGGTATCGGTGGAATTTCAACAGCCGAGAATGTGCTTGAAATGATGCTCGCAGGTGCAACAGCCGTTCAAGTTGGTGCAGCAAACCTTGCTATGCCTCTAGCATGCAAAAATATCATCGAGGATCTACCTCGTGTTATGAATAAATATGGTATTACAAATTTAAATAATATAATTGGAAGGAGTCATTAATTATGAGTAGAGATGTTATTATAGCTTGTGATTTTAGTAGTAAGGAGGATTTATTCAGTTTTTTAGATAAATTTCAAGACAAACGCCCTTTCTTAAAAATAGGTATGGAGCTTTTTTATGCGGAGGGGCCGACAATTGTAAAAGAGCTTAAAAACAGAGGTCATAAAATTTTTCTTGATTTAAAATTGCATGATATTCCAAATACAGTTGAAAAAGCACTTAGCGTGTTATCAAAACTTGATGTTGACTTAACAAATATACATGCTTCAGGCACAATTGCCATGATGGAAGCGGCGCTTAAAGGCTTTGGCGAAAAAGGTAGGCTTATTGCTGTAACACAGCTAACTTCCACAAGTGAAGAACGTATGCAAAAAGATTTATTAATAAATCATACGCTTGAAGAAACTGTTTTGCATTATGCAAAAAACGCAAAAACTGCAGGACTTCATGGTATTGTTTGCTCTCCTTGGGAAGCAAGAGGCGTAAAAAATGTTTGCAACGACGACTTTATTACAGTGACACCCGGTGTTCGTTTTGCTGATGGTGACGTAGGCGACCAAGTGCGTGTGGCAACACCGCAAAAAGCAAGAGAACTTGGTTCAGACTATATCGTTGTCGGTAGGCCAATCACTGCGGCAGAAAACCCATTGACAGCATACGAAAGATGTGTGAATGAATTTTTAGGAGGACAAGCATAATGAAAAAACAAATTGCAAAAGAGCTTTTATCAATAAACGCTGTTTTTTTGCGCCCTGATGAGCCTTTTACATGGGCAAGCGGAATAAAAAGCCCGATTTACTGCGACAATCGCCTTACACTAACAGCACCAAATTCACGAAATATAATCGAGAATGCTTTAGCCCAAACAATAAAAAGCGAATATCCTTCTTGCGAAGTTCTTATGGGCACAAGCACAGCAGGCATTGCCCATGCTGCAATCACAGCCCACCTCATGGGTCTTCCTATGGGCTATGTTCGCTCAGGTGCAAAAGACCACGGACGTAATAATCAAATAGAAGGAAAACTTGAAGCAGGCCAAAAAGTTGTTGTTGTTGAGGATTTAATTTCAACTGCCGGTAGCGTAATCGAGGTTGTTAATGTTCTTCGAAAAGCCGGCGCTGAAGTTCTTGGAATTGTAAGCATATTTACATATGGTATGCAAAAAGCAACAGAGCGTCTTGAACAAGCCAATGTAAAAAACACAAGTCTTTCAGACTTTGACACTGTTGCACAAATTGCCGCAGAAGAAGGCTATATTTCAAAAGATGATATTTCTCGTCTTATAGCTTTTCGCAATAACCCAAGCGATGAGAGTTGGAGGGAAAAAGTATGAAGCATTTAATTGACATAATAGATATTTCAACACAAGAAATTGATGAGCTTATTAGAGTTGCAAATGATATTATTGATAACCCTAAAAACTATAGCCAATTGTGCAATGACAAGAAACTTGCAACACTATTTTTTGAGCCCTCAACTCGCACAAGGTTAAGTTTTGAAGCGGCTATGATGGAGCTTGGAGGCAATGTTCTTGGTTTTTCAGCCGCTGACAGCAGTTCTGCCTCAAAGGGCGAAAGTGTTTCTGACACAGCACAAACAGTGAGCTGTTATGCTGACATAATTGCAATGCGCCACCCTAAGGAAGGTGCTCCATTGGTTGCATCAATGCACTCTGGTGTGCCTATTATAAACGCAGGTGACGGTGGACATAATCACCCAACCCAAACACTAACTGACCTTTTAACGATTAACCGCGAAAAAGGCAAATTAGAAAACTTGACAATAGGTTTTTGCGGTGACTTAAAATTTGGACGAACAGTTCACTCACTTGTTCAAGCTTTGGCAAGATATGAAAACATCCATTTTGTGCTTATCTCTCCTGATGAATTAAAGCTTCCAAGCTATATGATTGAAGATGTTTTGGATAAAAACGGGCTATCCTACACAATGACACATAGCCTTGATGCGGTTATTCCGGAACTCGATATCCTTTATATGACTCGTGTACAAAAGGAGCGCTTCTTCAACGAGGCAGATTACGTTCGATTAAAAGACAGCTATATTTTAACACCTGACAAACTTGAAAATGCAAAGAGTGATTTATGCATCATGCATCCCCTACCCCGTGTTAATGAAATTTCAATTAAAATTGATGATGACCCGAGGGCAGCTTATTTCAGACAGGTTCTTTACGGCAAATTCATTCGCATGGCACTCATATTAAAACTTTTGGAGGCTTAATAATGAATATAGATTCTATTAATAACGGCTTTGTTATAGACCATATAAAAGCCGGACAAGCATTAACACTTTATAAACTCCTAAATTTAGAAGCCCTTGATTGCTCAGTTGCTATAATCAAAAATGCCACAAGCAAACAAATGGGCAAAAAAGATATAATTAAAATAGATGATGAGTTTGATTTAAACTGGGATATTCTTGGATATACCGACCCTGATGTTACTATAAATATTATAAAAAATGGTGTTCTAATCGATAAAATCCACCCTTCTCTTCCCGAAAAGCTCATCGAGGTAATCCAATGTAAAAACCCACGTTGCATAACTACAATTGAGCAAGAGATACAGCACACATTTAAGCTTACTGACAGAGCAAAACGAATATATAGATGCATATATTGTGAGACCAAGGCAAAATAAATTATTTTTTCACACATGTTTCACATTCTTTATAAATTGTAATATAATATTGATAATACTTAATGCTAAAAAAAGAAGGCGATATATTCGAATAATTTGTTATAAGCAACCTACAGGCGTATCTCCGGACTCAATCATGCATCGGATACAGTCGTATGTTTCTTTTCATGCAAATTTATAAAGTTATTTCTATTTTGTAATATACATATGACTATTATTTACAATCTACACCTAATATGTTATTATTAAGTTACACATATTGTATAAATAAGTTCAGGGCTTTGTATTTAATGGTTAAATACAAAGCCTTGCAGTTACATATTCAAAATATTTAAATTTAATAACACAATGATTGTGCTATGAAAGGGAAACCATAATGATTAAGATAATTACTGATTCATCCCCTCTTTATACCAAGGAGGAAGCAAACAAATTAGGATTTAAAGCAATCCCTCTATGCATAAGTATTGGCGATTGGGACTTTCGTGATTTAGAAGTGGATATAAATGCATTTTACGAAAAAATCGCAAGTGGATTTGTTCCAAAATCTTCACAACCTCCAATTGGAGAAGTTATAAGTGCTTATGAAGAAAACCCAAATGATGAAATAATCAATATCGCTATGGCTGACGGATTGTCTGGTACATACCAAAGCGCTTGTTCTGCAAAAACAATGGTAAAAAACAGCGAAAACATCACGGTATTTAATAGCAAAACACTATGTGGGCCACATCGATACATCGTAGAACTTGCTGTAAAAATGTCAAAAATGGGCAAAAGCAAAAATGAAATACTTGAGCAAATAAAAAAGGCATCAGAAAGTGCTGGGTCTTTTTTAATTCCACAGGATTTTTCTTACTTAAAAAGAGGTGGCAGGTTAACACCGCTGGCTGCTACTTTTGGAGGTTTATTTAAATTAAAACCTATAATGAAACAAACATCGGATGGAAAACAAATAGAAAAATTTGCAGTTAAAAAAACACTTTTAGCTGCAGGTGATTTTATTATAAATAATTTAAAAAGTTTATGCATCGATGATGAATACATCATATATATTAGCCATGCGAATGTTCTTAAAGATGCCTTAAAATTAAAATCGGTTTTTGAAAACGCGTTCCCAAAAACACTAATACAAGTATTTGACTTAAGCCCAGCATTTATTACACAAGGCGGCCCGGAATGTATTGCTATCCAATATGTTAAAAAACATGCGTTTTAACAAAATTATTGCTTTTTCCTCACGAAGTTTATACTTAAATACAAAAAGTTTGAATTTTAAACTGTGTCAATTAAAGTCCATTTAGTAAAAACACAGTCGAAAACCATTTTTTCATATCGCTATTAGATGTGAAATTTATGCACTTTTAGGTGGGTTCGAATTATATCGGCTTGGCTCTAAGCAACTAACATCCTCACGCACTTCATCAAGTGGGCGAGGATTTTCTTTTATCCATTTATAATAACCATCTTTTTTTTGCTTAATTTAAAGCTTGTTTTTTAAAAAATAAAGAAATTAATACAATTTCACATGTAAAACTTTAAGCTATAATTTTATGCATTATGTCATAAGGTGATAGCATTTTGTTTTTTAAAAAATAATATAGGATTAAGGGCTATTCTTTGCAAAAAAAGAAAACTATGAAAACATATATTTTGGCTTATTGCCGTGTTTGCAGCAAATCAAAAGAGAAAACAAGCATCTTAAAGCAAAGGCAAAACAACTTAATAAAGTCGATAGAATTATAAATATTACAAAACACAAATGGAATATTTATACAAATAATTCATTGACACAGTCTCGAAAAACAAACGCTCATATGTTATTTTTTATTATGTCCCATTTACTAAACACAATTCTATGCTATAATAAAAAAAAGGAGTGATATAAAAATGAATATATACGAATTTAATATTTTGCAAAAAGATGGCAATTTAAAAAGCATGAATGATTTTAAGGGAAAGACTATTTTGATTGTAAACTCTGCTACTCATTGTGGCTTTACCTCTCAATATGATGAGTTAAAGCAGCTACATGATAAATTTAGTGAAAAAGGTCTTGTTATCTTAGATTTCCCTTGTAACCAATTTGGTGAACAAGCAAAAGGAACGAACGATGAAATTGCAGAGTTTTGCCAATTAAACTTTAACACGCCTTATGAATTGTATGCAAAAATTGATGTAAACGGAGAAAGCGAAACCCCTCTTTTTAAATATTTAAAGCAACAAAAAGGCTTTAAAGGTTTTAATAACCCGAATCATCCATTAAATGAAAGATTAAAAGAAATGTTTTCGAAAATGGATGAAAACTATGAAAGTAATGATGACATCAAATGGAACTTTACAAAATTTTTAGTTGATAAAAACGGTGAAGTTATTAACAGATTTGAACCTGTTGATGATATACTTATTTTAGAAAAAGCAATATCAGAAATATTATAATTTTGTAATACTAAGCCAAAGCACGATATTTATTGACTTTATTTAATTACACAAACTGCATTTTTCTTATACTGAAACGAGGTGTTTTATGCAAAATTATGATTTAATTGTTATAGGTGCAGGAAGTGGTGGGCTTGTTGCAGCGGCAATTGCAAGTGGCATGGGTGCAGATGTTCTACTTATAGAAAACAGAAAAATGGGTGGAGATTGCCTTAATTACGGGTGTGTGCCAAGTAAATCTTTTTTAAAATCGGCACATTTGATGAAGCATATTAAAAACGCACAAGAATATGGCATTAAAATTGAAGGCACACAGGTTTCTTTAAAAGAGATTATGCAACGAGTGCAAAGCGTTATAAAAGAGATAGAGCCGCATGATTCAAAAGAGCGGTTTGAATCACTTGGTGTTAAAGTTATATTTGGTGAAGGTAAGCTTGAAACACAAAGCAGTGTTCGTGTTGAAAATGAGGTTTTCAGTGCAAAAAAAATAATAATAGCCACAGGCTCTACTGCCATGATACCGCCAATACCCGGCATTGAAAAAATTGAATACTATACAAATGAAAATATTTTTACGATGCAAGAGCTACCTAAAAAATTAATAGTGCTTGGTGCAGGCCCCATAGGGCTTGAACTTGGACAAGGTTTTGCAAATTTAGGCAGTGATGTGACAATAATTGATAAATCTGATAAGATTTTTGGCAAAGATGAGCCTGAGGTTGCAAGTATAATGCAAAAAGCACTTGAAGATGACGGGGTTAATTTTTACCTTGGGCACAGTATAAAAAGTTTTGATAAATCCGCTAACAATTATATTGTTAGAATAGAAAAAAATGGCGAAGAAAAAGAAATTGCCGGCGATGTAATTTTAATAGCACTTGGAAGAAAGCCAAATACAGCTGATTTAGACCTAGAAAAAGCCGGTGTGAAAACCAACGCAAGAGGGTTTATTGAAGTTAATAAAAAATTGCAAACTAATGTAAAAAATATTTACGCAATAGGCGATGTACGAGGCAAATATATGTTTACACATTCTGCCTCTTACGAATCGTCTGTTGCTGTAAAAAACGCCTTAATAGCGCCACTTTTTAAAGCTAATTATTACAATATGTCGTGGGCAACTTACACAAGCCCACAAGTGGCACATGTGGGGCTTTTAAAACAACAAGCGATAGAAAACGGTCTTTTTCATAGCGAACAATTTTTAAAAATATCTGACAATGACAAAGCAAAAGCAGAAGATGACAGAGATGGCTTTATAAAAATAATTTTAGATAGAAAATCTTGTGTTATTGGCGCAACAATTGTTGGAGAAAAAGCTGCGGAAATGATAGTGCAATTGTCTTTAATGGTGACACACAAAATGAAATTAAGCAGTGTAATGTCTATTATTTATCAATATCCAATTCAAGGCGAAAGCATTAAAACCATGGCAAACAACAGCTTTAAAGAAAACGTAAAGCCATGGCAGAAAAATTTGATTAAAAAAATTGTCAAAAGGTAGGATAATAATGTTAGACACAAATGCAAGAAAACATGTTCAAAAAAGTTTCGACACAATAGCGCGCAAAAGCTTGCTTATAAAAATCCACCCAAATACCGTAACTGTGTTTGCCTTTATTTTAGGGCTTGTATGCGCAGGGTTTATCATAAGTGAAAAATATTATTTTGCGCTTATTTTTTTATGGCTTTCGGGGTTGTTTGATGTTTTGGATGGCACTGTAGCAAGGCTAACAGGTAAAACTTCAAAAATTGGTGCTTATTTAGATCTTGTTTTTGACAGAATGGTGGAGTGCGCCGTTATTTTTGCTTTTTATTTTGCCATGCCGCAATTTGCAATATCTTACTTTTTGTTTTTTATTGGTGCCATGTTTAATTTTTCAAGCTTTATGCTTGCAGGCACACTTTTTAAAAACGAGGGCAAAAAAAGCATGCACTACGACATTGGCATTGTAGAGCGCACAGAGAGCTTTATTATTTTTAGTTTAATGATGATTTTGCCGAATTATATATTCATCACACTTAATATTTTTAACTTTTTAATGTTTTTAACAGGTGTTTTGCGTATGATTAAAATTGTGAATTATGAAAGGACAAGGGATAAAAATTGAAAAAAAGCACAATGCTTAAAATAATTATTGTTGTTGCAATTATCGCTTTACTTTTTGTATTTAGAGATTATTTAAATATCGATTCAATGCTAGAAATTATTGAAGCGATAAGAGGCAATGCGTTTGCACCACTTATTTTCATAATTGTTTATGCTGTGTCTGTAACTTTTATGGTTCCGGCGTCGGCGCTAACACTTATTTCGGGACCTATATTTGGGTTTTGGCCGGGGCTTTTATTGACAGTTATCGGCTCTAATTTAGGCTGTCATTTGTCTTATTGGGTAGCTAAATTCTTGGGTGAAGAAACTGTAAAAAAATTCATAAAATCAGGTTCTTTTATAGATGAGGCCAAAAAACAAATAGACAAAAACGGGTTTTTATTTATGATGTATGCAAGGCTTATACCGCTTTTTCCATTTGCAGGCGTAAATTATCTATCCGGAATAATAGGCGTAAAATATAAGGATTATGCAATTGCAACCGTTCTTGGTATGCTGCCTGGAAGTTTTGATTATGTTTACCTTGGCTTTAGTGTGACAGATATAAGAGAAAACCCACTTGGAATTATTGTTTCAATAGCTATGTTAGTGCTTTTTACTTTAATTGTAACTTTTGTGAAAAAGCGCTCAGCAAAAAGCAAGGAGCATAATAATTAAAACAAAATAGATATGTATTTTTATATATGAAAATCTCAGCGTGACGCTGAATAACAACACCCTTTAGCAATAAAGCTAAAGGGTGTTGTTATTCTTAAAGTTTATGTTATTCTCAAATTTTTAATAAACTAATTTAAATTCATCTACTAAAACCACTAATGATTTCCGTAATAGGTTTTTGCGTTTAAATCAAATACGCCAAGCAAAAATTCTTCACCGCTTTGAGGCCAGTAATAATATATAATTAAATTATCTTTGTAATATTCAATGTTTGTTCTATAAAAACCAAAGTACGAAAAATAAATGTTTTGCTTTGTATCATAGCTCTCTATAAGCTCTCCACCGGCGCTGAGCAAAGCAATTTTATATGTAGTATCAATGGTAAATTCATCTGTTGCTAATTCTTCTAGCGGAACATCTGCATATAAAACCACAAACTCAAAAGTTGATGGGTTTTGCCATACAGAAAAAAGGTAACGTGGAGTTTCATCAGAGCTGTCATTTGCTAGATTAAAGCTATCTTCCAAGGTAAATGTTTCGGCAAAACCATTCTCTTCACTATATATTTTATATTTGAACAAATCAGTAGAGTAGATATCATTATTCGGTAAAAACCCAATTTTTGCATTACCACCATACATTCCGCCAACAATATCAATTACAGTGATTTCACCGGTCTGAGTATCATAAACCGCCTTGTAGTATAAGCTAACATCGCCACCGCCGTAAGAGTATGCATTGTGTAGTGAGTACCTCCAATCCGGTGAATAAATCACCCAATCGTCTTTTTGCAAATCCTCATAGGTAAAATCGAAAGTTATATTCTCACTGAGATTGTTAAAATCAAGCTCAAGGGTGCATTTAGATTCGGGGTTTGACATAGTTAGCAAATTGTTTTCAAAATTAATTAAGGGCAGGATTTCGTTATAATAAGGAGAATATGGGAAATTATAATGTAAAAGCTCTGTTTCAAGTTGGTGCCAAGCTATGATTTTGTTGTTCTTATAAATAATAGCTGTGAAAATATCGTATGTATAATTTTCGAATAAATAAAATTCTTTTCCATTTTCTATAATATAGCGCAAATTTAAACTAACATCAGTTATTGTATTATTATTTATATTATATATAATGCCGCCCATAGGAGCACTTATCTGTTCGTCGATGTTTTCGCTGTCATTATCATACGCTCTTCGAGTGTAATATTGACCTTCTGAAATTTTTTTAGGTATCATAAATGCTGTACAGTCAACATTAGAAGCAGAACTTTCTATGTCATGCACAAAAAAATAATCTCTATCAAAAGGCTCGGTGCTTAAAACATTGCCATCTGCATCAAAAACAATATGAGCTGTTTGGCCAAATTCATACATCATAGCTAAATAATTGTCATTGTATGGCATTGCAAATAATAAGTAATACGGCTCTAAATCAGATGTGATATTGGGTTTTATTTCTGTGAAAGTGAGGGTTTGCATGGGGTTATCATATACATAAATTTTATCATTTGCACTTATAACAAGTTTATCTTCTTCATAAGTGAACGACCCCCAGTAAAAATCAAAATTCACAAGCTCTATTTCGCCGTCATCACCATGGTTATTGTAAGACAAAGTAGCAATTAATTTGTGGCTCGTAGAATTTGCATTACCGTCTTGCATATTTAATGAAAAAGAAAAGCTAAAATTGTCGATTTTCTTTATATCGGAAATATCAACATCAATACCAATGTTTTTTAAAAGCGAAACATCACTTTTAGCAATAAAATCATTGATGTCAAGAGATTGTATAAATTCATCTAAATCGTTGAGAGCATTCTCATCAAGATTATTATAAAAAGGCGTGTTTGCCGAATTATCTAAAGTGGGTAAAGAGTTATCTTCAGAAGTGGTGAGCTGTTCATCGGAGTTTTGATTGATAGAGGAGGATTCGCTTGAGTTTGAAGTTGAATGAGGAATTTGTTCACTACAAGCGGATAGTGTCAATGCTAACAATAGAATAAGATATAGTTTTTTCATATTACCTCCGTGTTTTTTGTATGTTATATATTGCTTAAAATTGATAAGCAAATAAACTGAAACATAATTATCGTTCGCTATCTATTTTCATATCCTGAACTATCCGGAAACATACCTCATAAGTTTAACTTCTGATATCACATTATTTAAGATAATATTATTTTAAACTGAAATTGATTTTGAAACACTTTTTACAATTTATTGCATAAAAATTGTAAACCTTTGTTTTAAAAAGTTTTTAAATAAGTTTATGTCGATATTATATCATTTTTTAATTAAATTTACAATTATGTATTTAAGTTTTATATATTTATTTTGTTAGTCGATACAGTAAATTTTTTTGTAAATATAGCATTGAAATACAGACAGTTCAGCAATCGACAATCATTAAAAACACAATTGAATTTTAAAATTTAACGATTATATGACAATTATTTACAAATTGACATTTTGATAAATTTAGCATACAATTTGAAATGAATTAATTAATAATGTATTTTAATTCAATAAACTTATATTAAGAGGAGAAATAATGGACAAAGCTTTGCTTGATCAGTTATCAAAAATAACAAAGGAAGAGCAGGATATATTAAATGGTAAAGGTGTAAACTTTTCTCATTATAGCACTAAAAAAAACAATGTTTTTCATTATAAAAAAATATTGGGGAAAGAAAACCAAATTAGTATAAGACCACATACAAGATTTGCGCATTTTGCAAGCCACAAACATGATTTTGTCGAGATAATGTATGTTTGCCAAGGTGAAATTGCACATGTTGTTGATAATAAAAAGATAATTTTAAAAGAGGGTGAATTGCTTTTTTTAGGCAAAAACACTTTGCACGAAATACTGCCTGTAGGCGAAAAAGATATATGTGTTAATTTTATTGTAAACCCTTCTTTTTTCAGGACAGCTTTTGATATGATGGATAAGCAGAATTTTTTAAGTGATTATATAATTAATTGCCTTGTAGGAGATGGGGACGCAAACGAATACATACATTTTGCAGTTTCACAATTATTACCGGTTCAAAACTTGATAGAAAACATGGTATATAGTCTGTTTAAGGATAATGTGGATAATAAGATAAACGAGACAACTATGGGCTTGTTACTATTACATTTAATGCAAGCTCAATCTGTAAGCATAAATACAAACGACCCACGTGCAATTGCTGTAAAAGCAATCCAATATATAGAAAACAATTTTCAAAAGGCCACTTTGCGAGAATTTTGCAAACAAAATAATATTGCAGAATATACCGCAAGCAGAATTATAAAGTCGGAATTTAAAATTACATTTAGAAACTTATTAATGGAACAACGCTTTTTAGTAGCAACGCAAATGCTTAAAAACTCAACATTAAGCGTAAATGATATTATTGCATTTGTTGGCTATGAAAACACCAGCTATTTTTTCAGACAGTTTAACGCAATGTATAAATGCACACCACAACAATTTAGAAAAAAGCACAATAGCAAATAAAAACATAACAACAATATAATTCTCATAATGTCCTGTTTAGCAACTGCAAACCAGGACGTTTTTTTTGCAAGATACATTGTTGTTATTTTTTTTTGCATAATATATAATAATCACATAATCTAAATTGCAATGTGAGTAAATAATATGCAAAAACACAATATTATTTGCAAATATAATTAAGTAAGTAAATTCATTAACTTTAAAACAAGAGGTGTATAATGCCAAAAAACAAGCAAAAAATGCGCGATAATAAAATTGCATTTATAATGATAGCACCATTCTTTTTACTATTTTCCATATTCGTTCTTATCCCTATTACAGTAAACATAATTTTTAGTTTTACAAACTTTAACATGATCGAAATGGAATTTGTGGGCTTTTCAAATTATATCAGATTGTTCACCGACACACTCTTTCATACTGCGTTTTTAAATACGGTAGTCTATGCTGTGTTTAATGTGGGGTTAACCGTCGTGCTTAGTTTTTCAATAGCTGTATTGCTTAACAAAGCCGGCAAACTTATAAAATTTGCAAGGGTAAGCTTTTTCTTGCCTTATGTAACTTCAATGATAGCGGTTTCTATGATATGGCTTTGGCTTTATGACCCTAATGGCGGCCTTTTTAACAGAGTTCTTGCTGCATTTAATATTGAACCTGTTTTATGGTTGCTTCAAGCTTCTACAGCGCTTGGCTCTATAGTTGTAATGAGTGTTTGGAAGAATCTAGGTTATAATATGGTGCTGTTCTTGGCGGGTTTACAAGGTGTGCCAACCTCGCTTTATGAAGCCGCAGAAATTGACGGAGCAGGTCCATGGCAAAAATTATGGAATATCACAATTCCGATGATTAAACCTGTTACTTTCTTCGTTTTCATCACAAATGTAATATCTTCGTTTAATGTATTTGAATCGGTTAATGTTATGACAGCAGGTGGGCCGATGAACTCTACCACTACGATAGTACACCAAATTTATTCAAGAAGTTTTACTCAATTCCAAGTAGGCTACGGTGCCTCTATGGCGATTGTTCTTTCAATTGTTGTTATGGGCTTATCATTATTTACATTTAAAAGAAGCGGCAACGCTTCTCAAGATTAAAAGGAGTATATTACTATGCTAAATAAAAAAACAAAAAGTAATATACTTGCTATATTTGGTGCGTTCTTTTTAATATTACTTTCAATCTTAATGCTTATGCCTTTTGTAATGATGATAAGTACATCTTTTAAAAACATGGCAGAAATTAACTCTCCTGTATTTAACTTTATTCCGCAAGATTTTCACTTTGAAAGTTACACTGATATTTTAACTTCAGATCGTTGGCATCGCTATTTCTTAAATTCATTTGCCATTACAATAATAAGTACAACAGCGGCTGTTTTTATTAATTCAATGGCAGGCTATGCTTTTGCAAAATTAAATTTCAACGGAAAAGGCTTTATGTTTTCGCTTGTCTTATTCGGGCTTATAGTTCCGGCTCAAGTTACAATGCTGCCGGCTTACGTAGTTATGAAATACATACCTTTTGCCGGTGGAAACAATATGTTTGGTGTTGGTGGCAGCGGCCTTTTAAACACAACTGGTGGTTTGATACTAATATATCTTGCAGGTTCATTTGGTGTATTTTTATTTAGACAATTTATGATAAATTTGCCAGCTTCATTAGATGATGCTGCACAAATAGACGGTCTTTCAAAATTTGGAACTTATTTAAGAATTTATTTACCGCTTTGCACACCGGCAATTGCAACAATGGTTGTTTTGCGTGCCACAGCTACATGGAACGATTACATTTGGCCTTTGCTTATGGTGCAAAAAGATCATCAATTTACAGTTCAATTAGCTTTATCGCAATTTAGCAGCGAATCCGGCAGAGAATGGAATAATATTATGGCTGCGACAACATTGATTATTTTGCCAATTATAATTTTGTTTTTGTTTTTACAAAAATACTTTGTAGAAGGCGTGGCAACCAGCGGCATGAAAGAGTAATGTATTATCGGAAATACCGGTTTACAATATAAAAAAGGAGAAAAGCAAATGAAAAAATTACTATCTGTTTTATTGGCACTAGCTATGATGGCATCTGTTTTCACAGCATGCACTCAAAGCGAAGAAACTACACCTTCGCAAGAAACCGAAGCAACCTCAGAGCAAACATCAGAAACCACCGAGGAAACCACAGACGCAGAGCCTGTACATTTAACTTTCTTTACACAAGAAGCCACTTCAAGCGATGAAGCATTAGCTTATTATGAAAGAGTAGTTGAATCTTTCACAGAAAAATACCCACACATCACTGTAGAATTACTTCAAGGTGGCGACTGGCAAGACGTTGATGCAAAATTAAATGCAGCCAGAATGAGCAACACTTACCCTGACGTTTTATTATTACCACTAGGCTCTTTTAGCTCACGTGCTTCTCTTGGTGAGTTTATGGATATCACTTCTTACATAGATAATTGGAGCGAAAAAGACGATATCTATGACGCTAGCTTAAACGTAGGTAAATTCCAAGGCGTTAATTATGGCGTTGGTGTCTTCCCTGTTCCTGAGCTTATCATGTACAGAAAAGACTATTTTGAAGAAGTTGGTCTTGACCCTGAAACACCACCTACAACATGGGACGAGCTATATTCTTATGCAGAACAACTTACAGTTAAAGACGAAGCCGGCAACACAGTTAGAGGCGGATTCGATGTACCTATTGCAGACCCTAACTTAACACTTATGGAAGCATTTATGCGTCAAGCAGGTAATGAAATCATCAACACCGAAGACGAAATTGTTATTAATGAGCCAAGCGGCGTTGCAGCAATGGAATACTTAAAAAGCTTTATCGACAATGGTTTAACACTAACATATAGCCGTGGCAACGATGACCCTATTCTTTCAGGCAAAAGTGCAATGGGCATTGTTTACTTAAATGCAGCTAAATCAATAATGAACGATGACCCAGAGCTTGCAGAAAACATTGGTTTCTTCGCTTATACAGAGGGCGAACAAGCAGCATCATTTAACGGATATCGTGTTATGATGATCTCCGAACAATCTCAAAATCCTGATGAAGCATTTATGTTTATCGATCACTTCTATTCAGCAGAATTAATGTGGGAAAGATATGAATTACTACAAAATATACCTGTACGTGAATCATTATCAGAAGATTTCTTAGCAAGTGACCCTGTAATAAACGCAGTTGTGCTTGATTCTATCGCAAACGGTTACGGCCGCCCGGTATCAGGCAAAACAAACTTCTTATCATCACACGAATCACTAGCTTATGAAGAAATTATGAGCGGTGTAAAAACCCCACAACAAGCACTTGACGATGCTGTTGCAGCTGCAAATGCAGATATTGAGGCTGCGGGCTAAGGTAATTTTTAATAAGTACTTTTTTAAAAGAATATGTCTGCAATTCACCGCAGACATATTCTTTTTTAATAAATTCAAACGCATTAAGGAGATGTTAAATTGAAAACACCAAATATAATTGTGATTTTAGCAGATGATATGGGATATTCGGACATAGGCTGTTTTGGTTCTGAAATTAACACTCCTAATTTAGATGCACTTGCAAATAACGGTGTAAGATATACACAAATGTATAATAATGCTAGATGTTGCCCAAGCAGGGCATGTTTGCTTACGGGCATACACCCTCACCAAGCAGGTATAGGACATATGGTGGAAAACGTAATACCTTATGATGAATACCAAGGCTATTTAAACAACAATTGCCTAACAATTGCCGAGGCATTAAAACTTAAACATTATAACACAGCAATGACAGGAAAATGGCATGTTGGAGGAAATTATTGGAAAGAAGATAAAACAAAAGTTATTGGAACCAAAGGATATCCAACGCCTTTGCAAAGAGGTTTTGATAATTTTTATGGCATTTTAGAAGGTGCCGGCGATTATTATAATCCGACAACTCTTATGGAAAACGACAATTGGCTTTATCCAAAGCCTGAAGATGATTTTTATTTAACCGAAAAAATAACGCAAAAATCTTGCGAATATATAAATAGCATGGCAGAAAAAAACTCACCGTTTTTTTTATATGTTTCTTACACTGCTCCCCATTGGCCGCTCCACGCCAGAGAGCAATATATTAATAAATATAAAAACACATATAATTGTGGTTGGGATAAAATTAGAAAAGCACGCCACGAAAAACAGTTGAACATGGGCTTGTTTGAAAGCGAATGGGATATGTCTCCTCGCGACGAAAAAGCAATGGATTGGGAAAATATTGATAACAAAGAGCTTGAAGCGTTTAAAATGGCTGTGTATGCCGCACAGGTAGAGCATATGGATGCAGGCATTGGCGAAATAGTTAATGAGCTCGAAAAGCATGGTTTAAAAGAAGACACTTTAATTTTATTTATGTCTGATAACGGCGGCTGCGCTGAAGAATTGCCGCAAAATGGTTGGATTATGGGCTGTGCAAATGAATATACCCTCACAGGCGAAAAAGTGGACATAGGCAATAAAAGCACAAAAATGCCCGGTGGACAGAATACCTATATGAGCTACGGCTTACCTTGGGCAAATGCAAGCAACACTCCTTTTAGGCTTTTTAAACATTGGATACACGAGGGCGGTATATCTACACCGCTTATTGCAAATTGGGATAATGGTATTAAAGACAAAGGTAAAATTACGGCTACTCCCCTGCACTTCACTGATATAATGAGCACTATTTTAGATGTAACAGGTGTAGAATATCCCAAAACACATAAAGAACATACAACAATTGCCTTACAGGGTGAAAGTTTTTTGCCTTCTTTTGATAGCAATTACAAACGAACAAAACCAATATTTTGGGAACATGAAGGAAATTGCGGTATGCGCAATTTAAAATATAAATTAGTAAAAAAACACGGTAAGCCATACGAACTTTATGATATGGTTAACGATAGAACCGAGTTGAACGATTTAAGCAAGCATTTGCCCGATATATGCAAAAACATGATTAAAGAATATAGCGAATGGGCAATAAATACAGGTGTACGAGATTGGAACGAAGTTTCATCATTTTACAAATAAGCCAGCTAGCGATAGGAGTAAATTATGTCATACTGGATGTGGTATCCCGCAGATTATGAAATATATCATTCTAAAATACAAAATTTATCAAGAACCGAGCGAGATTTCAGCAGGGCGGCATATTGGCCGATAGCCGAGTGCAACCAAAGTGTTGTTTTTTCAAAAAAGTTTTTGCTTAAAAAAGATGAAAAAATAATAATAAAAACAATAGGCCAAGGATTTGCACATATAAATGGGATAAAACATGGAATTAACGAAGCTTTACTGTGCCCAAAAGGCGAAGTTGAAATTAAAATTAATGTTTTCCATTACACAAGTGGTTTGCCCTGTGCATATGTTCAAGGCGAAACAATAAATAGTGACGAAACATGGTTTGTGGATAATTATATGAAGAATCCACAGCCGGTAAATATCAACGAAATGTATACCGAAATTGATGATAATCCTATGGAGTTCCCGTTTCAATATACAATGTGCACACCTGCAAAAGTATATGAACAAGCAGGTGGCATAGTGTATGATTTTGAAGCAGAACTTTATGCGCATTTGCATATTGCAAAAAGACAAAACTTAAATAAAAACCTCTTTATATGTTATGGCGAATCATTAGAAGAGGCTTTGGATAAAGAAAATTGTTATCATTATGACGTAAGCAAAGAAGATGAAAATTATTTTAAAAGCATATTAAGAGCCTTTAGATATATTTATATAGAGGGTATAAATAAAAACGACATAACACTTAGCGCAGAGCACCAATATGTAAAATTTGATTTTGTATCGAAATTTACATCAGATGATATGCTTTTAAATAAAATTTGGGATATTTCAAGAGAAACATTCGCACTTAACAGTCGTGTGTTTTTTATAGACGGCATTAAACGCGATGGCTGGATTTGGTCGGGCGATGCATATCAAAGCTATTTTATTAACCAATATTTATTCTTTGACATGGAAATTAACAAACGAACCATTATTTCACTATTTGGCAATTTACCTGTTTGCGGACATATAAACACTATTGTTGATTACTCTTTGTTATGGGTTATAAGCGTGCTTTATCAATATAATATCAGCGGTGATGTGGATTTTGTGCGCAGTGTTTATACTAAAATGGTTGCAATGGTAGAATTTACTATGGCAACACAAGATGAAAATGGGTTTATTATTGGAAGAGACGTAGATTGGACATTTATAGATTGGGCTGATATTGATAAAACAGGCGCTGTTTGTGCAGAACAAATTTTGCTTTACGAAGCACTTTTAACCTTAGAAAAATGCTCTGATATATTGGGATTAAGCTGTGCAAAATATGCAGATAAAGCAAGTGAATTAAAAGAGAAAATTTTTGAATTTTATTGGCATGAAGAAAAAGGCGCTTTTATAGATAGCTATGTTTCGGGTAAAAACAATGTAACTCGCCATGCAAATATATTTGCGATATTATTTGATTTTGTAAATGAAGATAAAAAAGGCAGCATAGTTAAAAATGTATTACTAAATAGCGATATACCGCAAATTACCACACCGTATTTTAAATTCTACGAGCTTGATGCGCTTGGCAAATGTGGCTTACACAATATAATATGGGACGAGATGATTTCATATTGGGGCGGAATGATTGATAATGATTGCACCACATTTTGGGAGGAATACGACCCTAAGAAAAATGGTATAGAACATTTTGCCATGTATGGCAATAAATTTGAAAAAAGCCTTTGCCATGCATGGGGTGCAAGCCCAATTTATTTAATTGGCAGATATTTTATAGGCTTGCAAGCTACATCAACAAATTACAAAACTTACTCTTTATCGCCAAATACTCAAATTTTACCAAACTTTAGCTGTACTTTGCCATTAGGTAAAGGCGAAATATTTATAGAAAAAGAAAGCGATATACTAAGAATTAGAGCAAATAAAGATGGCGGCAAACTGATTTTAAAAGAACAAACAATAGAAATCCCCAAAGAAATAACAATAGAAATCAACTTAAATTAACGGAGGTTTAATTGCAAATGCTAAAACCATTAAAATTCACACCTTTTACGGTAAACGAAATAAAAGCCAAAGGCTGGGTTAAACGTCAACTTGAAATTCAAGCTAAAGGTTTAAGCGGAAATTTAGACAAAGTTTGGCCTGACGTGCGAGACAGCAAATGGATAGGCGGCGACCAAGAAGGTTGGGAACGAGTGCCCTATTGGCTAGATGGGTTTATCCCACTTGCTTATTTGCTTGACGATGCGGACATGAAAGCGCGCGCAAAAAAATATATTGATGCTATATTAGACAGGCAAAAAGAAGACGGTTGGATTTGCCCTTGCGAGGACGAAGAAAGGCCAACATATGACGTATGGGCGGCATTTTTAATTTGCAAAGTGCTTGTTGTATATTATGAATGCACAGGCGATGAGCGCATAGAAGAAGCTGTTTACAAAACATATAAAAACTTAGATGTACATATAAATGCATTTACTTTGGCTAACTGGGCAACAACAAGATGGTACGAGGCGTTTATTTCTATATTTTGGCTATATGAACGCAAAAAAGAAGATTGGCTTATTGATTTATGCTATAAATTATATATTCAAGGCATTGACTACAAAAAAATGTTTGACAATTTCCGTATGAAAAAACCCGACCCAAAAGGTGTTTGGACATATCTTACACATGTTGTTAATTTGTCTATGGCATTAAAATCAGAAGCTTTAATGGGGCGCATAGATGGCAGAGATGGAAATGATTTTGCAAACAATGCAATAAATTTACTTCAAAAATATCACGGAATGCCGACAGGCCAATTTACCGGAGACGAATGCCTTTCCGGTACAAGCCCAATACAAGGCACCGAGCTTTGCGGTGTTGTTGAGGCGATGTATTCTTACGAGCATTTAATTTCACTTACAGGCGACAGCCGCTGGGGAGATTTGCTAGAGCGTTTAACATTTAACGCTTTACCTGCAACTATAAGCCCTGACATGTGGACACATCAATACGACCAGCTTACAAATCAGGTGCAATGCAACCGCTTGCCTGATGGAATAGTACATTTCCAAACTAATGGTCCGGAATCTCACGTATTTGGTTTAGAGCCAACATATGGTTGCTGTACATCAAATTTTAATCAGGCATACCCTAAATTTGCTCTTTCTACTTGGATGGGCAGTGAAGATGGGTTTGCGTGTATTTCAATTGTCCCCTCTTTACTTGAAACAAAATTTAAAGATGCCAATGTAAAATGCGAAACTGTTTCGCAATACCCATTTAAAGACAGCGCAAAAATAATTGTAAGCACAGATAAAGCGGTAGAATTCACAGTGCATATTCGTGTGCCTGAATTTGCCGATTATGCGAAAATAAACGGCAAAATTTACAAAAACAGTAATTTTGCAAATATAACTCAAGTATGGAGCGGCAACAGCGAAATTGAAATAGAATATATTTATAATGCTAAAATTGAGCTTCGTCCATCAGGCATGATATGCGTAAACCGTGGGCCATTGCTATTTAGCTTAAACATTGACGCAGATTGGGAAATGCGCGAATATACAGCACGTGGTGTTGAGCGAAAGTTCCCTTATTGCGATTATAATTTGTTGCCAAAATCTAAATGGAATTACGCCTTTGTAAGTGAAAAATTTGCACCCAAATGGAACAATTTAAGCGATGTGCCTTTTTCACCTGAAACGCCTGCAATTACACTAACTGCTCAAATGGCTGAAATTGAGTGGGAAATGGAAAACAACATGTGCACCATGTTGCCAAAGAGCACAAAGCTGATTTCACATCCCGTTGAAATAGAGTTAATCCCCTATGGTTGCACAAATTTGCGTATGACTGAAATGCCATTTGTAAATATAACTGAATAAAGTTTAGTTTCGAGGTAATTTTATGAAAATAGTGAAAGTAGAAACATATATAGTACGCCCACGCTGGGCTTTTGTTGAAATAACAACCGACAATGGCTTTGTCGGTTGGGGCGAGCCCGTGCTTGAGGGACACACAAAATCGGTAGTGGCATGTGTTGAAGAAATGAAAGAATATCTTATAGGTGCCGACCCGATGAATATAGAAGATATATGGAATGTTTTATATCGCGGTGGGTTTTACCGTGGTGGTGGCGTTATGATGAGCGCTATTTCCGGCATAGATCAAGCACTTTGGGATATAAAAGGCAAAGTGCTTGGCGTGCCTGCTTATCAATTAATGGGTGGCGCATGCAGAGATAAAATGCGTGTATATAGCTGGATAGGCGGAGACCGCCCCTCAGATGTTGGAGCAAGCGCAAAGCAAAAAATGGACGAAGGTTTTACTGCGATAAAAATGAACGCAACCGAAGAGCTTCAATTTATTGATGATTATAAAAAAGTTGACGAAGTTCTTGAACGAGTTGCAGCAATAAGACAAAATTGTGGTAAATATTTCGGTATAGCAATAGATTTTCACGGACGTGTGCATAAGCCGATGGCTAAAGTACTTATTAAAAAATTAGAAGAATTTGACCCCATGTTTATTGAAGAGCCTGTGCTGTGTGAAAATATGGAATATTTCCCACAGCTTGCAGCTATGTCGAATATTCCCATCGCAACAGGAGAGCGTTTGTTCTCTAAGTGGGATTTCAAGCGCCTTTTAAACACAGGCGGTGTTGATATTATCCAACCGGATTTATCTCACGCAGGTGGGCTTACCGAAGTTAAAAAAATAGCCGCAATGGCAGAGGCATATGATGTTGCACTTGCACCACATTGTCCGCTTGGCCCAATAGCGCTTTCCGCTTGTTTAAATGTAGACGCTACGAGTTACAATGCCGTTATTCAAGAACAAAGCATCGGTATACATTATAATGAGGGCAAAAGCGTGCTTGATTATGTTCACAATAAAGAAGATTTTAAATTTATAGATGGATATATTAATTTTAACAATAAGCCGGGGCTTGGTGTTGAAATTAACAAAGAGCTTGTTATCGAGGAAAATAAAACACCGCACGATTGGAAAAACCCACTTTGGCGCCATAAAGACGGCAGTGTAGCAGAATGGTAAACTAAAGAAAGGTGGTGCCACTTGAAATATTACTTAGCTATAGATATTGGGGCTTCTAGCGGGCGCCATATTTTAGGATATATACAAGATGGTAAAATAATTACAAAAGAAATTTACAGATTTGAAAACAAACAAATTCAAAAAAACGGACATTTGTGTTGGGATATAGATTATCTTGTGGAAAAAGTTATAAATGGATTAAAGCAATGCAAAAAAATGGATATCACACCTGTTTCAATCGGGATTGACACATGGGCTGTTGATTTTGTTTTAATCGATGAAAACGGTGAAAGAATAAGCGACGCTGTGTCATATCGTGATGACAGAACTAAAAATATGCGAAAAATTGTTGATGAAATTATTTCTTTTGATGAGCATTATAATGCCACCGGAATACAATATCAACCATTTAACACTGTTTATCAATTGATGGCTTTAAAACAAACTAATCCTGATTTATTAAATAGTGCATACAAAATATTAATGCTGCCGGATTATTTAAATTTTGTGCTAACAGGTAAAATTGCGCAAGAATACACAAACGCTACTTCTACAGCACTTGTGAACAAAGACACTAGAAATTGGGATTATACTATAATTGAAAAATTAGGTTTACCCACAAATATTTTTTGTGATATTAAGCAGCCCGGTGAAAAACTTGGTGCTCTATCGAAAAAAACAAGTGACGAAATCGGTTTTAATTCTAATGTTATACTTCCGCCAACACATGACACTGCAAGCGCATTTGTATCAATGCTACAAGTAAGCGAAGAAAATCTATGCATATCCAGCGGAACATGGAGCTTGCTTGGTGCAGAAACAAAAGCACCTATTGCCACAAAAAAAAGCATGGATTTAAATTTTACAAACGAAGGCGGATATAACAAAACATATAGGTTTCTTAAAAATATTATGGGCTTGTGGATATTGCAAAACATTAAAAAAGAGCTGAATTCAAATACACAAACCAGCCTTATTGAATATGTCGAAAACATCGAAAACTATACCTTTGAAACAATGGCAGAGCTTGCAAAAAGCGCACATAATTTTGAAACTGTTATAGATGTTGATGATAGAAGGTTTTTTGCACCTAAAAGCATGATAGAAGAAGTTGTAAATGCATGTAAAGCAAAGGGTGAAGCATCGCCAAACACAATTAGTGAAGTTTTAAAATGTGTTTATATTAGCCTTGCCCACAAATATAGTGTTTGTATAAATCAAATTAAAGAAATTACAAATATAGACTATAAATGTTTAAATATATTTGGTGGTGGTTGTCAGGATAAATATTTAAATTACTTAACCGCAAAAACCGCAAATATTAATATTGTTGCAGGGCCCGTCGAAGCTACTGCGCTTGGTAATTTATCTGTACAAATGATAACAGATAAAACTCTGCGAGATATCAAGCATGCTCGCGATTGTATTAAAAAATCATATATTATTGAGGAGATAGTTCCATGAATCGTTTTGAACAAAGCAAAGAAATTTATGCCAAACACGGCATAGATGTAGAGACTGCCTTAAATAAAGCACATGGCAAGGCTATATCTGTTCACTGTTGGCAAGGCGATGATGTTAAAGGCTTTGAAAACTCGTTAAATGAGCTTAGCGGCGGCATACAAGTTACGGGAAACTACCCCGGAAGAGCACGCAATTTTGAAGAACTTAAATCCGATTTCTTAAAAGCCGCAAACCTTTCCCCAGGCAAAAAAAGAATTAATTTGCACGCAAGTTATTTAATTTGCGACACTGAAGATGAGAAAATTGACCGTGACAGCATTGAATATAAACACTTTGCTCCATGGGTGAAATTTGCCAAAGATAATAATTTCGGTATTGATTTTAACCCCACATGCTTCTCTCATCATATGGTAAAAAATGGGCTTACATTGTCTTCTCCCGATGAAAATGTTAGAGATTTTTGGATTAAACATTGTAAAGCTTGCAGAAAAATCGCACAAAAAATAAGCGAGGAACTTAAACAACCTGTTCTTAACAATATTTGGATACCTGACGGTTTTAAAGATGTGCCAACTCAAAGGTTATCCCCTCGTGTGCACTTAAAAAATTCACTTGATGAAATTTTCAGCGAAAAATATGACGGCGTCATTGACAGTGTCGAAAGTAAAGTTTTTGGTATAGGCCTTGAAAGTTATACTGTAGGCAGTAATGAATTTTACTTAAATTATGCCAATAGCCGTGAAAATGTATATGTTTTACTCGATAATGGGCATTTCCACCCCACAGAAAATGTTGCAGATAAAATATCCTCTCTGCTTTGTTTTTTTGACATTGTGCCTTTGCACGTTACACGCTCTGTACGTTGGGATTCCGACCATGTTGTACTTTTTAATGACGAACTTGTCGAAATAATGAAAGAGATTGTAAGAAATGACGCACTAGATAAAGTTTTAATCGGTCTTGATTTTTTTGATGCCTCAATAAACCGTGTTGCGGCATGGGTAATTGGCATACGAAACGCTCAAAAAGCATTGCTTTATGCTATGTTACAGCCCCATTCGCAATTAGAGAAACTTCAAGAAAGCGGAAATTTCACAAAAAAACTAGCATATTTAGACAGCTGCAATAATCTGCCTTTTTCCGATATATGGAATGAATATTGCAAAAGAAATAATGTGCCTTTAGATGAAGAATGGTATGAAATAGTAAAATCATATGAAGATGAAGTAATGCTTAAAAGAGAAAACTAAAATTATAACATTATAAATTACAAGAACGGAGAAACAAATGAGCATTTTAAATATAGATGAAATTAAAGATTTTATCGATATGTGCCAAGATGGCTTTGATATTGGTTGGCACGAGCGCAATGGTGGAAATTTAACCTATAGGTTAAAACCCGATAGTGTCAAACAAGCAATACCATTTTTAAATGAGGATAACAGCTGGGTAAAAATGGACGTACAAAGCGATGTTTTAGCAAATGAATATTTTATCACAACAGGCTCGGGAAAGTTTTTTAGAAATGTTAAAAGACAGCCCGAAAAAAACATAGGCATAGTGAAAATTAACGAGAACGGTGATAGTTATAAAGTTGTGTGGGGGCTTATAGATGCAGTGCCCACAAGTGAATTCCCAACACATTTTATGAATCACTCTGTACGATATAAAGCAACAAACGGTGATGCCAGGGTGATTTATCACGCACATCCTGATAATTTGATTGCAATGACTTATATTACACCACTTACAGCAAAAGATTTTTCACGGATACTATGGAAAAGTGCAACAGAATGCGCAGTGGTGTTCCCTGCCGGTGTTGGTGTTGTGCCTTGGATGGTGCCCGGTGGAGTTGATATTGCAGTGGCAACAAGCACTATTATGCAAGATTTTGAAGCCGCTGTTTGGGCGCACCATGGTTTATTTTGCTCGGGCAATGATTTTGATACTACATTTGGGCTTATGCACACAATAGAAAAAGCTGCTAAAATTTATTTAACTGCCATGAGTGCAAGCGGCGGTAAAATTTCACAAACCATAAGTGATGAACAAATACTTGCTATTGGAAAAGATTTCGGAGTTACAATTAACAAAGATTTTTTAGAAGATTAAACACTGGCTAAAATAAAGAAAATTTTTGCAAGCATTAATAAATGCTTGCAAAAATTTTCTGTTTGATTATTATAGTATGTATAGTGAGTTTGTTTGCTAAAAATGTGTTTATCTACGCCTACATCAATCTTGATAGAACAGTATCACCCAGAGTTGGTCAAAAACACCATGACAAAAAGCGTCGGCAAAATTTTCGTCAAATTACACCAAAACATAAATTTTAAAAGAGGTATTAAAATGGAAAATTTGCAAGATATTTTACAAAACCCTGAAATTTTCAAAATAAATAGACTGGATGCACATTCAGATCATGATTTTTACAATAATGTAAATGACATGCAAAATGATAATAAATCCTTGCATTTAAATTTAAACGGAATGTGGAAATATAAGTATAGCGAAAATATTTTTGAGCGTCCAGCGGATTTTCACAAAGAAAATTACGATTTATCAAATTTTGATGAAATAGCAGTCCCCTCTCATATAGAGCTTAATGGATACGATGCTATACATTATGTAAATACCATGTACCCTTGGGACGGTAAATGCTTTTTGCGTCCACCCTATTTAGATTTTAAAAGCAATTCTGTTTCGTCTTATGTTTGCTATTTCGATTTGCCAAAAACTTTTACAGATAAAAAAGTTTGCATAAACTTTAACGGAGTAGAGCAAGCATTTAATTTATGGATTAACGGCGAATATATAGGCTATGCCGAGGACAGCTTTACGCCATCGCATTTCGAACTTACAAAGTATATAAAAAGCACTAACAATCGACTTTGTATAGAGGTTTATAAAAGAAGTGCCGCAGCGTGGCTTGAAGATCAAGATTTTTTCAGATTTTCCGGCATTTTTCGTGATGTAATTTTATATGCAAAACCCAAAATACATATTGAAGATATTTGGGTTGTCAGTGAAGTTGAGGATAATTATAAAGATGCAAAATTAAAATTAAAACTAAAAATATCAGGCAGCACTAGCCCAAATGTAAATTGCAAAATATATGATAATAAAAATAATATTGTAATTGACAGCGATTTGCAGCTAAACTTTGAAAGCAAGCCTGTTGTTGAAAGTTGTGAAAATAAAGATGACTATTTTGTATCACAACAAATTTCCATACAAAACGTCGATTTATGGGATATTAATGCACCTAATTTATATAAAACAGTGCTTAGTATTTATGATGCAAACAACGAAATTATTGAAGTTGCAGCACAAAACATCGGTTTTCGAAAATTTGAAATTAAAAATAAAATTATGATGTTAAACGGCAAACGCTTAATTATAAATGGGGTTAATCGTCATGAATGGAACCCTAAAACAGGGCGTGCTATCACAAAAAATGACATGCTTGCAGATTTAGAAATTTTAAAAAGAAACAATATTACTGCTGTTAGGACATCGCATTACCCCAACAACAGCTATTGGTATAAGCTTTGTGATGAAAACGGTATAATTTTAATGGATGAAACCAATTTAGAAAGCCATGGTTCGTGGCAAAAAATGGCGAAAGTAGACCCCGAATGGAATGTGCCCGGTAGTGATGAAAAATGGCACGATATCGTAATTGACAGAGCTGTTTCAATGTTCGAACGCGATAAAAACCATCCATCTATATTATGGTGGTCGTGCGGTAATGAATCCTACGCAGAAGAAAACATACTGGCTATGGCAGATTATTTTAGACGTAAAGATAACAGCCGAATTGTTCATTATGAAAGTTGTTTTCACAATAGAGCTTTTGATAAAATAAGTGATGTCGAAAGCAGAATGTACGCCTATCCTAAAGAAATAGAAGAGTATTTTGAAAACAATGCACAAAAACCATATTTGCTTTGTGAATATATGCACGTTATGGGTAATTCTTTAGGCGGAATGGAAAGTTATATTACTTTATTAGATAAATACGAGGGATTCCAAGGTGGTTTTATATGGGATTTTAAAGACCAAGCTATTTATAAAACAGTAAACGGTAAAGAAGTGCTTTGTTATGGCGGAGATTTCAACGACCGTCCAACAGATTATAATTTTAGCGCAAATGGCATTGTTTTTTCAGATGGAATTGAAAAGCCGGCAATGCAAGATGTACGTTTTTGGTATAAATCAAAAGAAGAAAGGCAAAAACATACAGCGCACAATGAAGAGCAAATAAAACTTTTAAAACCTACAAAGTTTCACCACAAACCATCAACGTTCGAAATTATACATGGCGATGTAAATATTGGTGTAAAGGGTGAAAATTTCTATGTGATGTTTTCTAAAACAAGGGGCGGTATAGTATCACTAAGATATTTTGATAAAGAGTGGATTTATAGAGAAACAAAGCCAACTTATTTTAGAGCAACGACAGAAAACGATAATGCAAGCTTAGAAAAAGGTGCATATATAGCCACGGCGAATAAATGGATAATTTCCGAACTTTATTCAAGGGCAAAAGACATGCAAATTGTAACAAATTTAGAAAATGAAATTACCATCAAATATATTTTTGATACTTTGATGGGAAATGATGTAATGGTAAATTATACTGTATATAGCGATGGACAAATTAAAGTAAGCACAATTTTTAAAGGCAATGACAATTTGCCTACGTTGCCGCTGTTTGGCATGAAATTTATAATACCTGATACTATTAAAAATTATGAATACATCGGTTATTCCGGCGAAACATACCCTGATAGATACAAGGGCGGTGTTTTTGCAAGGCATGAAGAAAGAGTAGAAATACCTGCTTATCTTGTTCCACAAGAATGCGGAGGACATTATCAAAACTATATGCTAAAACTAAAAGCAGATGATAATAACGAACTTGTTTTCACTGCCGCAGAAGATACATTTGGATTTTCTGTCTTGCCTAACAGTGCCACAGAGCTTGAAAACGCATTGCATAAATATGAATTGCCTGAAAATGATAGAACTTATGTAAATATTTTAGCAAGAATGCGTGGTGTGGGCGGTATAAATTCATGGGGTGCCGATGTGGAGCCGGATTGTACGATAAACACAAACGAAGATATTAAACTTGAGTTTTATATTTCTGCAAAGGAAAACTAATTTTTAAATAATGTGTTAGGATTTATAATATGAAAATATATGATATAACAGCGCCAATTTCTTCAAATATGCCAATATATAAGGGCGACCCAACGTTTACATATAAGCCATATTACAGCATTGAAAGTGGTGATGGCGTTAACGTGACGTTCGTCTCCTTTGGCACACATAGTGGCACGCATATAGATGCTCCGCTTCATCATTTTAAAAATGGTAAAAGCACATCGCAAATACCTCTTGATAGGTTTATAGGTAAAGCACGAGTTTTAAATTTCTGCGACACTAAAAGCATAACAGCTAAAGAACTTATGAAATTTAATATAAAAGAAAACGAAAACATTTTATTTAAAACAGATAACGCAAACGCTATGTTAAATGCAGATTTTAAAGAAGATTTTGTTTATATTGAGCCTGATGCAGCTGAATATTTAGCCAAATGCAAAATAAACATGGTTGGTATTGATTATTTATCGGTTGAAAAATTTGCATCAAAAGATTCAGTTGTACATCAAACATTTTTACAAAATGAAATCATTATTTTAGAGGGATTATATCTTTATGAAGTAGAAGCTAAAGAGTATAATATGACGGTATTACCTTTGAATTTTTCATGTGATGGTGTACCTGTCAGAGCGATATTGACTGATATAAATTAATAAATAAGAGCATTTTGCATTTTGGTTTAATAAAGCGAAAACATGAATTAATTATTATTTTAAAGGAATAAAAATGATATGAAACAACAAACAATAAACAGCATTTTAGAAAACAAAGTTATTGCCATAGTGCGTGGTGTTGATAAAAAAGACATAGTAAACACAGCAAGAGCACTTGCAAAAGGCGGCATTAAGCTAATAGAAGTAACTTTCAGCCAAAAAGACCCTGAGCACCTTGTAAAAACACCTGAATTAATCTCCATGATATGCAAAGAGCTTGGCGATGAAGTTTGCGTTGGCGCAGGCACTGTTATGAATACACAGCAATGCGAGGCGGCTTTTAATGCGGGTGCAAAATATATGATATCACCAAATGTGGATTTTGACGTTATCAAAAAAACAGTGGAGCTTGGCGCTGTGTCAATGCCGGGTGCGCTTACACCATCAGAGGCGGCAAGTGCCTACAATGCCGGAGCAGATTTTGTTAAGCTTTTCCCTGCCGGCGTGTTCGGCACGGCTTACATTAAGGCAGTTTGCGCACCGCTTAATCATATTCCGTTCATGGCGGTTGGTGGCGTTAATGCGCAAAATTTAAACGAATTTTTAAACGCTGGTGTAAAAGGTGTTGGCGTTGGTGGCAATTTAGTTGACGTTAAAAAAATCGCCGAGGGCGATTTTGATGCCATTACTGCACTTGCTAAAGAGTATAAAGTTTAACGTTTAGCCCGAGGCAGTTTATGGGGCTTTGCCCCAAACCCCAAAAGCCTTTAAAAAGGCTTTACCCAAATTTTATATACAAAAACATACGTTTTTGTGGGTTTAAATTTGATGTAGTTTACATGAGCTGTTGACAAAGTCGCCTTCACAAAAAGCGTCGGCAAAATTTCCGTCATATGTCACAAAAATGCTCATTAATACACACAGTATTGCTTGCGCTTTTTGTTTAATCTGACAAAAATTTTGCTCTAGTTTTTGCGAAGTCTTTGTTTGTCAACAGCTCCTTACAGCATTGTCATTCTGAAGAGGCACGACGAAGAATCGCAATTAAAGCAAGTGTAAAGTGAACGGATTCCTCGACTTACGCTCGGAATGACAAAGAATTAATTACATGGTATTTAAATTATTATAAAACAGATTTTTATATAATAAAAATCATATTAAAAGTTTTAATCAATTTTTTTCAAAAAATTGTGGGTCATAGGGCAAAGCCCTATAAAACCACCTTAAAATGACGGAGGATATAAAATGGCTAAAATAGTAACATTCGGAGAGATAATGCAAAGGCTTTGCCCTGAAGGATATAATAGATTTGTACAAGCAGATAAATTTGTGGTAACATACGCTGGCGGTGAGGCTAATGTTGCGGTTTCACTTGCGAATTATGGAGAAGATGTTGCATATGTGACAAAAGTGCCAAAGCACGAGATAGGACAAGCGGCGGTGAACTCTGTACATAAATTTAGAGTAAACACAGACTATATGGTGCGTGGTGGCGATACTTTAGGCTCGTACTATGTTGAAAAAGGTGCATCGCAAAGGGCAAGCAAAGTTATTTATAACAGGGCAAATGCTGCAATTGCAAAGGCAACACGTGCAGATTTTGATTGGCATAAAATTCTTGATGATGTAAAGTGGTTTCACTTCACAGGAATCACACCGGCATTGGGAGGGGAATTACCGCAAATTTGCATGGACGCATTAAAAATCTGTAAAGAGAAAAATATAACGGTTTCGTGTGATTTAAACTATCGTAAAAACCTTTGGAGCAAAGAAGAAGCAGGTAAAGTTATGGCGCAGTTAATGCCGTACGTAAATGTGTGCATTGCAAACGAAGAAG
>CAYJGV010000008.1:0-40360 GCA_964369715.1 uncultured Bacteroides sp. | reverse complement strand
TTGGCTAGCTTAGAGCTTGGAATGTTTGGATTAATTGGAATTGTAAATTTAATATAAAAAGGGGTTTTGTAAATGAATAATAAAAATTTAAGCGGTGTTCCGGATACTTTGTTTATCCCACTTATGGCAAGGATATATGTTTCAAAAAGATTTCCAGAATATTTTTATGACGAAAAGGCACATAGCCTTGAAAGTGCATTGCCTCAAAATATCATAACAAAAAAAAGCAGTGAGTATACCATGATGGGTTCTGCTTCAAGGGCAGTTAATATGGATAAAATAGTTGCTGAGTTTGCGAGCCAATACAGTAATTGCAATGTGGTTTGCATTGGCTGTGGGCTTGAAACCATGGCTTTTAGGCTAAAAGAATTATCGGACAAAGCACGTTTTTATGAAATTGACTTTCCCAGCGTAATTAATAACAGAAATAGTGTTTTGGGCACTCTTCCAAACGAGGTGTTAATCGCGGGCAATGCAAATGAGCTTGATTTTTCACAGTATATGGATTGCACAATACCTACAATTTTTGTTGTGGCAGGAGTATTCCAATATTTTAAAGAACATGAGGTTGTAGCACTTATATCAAAGCTGCAAAAGCAATTTAAAAATGCAGAAATTTTATTTGATGCGGTTGATGAATTTGGTGTAATTTATGCACAAAAATATGTTAAAAAAACCGGCAACAAAGACGCTATGATGTATTTTTATATTAATGACCCAAAAGAATTTGCAGGCAAAACAAATATGAAACTTATATTTGTAAGTGGTTTTTATTGCAATATTTCAAAAGAGCTTCGTAAAAAGCTGAAACTTTACACAAAAATAGCAACTAAAATAGCTGATGATAAAATGCATGCGATGATATTAAGGTTTAAAATGAGCAGCATAGAAAATTAAAATTAAAAGGACACTTCACTTTCAATGAAGTGTCCTTTTTCTATTTCGTACAATATAATTTTGGTGCAATTAATAAAAACCCTTGACAAATTAAGATAGTTAGTTTAATATAGTTAGTACAAAGTAGTTAGTTAAATATATCTAATTTAAAATAAATAATCATAAGGAGCATAAAATGAGCGGAAAATTAACAAAAGCATTACACAAAATAACACATGATACAGCGTTATATGAATTAAAGCGTCTTTATACTTACGATAAAAAGAGTGTCCTTTCATACCATGATACACTTTATCTTAACATAATTGAGGCGCATCCTAATGAGTATACTTCTTCGCAAATAGCCGATTTGTTAAAAATAACTCGTCCGTCTGTGACAGAAAAAATTAATCAATTATGTAAAAAAGGCTATGTTTTAAGGACGCAAAGTAAAACCGATAAACGTGTGTTTTATTTATCTGTTAACCCAGATAGCCCTAAAGATTACGAAAGCTCTGCAAATTATGAAGAGGAAATAGAACGTGATGTTTTGGAAAAATTCGGAGAAGCAAAAGTGGATATTTTTTGCGAAATGATTGAATATTTATCAGAACTGTTGATTGATGATGTAAGTGAGGAAAAAGAAAGTGAGTAGTCCATTAGCAAAAAACTTTAATATGATAGAACTGTTAAAATACACGATGCCGAGTATGATTATGATGATATTCATGTCAACTTACTCAATTATAGACGGTGTTTTTGTATCTGCGTTTGTTGGCGAAGGTGCCTTAGCCGCAGTTAATTTAATAATGCCATTACTTGGTATAGTAATGGCAGTTGGGCTTATGTTTGCAACAGGTGGCAACGCCGTTATTGCAAAATTATTAGGACAAGGAAAACAAAGAGAAGCACAGGAGTTTTTAACTGTAATTTATATCATCGGAGGAATACTTGGCTTATTGCTTACGGCGATTGTTTTAATATTCCCCGATGAACTTCTTAGTTTATTAAATGTGAGCGATAGTCTTTATTCTCTTGCGAAAGATTATATGCTTAGCTTGGCTGGGTTTTTAGCTCCGGTGTTTTTCATGGTTTTCATTCAATCTTTTATGGTAACCGCAGGCCACCCAATGTTTGGCCTTATATTAAACCTTGCAGGGGGTATTACAAATATAGTTCTTGATTATGTTTTTATTTCGCCCAAAATATTAAATATGGGGATTACCGGCGCAGGCCTTGCGACCGGTATAGGCAATGCACTTCCGGGAATAATTGGTTTTTTCTATTTTATATTTAACAGAAAATGCATCCTTCATTTTGTTAAACCAAAGCTTAAAATAAAAACACTCGGTCAAAGTATGTTTAATGGTTCATCAGAGCTTGTAGGCTCGCTTGCTACATCAATTACAACACTGATGTTTAACTTTATTTTAATGAGCATCGCAGGTGATGCAGGTGTTGCAGCTATCAGCGTAATTTTATATATACAAATGTTCCAAAATGCTATTTATACAGGTTATACTTTAGGGGCATCGCCTATAATTGCTTTTAAATATGGTGAGGGAAATCACAAAGGATTACATAAAATTGTTATGCAAAGTTTTAAGATTATTTCAGTGGCTTCTGTTCTTGTAATTGCCTTAACGCTCTTGTTTAGTGATGAAGCTGTCGGCATCTTTATCTCAAGAGATAGTGCAACATTTGAAATGGCAAAAAACGGTCTTTTGTTATTCCTACCGGCATACTTGTTTATGGGCTTTAATATTTTCTTTTCGGCGATGTTTACATCATTATCCAACGGTAAGGTATCGGCTACTATCTCGGTATTAAGAAGTTTAGTGTTTATTGTTATAGCACTTTTAACATTGCCGCAAATATTTAATATTAACGGAGTTTGGCTGGCTGTTCCTGTTGCGGAATTTTTAGCCATTATAGTTTCTTTTTATTTATATAAAAAGAATAAATCGCACTATCAGTATTAATAAAAAGGAAAGTAATATATGAATTTAATTGAAAAAAACTTATCGAAAAAGCTCGCTAATTATAAAGAAATATGTGATTTCATGAAAAGAGTTTTTCCAAAAGAAGAACTTATGCCTATGTGGTTTATAAGGCTGTTGACATTAAAGAAAAAATATGATTTTAAGGTTTATTATGATAATAGCCTGTTTGTGGGTATTATATTTACAATAGAGGCTGACGATACTTTGTTTGTATTTTATCTTGCAGTAAATGATAAAATTCATTCAAACGGCTATGGCTCAAAATTATTGCAAGTGTTATTTGATAAATACCCCAATAAGCATGTGACTTTATTTATTGAAACAATGGACGATAAAACAGCAAAAAATTATGAGCAAAGAGTTAAAAGGCTTGCTTTTTATGAGCGAAACGGCTTTATCCACACAGGAATAAAAGCAGGCTATAAAACCCCTATTGTTGATATTTTATCGACCGATAAAGATTATGATTTGGCAAAAGCGAAAAAATTTATGAAGTCAATACCAATGAAATTGTTCTCGGATAATCAACATAAAGGATGAAATATTTAATATGGATAAATCAAACGAAATAAGTATTAAAATAATACCAAGGGAAAAATGGGATATAATTATGGATTTGTCAGTTCATAATGAACAGAGCCATTTTATAGAAACATCAGCAGAATGCTTAAATGATGCAAAAAATGATGCGTATGATATGAAGTGGAATTTCTATGGTATTTATGCAACTGATACTTTAATAGGGTTTGCAATGCACGGTGAAAACAGGCTTTTATTTTCCTCACAAACATGGCTTGATAGATTTATGATTGATAAAAATCACCAAGGTAAAGGGCATGGCAAAAAATCTATGAGATTAATACTTGAAAAAATGCATGAGGAATATAAGTGCAAAAAAATATACCTATCTGTCCACGAAAATAATTTTTCGGCAATCAATCTTTATGAAAAATTAGGATTTAAGAAAACTATTTTTAAAGACCCAAAAGGGGAGAGGATAATGGTGCTGCCAACAAACAAAGACTTTGCAAAAACTAGAGCAAAATTGTTGTAAAACGATAAAAACCGCAAGCGATACTTTGTGCGTTAAATGCTTTATTGTAAAAGATACAAAAGCACGATAAAAATATTCGCACACTTATTGAATAGGCAAGTAAATTTCAAAAACTGCACCATTTTCATTATATGCTTTTATTTTTGCGTTTATGGAGTCTGCCGCCGCCTTTGCTATGGATAGTCCAAGACCAATATTGCCGTTTTTGCCCTTGTAAAACCTTTCGAAAATATGCGGCAAATCTTTTTCGTCTATGCCGTTGCCGTCATCTTTCACTTTAATAATTATATTCTTTTCGTGTGATTTAACGCTTAGTGTAACGATGCTGTTTGCGTGGCGTATTGCATTTGCAATTAAGTTGTTTACACATTGGTCTAAAAGCTCTTTGCTTGCGTTTATTACTAGTTTTTCATCAGGGATATTTGTATTTATTACTTTGTTTTGTTTTAAGGCAAGTCCGTTTAAATTTTTAAGGCTATTGTGTAAATGTTCGCATATATATATATCTGTGAAAGGGTATTGTTTATCAAAATTTTCTATTCTGGCAAGTGCCAAAATACTATCTAAAATTACTGTAATGCGCTCTGCTTCACATAATAATACGCTTGAGTTTTTTTCGTTATCCGTAAATACACCTTGCTGCATGCCCTCTGCATATCCTTGTATTATTGTCAGTGGTGTTTTAAGTTCGTGCGATACATTGTGTAAGAACATTTTTTGTTGTTTATCGTAACTATAGATACGGTAATTCATTTCATTAATCGCCGTTGCAAGTTCGGTGAGCTCTAAACTGCTTTGGTTTTCGTTTAAATTAGATAATTCGTCAGTTTTCATGTTTTTTACTGTGCCGCTTATTTCTTGAATAGGCTGTGCGATATCTTTAGATATTTTGTGTGAAATTATAAGTGAAATTATTATAACAAAAAGAGAAATTCCAACTAAAATAATATTAACCATTTCCACAAAGCCATCAGCAAAATGGCCCGCAGATATATAAATTGCTGTTTGCTCTTCTGTCAAAATTTCAATGTCTAGCCACATGGCGTGGTAATATTCGCCTTGTATTGTAAAAGAGACGATTTCATTCTCGTTTACATTTTGTGTAAGTTCAATTGCTCTATTAATTGCATCTTCAGAAAGGTTGGCTTCACCATTTTTTGGCATATCCAAAGGTGCGCCATTTTCCACTATTATCACCTGTGTGTTTTCATATTGACCAATTACTCTAAGCAAAACATGTGGGGGTAGATGCTGCGAAGGATTAGGTTGCTCTACTTGTGTGAAATCAATATTTTCTTGTAAATTATTTGCAGCCTTTTGTAATTGTATTTCAGCTTGATTATATGAATATGTGCTTACAAGCAAGTTGAAAACTAATATTACAAATAATTGTAATAATATTATTAAACACATATAAGGGCGTGAGATTTTTTGTTTAAGATGTAATTTTTTCATTTAGCCCTCCAATTTAAAACCAAATCCCCATATAGTGGTTATTTTTACATTTGTGTGCGCTATTTTTTTGCGCAGACGCTTTAGAGTGTCATCTACGGCACGTGTGCCTACATATTGCTCGTAATTCCACACATTTGTTATAAGCTCTTCTCTGGAAACTGCTCTTTTATTATTTTTAAATAAATATAATAGCAGCTCAAACTCAATAGGCGTTAATTGTATATCTTCATTATTACAGCTAGCAGTATGCATATTAATATTAAGTTCGATATCTTTAAAATTTAATGTTTCGTTTTCTTGCCTTGAGTTTTCAAAATCTATTCTTCTAAAAATGCTTTGAACTCTTACAATAAGTTCAACAGGTGAAAATGGTTTAGTTATATAATCGTCACTGCCTTGAATTATACCTGTTATTCTATCAAGTTCACTGTCGCGTGCAGATACAATAATTATAGGTACATTATGAGTTTTTCTAAGCTCTTCACATATTTCAAGTCCACTTCTTCCGGGCATCATTATGTCGAGTATAACCATATCACAAGGTTTTTCGGTAAAAGCGCAAAGCAAATCATCGCCGGTTTCAAAACCTTGCGCTTCAAAGCCTTCTTTGTTTAAAAAGCCTAAAATAACCTCGCGTATGTTTAATTCGTCGTCGGCGACATATATAAGTTTAGCCATGAATTTATACTCCTTATAAAAACAACAATGTTATACCTATTATACAATGTTTTATTACGCAATAAAATGTATTTTCAGTTTTTTATTAAAAAACTGAAAATACATTTTTGTTTTTTTAGCCTATGCGCCTAATTTGTTAGCAATTTGTGGTGTGTAAATTTCACCGTCAATTATTTCTACAACACGCTGTGCGTTTTGTGCTATTTTTCTGTCATGTGTTATCATTACAATAGTGTGCCCAAGGCTGTGAAGTTTTTTGAAAAGTGCCATTACTTCTTCGCCTGTTTTGCTGTCAAGCGCACCTGTTGGTTCGTCGGCAAGTAAAATTGATGGATTACCCACAAGGGCACGTGCAATTGCAACACGTTGTTGTTGTCCACCGCTAAGCTCAGAGGGGCGATGCTTCACACGCTTTGAAAGCCCAAGCATTTCAATTGTTGCGCTTGCTTCTTCTACGGCTTCGCTGTGTGTCATGCCACGAACAATTAATGGTGTGATAATGTTTTGCATTGCGCTATATGTTGGTATCAGCTGATATTTTTGGAATATAAATCCGATTTTTTCATTTCGTATTTTTGTCAGTTTTTCGCCTTTTTGGCTGTGCACTGCCACATCATCAAGGAAATACTCACCACTGTTGCAAATATCCATGCAGCCTATAATATTCATAAGCGTGCTTTTACCGGAGCCGGAGGGACCAAGCACCGCAACAAATTCGCCTTTGCTTACACTAAAATCAATTGATTTTAATACGGTTAATTCTTCGCCGCCTGTATTATATTTTTTTACAATGTTTTTCATATAAATCATAATATCATCTACCTTTATAGTTCATGGGTTGTCATGTTTTTGTCAATATTTTGTTTATCCTAAAATATTAATAGAAACAAGATTATCGTCTTCATCAAGCATAACAGAAATATACATTTCTTCAGTTATTTGCGAGAATGTCATTTCGGTGCCAAATTGTGTAACAGGTGCTGTAACAGGAACATTAAATGTTCTTTCTTCTTCTGTAAGGGTTATAATCTCAGAATAATCTTGTTCGGCCATATTTGAGCTGCCCATTGCGCCTTGGGACATTTGTGGCATTTCACCATCCTCAGTCATTTCGCCGCCTTCAGGACGTCCACCGCCTGAACCACGCTCTCCGCCTTCGCCCTCAGGCATTTCTGCGCCCTCAGGGCGTTCTCCGCCTTCGCCCTCAGGCATCTCTGCACCCTCAGGTCGTTCTCCGCCTTCGCCTTGGCCACCGCCTTGTGCGCCTTCGCCCATTTGGCCGCCACCGCCCATGCCGCCTTGCATTTCGCCAACCTGTATGGTTATTTCGTTGCCGACAACACTATTAACAAGTCCGACAACACTGTTGCCTTGCATTTGCATGGGGGAGCCTTCACCGCCATTTTGGTTTTCTGGCGCACCCTCGGTGTTTTGGTTGTTGTTTTCAGCTGCTGGGGTAGCGCTTTCCTCGCTACTTGAACAAGCAGTAAAAATTGTAAGCATTGTTAATAGTGTAATAATCAATAATATTTTTTTCATGTGATTCTCCATTCGGTTGTTTTATATTTTATATAGCCGTTTTAAATATATAATTTCAATAATTATTCGTTGTTTAGCGCTTCAATAGGTATTAAGTTAGACGCTTTCCATGCTGGATAAAATCCGAAAGCTGTGCCTGTAAAAAGTGCAAATACAAATGCAAGTATAATGGATGTTGAAGTAATAACAACAGTCATATCCGTGTATTGCATAAGAGGAAGCACAGCAAAACTTAAACCAACGCCAAGAATACCGCCAATAAAACCAATCATGCTTGCTTCAAGTAAAAACAATAGTAATATATTGCTTTTTTTAGTACCCAAAGATTTTAAAATACCTATTTCTCGGGTTCGCTCTTTAACAGATACAAAAAGAACATTCATTATGCCAATGCCGCCAACTACAAAAACAATTACTGCAACAGCCAAAAGCAAAACAGATAATGTGTTTGCACTTTGCATAGCGGCGTCCATAGTTGCGCCGGAATCTTCAATTGTATAAACTGAATTTGGGTTTTCCTGTGTAAGTACAAGCTCTATGTTTTGAATAACAGTTGAAACTGCATCTACACTGGTTGCAAGCACAGAAATTTGCGGCTCTGTGTTTCTTTCAAGCAAATATTTATCTGCGGTTGAATACGGCATAAAAATAGATGAATCGGGATTAACCCCTGAAACAACTGTGCCCATTTGTGCAAGCACACCGTTTACAACATATTCTCTGCCATCAATTTCAACTCTTGCATCATAAGCATATGCGGGTGAGCCGAAAAGATCCATCGCTACAGAATAGCCTAAAACAACGCTTCTTGTTTCGTTTGCAACTTCTTCATCTGTAATAAAACTGCCCACAAGCAGGCTTAAATTAGAAATTTGTGCATAACTGCTTTGTGTGCCGATTATATCAAAAGTTAAAGCTTCGTCAAGTTCTTCGCTTAAAACGTCACTTTCAACTGTGGCAAAAATTGCACCTGTTACAATATCGGGAACAAAGTATAATATATCGTCTAAGTTTTCTTGTGTTAGTGTTGCGCCTTCCACCATTCCCTGCATTGCAGTTCTTCCGGTAGAGCCACCGGCAGAACCGCCACCAGAGTCACGACTACCACCGGCAGAGCCGCCACCTGATGGTGCAGAACCGCCACCTGATGGCATATCACCGCCACCCGGCATACCGCCGCCCATCATGCCGCCCATCATGCTTTCCATGTCAATGCCGCCCGAGGTTACTGTAATTGTGCCGGCGTTAAGTGTTTTAAATTGTTCTTCAACGTCTTGTTTGCCGCCCTCGCCTATGGCGATAACCATAACAATAGTAGCGGCGCCAACTATAATTCCAAGCGAAGTTAAAAATACCTTAAATTTGTTTTGTTTTAAATTAATTAAAACAAGACGCATTATTTCGCTAAGACGCATTTGTATTCACCGCACTTTCAAGCAATACTATATCACCTTCGTTTAGTCCGCTTGTAATTTCAACATCAAATCCGTCTGAAAAACCTGTTGTAACTTCTTGTTCTATTATATTGTTATTTTCATCATACATTAGCACATATTGTTTGCCGTCAATTAATTGTACACATTTATTAGAAACTATTAAAACATCATTAACTTGTTTTTCAACAAAAGTAACATCTGATGTCATGCCATCAAAAATAACCATATCTTCAAAGGCTGCAACATAGCATTCTATGCCGACTGTGTAGCTAACACTGCTTTGCATGCCACCGGCTGCTGACATTGAAATATAATCAACCATTGCTGTTACTGTTATATCTTCATATGCATCAAAAACAATGTTTACAGGCATATCAATTTCAATGTCTGCAATGTCTTCTTGTGCTATGCTTACAAATACGTTTGCAGATGTACTATCTGCGATAGTAGCAATTGTACCGTTCTGGTTAATAGTAGAGCCTTCCTCGGCGATGCTCATTACAAAGCCGCTAACTGTTGCAATAATTGTGCCATCAGAAACAAGCTTTTCAAGGTTTTCAACTTCCATTTGTGCTTCTTCTAATTGCAATTCAGCTTGCGTTACATTGCTATCAACTGTGTTTACAGTGTTTTCGTAAGTTTGGCCGGCATTCGTGTATGATTGTATGCTTTGTTCATACTCTTGCTCATAAGATAAAAGCTTGCTTTGCATGGTAGAAGCATAATTGTCACGCTCTGAATATGCCTGTGTTAGGCTTGTAGTTGTTTGTGAAAGTTGCGATTCAAGCGATTGGCTGTTTTGCTGTGAACTTGAACTGGTTATCTGTGCGCTTTCAGCAGTTTGTATTTCGGTTTCTTTTGCTTTTATTGCATCTTGCTTTGCTACTATTTCAGCTTCTTTTAAAACTTTGTTTTGTTCAAATGCGGCTTTATCGTCTGCGTCTATATCTAAATCGTTATCAGCATCTGCTGCTATATGGTCAGCGTTGGTATCATCGAATGTTAATGAGTTTGCTATAAAATCATCTACGAAAACAATAAGGTTTTCTATTGTAGTAAGTTCAGTTTGCAGCGTTGTAAGCTCGGTGTTTAAAGTTGACAGTTGACTTTTAAGTGTGTTTACTGTAGCGATTTGAGCCTCAATGCTTGCTTTTTGGGTTTCAAGCGTAGATATTTCTGATAACATTGTGTTATATTCATTATTTAATTCTGCAACTCGCAAATCGTAAGTTAACTGAGCGTTTTCGCCGTTGTTAATATTGTTTTCATATGTTTGCAATGCATTTAATTCTGAAGAATCGGCACTTAATTGCTCTTTTTGTAAACTGAGCTGTGCATTTTCAAGAGATAGTACAGCGGCATCGTATTGTTCTTCAAAAGCGTCAAGGTCAATTGTTGCGACGGTATCACCTGCGTTTACAAATTCACCGGGCTTTACATGAACATCAAGTACTGTAGTTTCAAATTCATAAGAAATATCGGTGCTGATTAAACTGGCAGAGCCTGTTTCTGTCACACCTACGACTATATTAGATTTTACTACGTATTCTTCTCTGTAAGAATTGTCTACACTTTGTGAAGTTGCTTGTGCTTCTTGCCCTAAAAAGCTTGTAAATACAAAAACACCAACAACAATAATAGGCAGTGAAATGCTTGCAATAATTATGTTTCGTTTTATGTTTTTAGACTTTCTTTTGCTTGGTTTTGCCAATGTTGAGTTCTCCATCATATGCTCCTCAATTACAAAATTATACACATTAACTGTGTTGTATACTATAGTACCAATAAAGTGTGAATTTAAATTGATGAAAACGTGGCAAAAATGTGGCAGTAATTATATTGGCTTGGCTATGAAATAGCCTCGCTGTGGATATGCTTTTGCATTTGTGCACAAAAACAGCGATACAAGGGAGTATTTTTGCCCTTGTATCGCTGATGTGTGATTTTTTATGCAATTATCAATTAGAACTGCTTTGTCTGTGATGAAAATTGCTTTTATCTATGCTTAATTACAATTATGCCAATTGCCATTTAGCACTTTCGCTTTGTAGTTTTATCATATTTGCATAATCTGCCGAATTTTTAAGCATTTCGCTGTGTGTGCCGCAAGCGGAAACATTGCCGTCTTTTAACAATACAATTTTATGTGCACCTGCGATGGTTCTCATTCTGTGGGCGATAACAATGACTGTTTTGTTTTTGGTAAGCCTTGAAATTGCCGCTTGCACTTTGCTTTCGTTTTGTATATCAAGTGAAGATGTAGCTTCATCTAAAAGCACAATAGGAGCATCTTTTAAAAGCGCCCTTGCGATAGATAGCCTTTGCCTTTCTCCACCCGATATTTTTGAGCCGTTCTCGCCTATAAGTGTGTTGTAGCCATCGGGCATATTCATGATAAAATCGTGGCACATCGCATTTTTTGATGCCTCGATAATTTCTTCATCTGTGGCGCCTTTTCTTCCTATGCGAATATTTTCCATAACTGTATTGTTAAATAGTGTAACATCTTGGAATACTATGGAAATTTCTTTAAGCAGTGTTTCAGGGTCGATAGTGTTTACATCTTCACCGCCTATGGTGATTGTACCTTTGTCAATATCCCAAAAACGTGCGGCCAGTTTCATAGCTGTGGATTTACCGCCGCCGGAAGGCCCTACAAGTGCGGTAACTTCGCCTTGCTTTGCTGTGAAACTTATGCCGTCAAGCACAGTTTCGCTTGTGTCATAGGCAAAATTCACATCGCTGAATTGAATATCATAGCCTTTGGGAGAAAATGTATCTTTACCGGATTGCGTCTTTGTGTTCTCGAAATTTTTCATCCTGTCGACACTTTTAAGCGAAATAAATATACCGGCAAGGTTTACAAGTGCAACTGCAAGTGGGTCGTAAATTCTGGAGGCAATCATCAAAAACACAAGAAATACTAGCAGATTAACTTCGCCTGTTGCAAGTAAACTAACACCTACAATCATAGTTGTTGCAATTCCAAGTTTTAATATCATTTGTGCAGTGCTAACAAATGTGCCTGTTACAAATTCGCTTTTCATGCTCATGCTCTCATGCTCATTAAAATGTGTATCCATAATATCAAGATGTGTGCGCTCTCTGTTGTTTGCTTTAATATCTTTTACGTTCTCAAGGCACTCTTGAATTTTATCAAGATATGTAAGTTGAAGCGTTTTTGTTTTAACTACAAAATAACCTTGCAATTTTTTGCTTGCAATGCAAAGTAAAAATGAAACAGGAATTACCCATGTGAGCGATAATGCGAGCCGCCAATCGAAAACAAACATGCCTATGCCCATAATAATAGTTGAAATAATCGAGCCTATAAAGCCTGGTATGAAATGCGAAAATGCATTTTCCATCATGGTAACATCGCCCATCAGCGTGCTTGTTAAATCCGATAAATCTTTTTTGCCAAAGAATGAAAGTGGCAATTTTCTCAGCGTTTCAGCAAGTGAAATTCGCATATTTGCACTTTCTTCATATGCTGAAATATAGCAGAAATTATATTGAAAATAGTATAAAACAGCAAGCATAATGAATATAAAAGCTGCATAGGCTATATACACCATAATTGTATAAACCGGGTTGCTACCCTCTAAAAGCACAAGTAAGCTGTCGTTGATAAAATAATAGGATATTCCACTTACTGCCATAATTGCTATATTAATAAAAATCGTTATAATGCTTGCTTTTAAAAGTTCACTTGCGCCTTTATCTGTAAGTGCAAATACTTTTTGTAAATATTTTTTCATTATGCAATACCCTCGCTCTCATTCCAAATAAATGCCTTGTTGTATTCTTCCCACATTTCTTTATATAGCCCATTTCTCGCCACAAGTTCATCATGTGTGCCTTGCTGTGCAATTTTTCCTTCTGCAATAACATAAATTAAATCCACATTTTTTATAGTAGAAAGCCTGTGCGCAATCATTAAAACAGTTTTTCTTTTTGTAAGTTCGCTCATAGCAAGCTGAATTTGATGCTCGTTTTCAGGGTCGGCAAAGGCTGTTGCTTCGTCAAGCAATATTATTGGAGCATCGCGCAAAATTGCCCTTGCAAGTGCAATTCGCTGCGCCTCGCCACCTGATAAATAAACGCCTTTTGTGCCATAGATAGTGTCTATTCCATTTGGAAGTTTTTCTATAATATCTTCGCACTTTGCGGCTTTTAACGCTCTTTCCACTTCCTCTTTTGTGGCGTTTGGCTTACCCTCACGAAGATTATCCAATATGCTCATTTTATATAAATTTGTGTTTTGGAATACAAAAGATATGTTTTTCATAAGCTCTGTGTTTTCAATTTCACGCACATCTATACCGCCGATTTTAACACAGCCGCTAGATACGTCCCAAAAGCGTGGGATGAGAGTTGCCAATGTGGTTTTTCCGCCACCTGATGGGCCCACAAATGCAACAGTTTGCCCTTGTTTAATTTTTATCGAGACATTATCAATCGCTTTTTTATCAGTGTTTGGATATGAAAAAGAAATATTTTCCATTATTATATCTGTGTTTTTTGGTGTTTTAGGCGATGTTGGTTTTGCCAATGGTTTTTCATTCAATAGGCTTTCTATTCTTTCAATTGCATCGCCTGCAAGCATAGAATGTTGCATAACCCACATGATTTTCATAAGCATCAATGAAGAAATTGGTGTGAAAATTAAATAAAAGAAAAAGTTAAGGAAAAAGTTTATCATATCACTTTGCCCACTGATGAGCAAAATTGTTGAAATAACTAAAAATATGGGCGTGCTTGCAAGGAAAACTTGAAAAAATGTCATGGGCATTCTCATGCGGTATGAATATTGCGAAACATATTTTTTGTATGTGTTTATGACTGCGTTAAAACGGTCAAAAGAGAATACCGATTGGTTAAAAGTTTTAACAACAGGTATGCCACGCACATATTCTGTGGCTTCATTATTCATGCTTTCCAGCGCTGTTTGATATTGTTTTAGCCTTTCGGGTTGGTCTTTACCCATGCCCGACATCATAGAAATTGCCGCTAATACAATAGGAATAAGGCTGATTAAACCAAGTCGCCAATCGAAAACAAAAAGAATTATTATAACTGCGATGGGGGTTATATATGCACCAACTAAATCCGGCAATTGATGGGCAAGATATGTTTCTGTCGCTGCTGCGCTGCCATCAATAACTCTGCGAAGCTTGCCGCTTCCTGCGCTGTTAAAAAAGCCTAGCGGTAAAGACATGATATGATTTAGTGCGGCTTTTCGTATATTAGTTGCAATTCGGTATGCAGCAAGGTGGGTGCACATTAAAGCTATTGTGTACACAAGCATTGAGCCAATTGCACTTCCCACAGACAAATATGCGTTTCTTAATATGCTAGGTGTAAGCGTAATGTTTGGGTAAAGGCTAATAATTTCTTGCACACCCAAAAAGATAAAGATAATCGGAAAGATAGCCATAATTGCACTTATACCCGAAAGTATCATGCCGATATTTGTGATGTGCTTATGCTTTCCCGCAAAGACAAATAGCCTTTGCATAAGTGGTTTTTGCTTTTGTTTTTCCATGGTAGTTCCCCTTTGTTCTTAATATTTTTACTTACGATTAAGTTAGCGATATCTAACCTAAGCGCCTAAAAAATATTGAGACTATTGCCTCAATATTTTTAAATTACATATTATTTTCCAAGTATCTCTTTGCTTCCTGCATAATAAAAACGCTGTACTTTTGACATATACTCATATGCTTCTTCACGTGTTAAATCGTGGTGTATCGCTTCAAGCATATTATTTATACCGGAACTTGAGATGACATGAACAAAAAAACGATTAATTTTACTAAGTTCAAAATTATCGTTTTCCATAACTTTTAAACTGGACTCTTCTTCAACTTTTATCATTTCATCTACAAGTTTTTCGTATTTAGTACCGCCGGAACAACAAAACAATAATTTTGATAGCTCGAAATTTTTATAAAGCAGATCTAAAACAGCATAAGTGCCCTGTCCAACATCTTCGCTGGTATGTGCGCTGTCAAAATCATAAGTGCCTGCCACTTCATCATGCAATTTTGTGTAAAGCGTTATCAACTCGTTTGCAAAATCGCAAACAATTGCGTCAAAAAGCCCGTCTTTCCCGTTAAAGTGGTTATATATAGCGCCTGTTGTGGCTTTAGCATTTATTGCAATTTTTCTTAAATTTGCATCAGCAAAACCTTTATCTAAAAATTCTGCTTTAGCACAATTTAGTATTCGCTCTTTTGTAAGCTGGGAAGAATAACTCAAATACATCACCTCACATAACAAGATTACTTTTAATAACAATGTTATCATATTTGAAATATAATGTCAAGCATAAAATATAATGATTTAATTATTGTGACTGTGGCTTTTTTAACATAAAAGGCACAGTAAACAAAGGCACAATAAACAAAGGCACAGTAAACAAAGGCACAATAAACAAATTTTATTTATATTATTTTTGATTTTAAAAATAATATAAATAGTTTAATTCTTTAACATAATGTTTATTATATATAATTAATAAAAATATTATAATAGTAGAAAATCCATATTAAATGTGATATAATGATATAAAATAGATACGGAGGTACATAAAATGCTGAATTTTATAACAAAACAACATAAATTTATTTTTGCTGCAGGGGTGGCGACAGGCGTTGCTGTTTTAAGCTTGTTTAAAACAAAAAAAGCTCGTGAACTAGCTGTAAAAGGTGTTGCGGGCAGCATGCTTTTAAAAGATAAAGTTTTGGAAACTGCTGCTAATATCAAAGAGGAAGCCGATGATATTTGCATAGATGCTAAAGCTTCCGCACAGCAAGAATGTGCTTGCGGTGATAACTGCGAATGTGGTGACGAGTGCGATTGCTAATTGAATATCCCGAATAAAGAGGAGAAATTTATGAAATATCACATTGTATGTGATAAGCCCTCCAGACTCAGGGTTCGTTTTGGTAAATACATTTTAACTAAGGAGCAGTGTTACGGTTTAACCGAACTGCTCCTTTCTTTTTCAGGTGTAAAAACTGTCACGGCAAATGAGATAAACGGCTCGGTGCTTATCGAATATGAAAATACAATGACAAGGGTTTTAATTTTAAACAAGCTAAGCACCCTTAAACTTTCTGAAATTAAAGAAGCAGGCCCAATTAAAGAGCAAAATGCAATTATTTTAGAAAATAATATAAAAATTAAAATTGCAAAACATTGTGCAAGCTATGCGCTAAGGCAAATGGTTTTACCCATGTATTTGAACAGAGCTTACACATTATATCGCTCAATTCCTTATATATTTAATGGTGTTAAAGCGCTGTGCGCAAAAAAAATAAATGTTGAACTCTTAGACGGCACAGCAATTGGGGCGTCTTTATTGTCACGCAATTTTTCGGCGGCGTCTTCAACAATTTTTTTGCTAAGGCTTTCAGATTTATTGCTTGAGTATTCAAATTTAAGGGCAAAAAATGCATTAGCGCAAAGCCTAACTATCAATGTAGATAAAGTTTGGCTTGTTAAAGATGGAATAGAAACGGAAGTTCACCATAGGGATATTGTTGTCGGCGATGTAATTCGCATTAGAAAAGGTAGCCTTATACCGATGGACGGCACAATCGTAAGCGGAGATGCGCTTATTAACGAGGCAACTATGACAGGCGAGCCGTTATCTGTACACAAAACAACATCTGCCACTGTTTTTGCAGGTACTGTTTTGGAAGATGGCGAAATAGATATGCAGGTTTTAAGCCTGCAAAGTGATTCTCGCATATCAAAAATTATTAACTTAATCGACACCGGTGAAAAAGAAAAAGCCGCACTACAGGGCAGGGCAGAGCGACTTGCAGATGATATTGTGCCTGTAAGTTTTGGCCTGTTTCTTGTAACATTAATTTTTACAGGAAGTATCACAAGGGCGCTTTCTGTGCTTATGGTGGATTTCTCCTGTGCTATTAAATTAACCACGCCAATCACAATTATTTCCGCTCTTAAAGAGAGCGTCAACCACAGTGTTCTTGTAAAAGGTGGAAGATACCTTGAAGTTTTAGCCAAAGCGGATACTATTGTTTTTGACAAAACCGGTACATTAACAAATGCAGTTCCTAAAGTTTCTAAAATTATCTCGCTAAGTGAAAACCATACAGAAAGCGATGTTTTAAGAATTGCCGCTTGCCTTGAAGAGCACTTTCCGCACAGCGTTGCGGCTTCCATAGTGAGCGAGGCAAAATCGCAAGGGCTTCATCATCCCGAAGAGCATGGAAAAGTTGAATATATTGTAGCACATGGAATTGCCAGCGTTTATAATGGTAAACACTCTGTAATCGGTAGCAAACATTTTGTGTTTGAAGATGAAAATGTGCCATATCCAAATGAAAAAGAACATTGGATAAACGAGCAAATCGGAAGTGACAGCGCAGTTTATCTTGCTGTGGACGGCGAGCTATTAGGTGTAATTTGTGTTAACGACCCACCAAAGGACGATGCAAAATTAACAATACAAATGCTTAAGGAAGAAGGCATAAAAGACGTAATAATGATTACGGGCGACGGTGAACACAATGCAAAATACACATGCGATATTTTGGGCATCGATAGATATTATGCAGCAGTTCTTCCCGATGGAAAAGCATCGATAATAGAGCAATTGAAAAATGAAGGCAAGACAATTTTAATGGTTGGCGACGGAATAAATGATACACCGGCACTTAGCGTAGCGGATGTTTCGCTTACCCTTAACGGTTCTTCTGATATTGCAAGAGAAGTTGCGGATATTTCTGTGATGTCGCACGAGCTTATAAAAATAGTTGAAATAAGGCGCCTTGCAAACAAACTTATCAAAAAAATACATAGACAATATGGGATAATAGTTTCATTCAATACATCTTTAATAATACTTGGCCTTCTTGGCATTGTAACAGCAGGCACGACAGCGTGGCTTCATAATGCATCGACAATTGCATTGACATTAACCTCTGCAAGGCCTGTTTTGAAAAAACAGGATAATATTAAATTATTAAAAGGAGAACACAATGAAACAACATAAATTTTGGGCATATATTGCAGTTTTTGCAATGATTATGTGTATTTTAACAGGTTACAAACATAAATAAAAAGGATAGAAAATTAAATGAATAGCAATCCATTAGCAAAAAATTTCACCATGAAAAATCTACTCGCATATACATTGCCGAGTGTTTTCATGATGTTATTTATGTCTACTTATACAATTATTGATGGCGTTTTTGTTGCAAATTTAGTTGGCGAAGATGCACTGGCAGCGATAAATATCGTTTACCCGCTTTTTGGAATTGTAATTGCGGTTGGGCTTATGTTTTCAACAGGCGGTAATGCAATAATTGCACGTTTATTAGGTGAAGGAAAACCGAAAGAAGCCAATGAATTCTTTACAGTTTTATATGTAATTGGTGCCGTAATAGGTATTGTGTTAACTATATTAGGTTTTGCCTTCCCAAATGAAACATTGCGGTTTTTGGGCACAAGTGAAACACTATATCCTTATGCAATGGATTATTTGCTAAGCCTTTGTGTTTTTGCCGCACCTATAATTTTTCAAGTGTTCACTCAATGTTTTTTCATAACTGCAGGCAAACCAATGATAGGTTTTTTAACATGTGTTGCTGGTGGAATTTCAAATATTATATTTGATTATATTTTTATTTCTCCCAATATGTTTGACATGGGCATAGCAGGTGCCGGTTTTGCCACAGGCATTGGTAACGCCATACCGGGTGTTTTTGGTTTGTTCTATTTTGCACTTAATAAGAACAGCAATTTACATTTTGTTGCACCTAAATTAAAAATCAAGCAATTACTTTTTAGCGTGCAAAACGGCATGAGCGAACTTGTAAACACACTTTCATTGTCGATTACAACCATAATGTTTAATTATATTTTAATGGATTTAGTGGGAGATGCAGGCGTTGCCGCAATAAGCGTAATTTTGTATATCCAGCAATTTCAAACAGCAATTTATTTTGGGTATACCATAGGTGTTGCACCTGTTATTGCTTATAAATTCGGGGCAAGAGATAACACTGCCTTAAAAAAATTAATGAAACAAAGCTTTATAATAGTTAGTGCAGCGTCTGTTTTAATAATTATAGTGACATTAGTTTTTATTAATCAAGCTATAGCGATATTCATTTCTCCAAGTAGTTCTACATTTGAAATGGCAAAAATTGGCCTGTTGATGTTCACGCCTTCTTATTTATTTATGGGGTATAATATTTTTATATCATCAATGTTCACAGCTCTTTCAAATGGTAAAGTATCTGCTTTGCTATCCACATGCAGAAGTTTAGTTTTCATTATCGCAATGCTTTTGTTATTGCCATTGTTGTTTGGTATTTATGGCGTATGGCTTGCCATTCCCGTTGCGGAATTTCTTGCAGTAGGTATGGGATTTTTTGCTTATAGAAAATATAAAAAATACTATAATTACTAATTTTGTATGAAAGAAAATTTGGGGTTTTAGCAATTGCGAAAATTACAGGAATGAAGGTGAGTTAAATGCTTAATTCTGTGTATGAATTATTGGAATATCGTTTTCATAATGCACATGAGAAAATATTGCCACAAAAATTTAAAGAAAATAACACTGCTAAAAACATATTAAGCTTTGTTTTTTCAGTTTGTTGGTCGCTTGTCTTGGTTATTTTAACAGTGTTTGTGTTTTTGCTGATGTTTTTTGCGATAGATTATATTTACTTGGATTATCAAATAAATTTAGAATTTATTTATATTTTTATGCTTGTTTGCGCGATTAGCGCTTTATGTTCAAGAAAGTTTTTAAGGACGACTAAAACAAGTGACTATGCTATTAATTCGAAAAAAATGCAAGCGAAAACATATGCCATTGCAAACATGCAAATCCGTTTAATAAATGTGTTTGTTGCCTATGCATTTTTTGGCTTTCTTGGCTTTAGTTTTGCAGGTTTCAATCTTGCCGAAGCGATAGCTGTGCCGATATTTATAATAAGCATTAAAATTATACAATTTTATATTGAGCTTAAAAACAATAAAACACAAAAAAGTGTGATAATAAGAAAAATAGCCATAGCAATAGCGATTGTTTTCTTAGCAATTTTTGCAAATATCATGCAGATAAATAATTATTATTTTTCATCAATTTTGTTTTATATTATAACAATAGCTTTATGCGTATGTGCGATTTTAGCATTAAAATTTATTACTAATTACGATGGTTTCGATAGATTTTATAAATAATTATAATAAACATATAAATTAAAGGGCAGCTTAAAAGCTGCCCTTTAATTATTTGTATTATGAATAAAAATTCTTTTCAAAATCATTCATTGGCATAGGTTTTGCAAAGAAATAACCTTGTGCCGCTTCGCATTCTATCGAGGACAAAAATTCTGCCTGTTCAAGGTCTTCAACGCCTTCAGCAATTATGCTCATTTCAAGGCCATGTGCCAATTTAACAATTCCGTCGACAATAAGTTCTTTTCTTTCGTTTTCCTGTGTTTCCATAATAAAACTTCTGTCTAATTTAATTGTGTCAAGCTTAAATTCTTTCAATAAGCCCAATGAAGAATAACCCGTACCAAAATCATCGATAGAAATTTTAAATTTCTCATCATGTAAAGCGTTTATCAAATTTTTAAAGCGCTCTTCATTTTCTAAAACTGTTGTTTCTGTAATTTCAATCTCAATATATTTATGTGGGATTTCGTATTTGTCAACAATATCTTTAACGTCCCCGGCAAAATTCACATTGCTTAAATGTAGCCTGGAAAAGTTAACGGAAATGGGGATTAATTTTTGATTATTATCTTTCCATTTCTTTAAAAGTTTGCAAACACATTCTAAAATATACATATCAAGTGTTACGATAAAACCGTTATTTTCCAAAACAGGTATGAAATCATTTGGGAAGATCATCTTTCCATCGGGTTCAATCCACCTTACAAGTGCTTCTGCGCCTATTAAATTGTGGTGTCTAAGCTCAACTTTAGGCTGTAAAAATGCACAGAACTCACCATTATCAAGGGCGGTTTTCATCCTGTTCGTTATATTTGTCGCTTTAATAACTTGTTCTTTATAAGTGTTGTCATAATCCCAGATAACGCAATCTTTTTTGTTTTTTGCCATGGTGTGTGCTAAACTTACTTTGTTGTAAATATCATTTATATCGGTTTCGCCTTTATCAATGATATATCGTCCATAATGGAAGGTTAAATGATGATTTTCAATTTCAGGGACAATAAGTTTAAATTGTGATTCATAGCTGGAGGTAAGCTCATCTACATTTTCAACAAAACCATTTCCTGAAAAAAACACAAATTCATCTATACCAACCCTAGCGATAATAAAACTTTTTTCAGGCACTTTGCTGGCAATAGTTCTAAAGGCGCACAATACTTTGTTGCCAATTTCATAGCCGTAAATTTCATTAATAGCTTTAAAATTTGTTACATCAACTTTCAATATGGCAAATTGTTTATCTCTGTTTGCTAGAAGTATTTTTTGAATATCTGATTTTACTTTAGTTAAATTTGGCAATCCTGTTAATTCATCATAGTAAAAAACTTGTTCTATTTTTTTGACATTTCGTGCGTTATTGCTAAATACATGGGTAACTAATATAGCAAAAAGTACTATTAAGCTCATGCTTATAAAGAAGTCTAAACGAGAAATTTCTCGCAAACCTGTTTGTGTTGCAAGCTCGTCAATGGCTATGGCAAGCATATAATTGTTTATTCCAAGGGGTTCATACTTTACAATTTTTGTAATATTATTATAATTATATCGGAAAGTACCCGCTGTCCCATTAGCGAAATCACTAACAAGATCTTCGTAGGTTCTGCCATCTAATATAATAACATCGTCATTGTTCAAATTTTCAAATTCAACATGTTTATCGCTTGTACATGTCAGTGTGGCACCGGTGCTGGTGGTAATTTTTACATATCCTGTGTCGCCCAAATATGATTTCGCACTTAAAAGTAAATCGCTAGTATGGATTTCACCAAGTAAAACACCTGAGACTATTCCATCTCTTATAACAGGTACAGCTAAATCCATAACACTGTTGAAAACATCAGATTTTTCACTGTAGCTGGATGCGAGCGTTTTTTCACTTATTACATAATTAAATGCTTCGTTATCTCTAAAATTTACAACTTGACCCGAGTTTGAAATACCATTGCCAAATTCATCGATATAATAAACCGCAGAAAAACGCAGATAATTCATTTGTGCATTTAAAAATTCGGTTATATAATCAGGGTTAACATTTTCATCGGATATCAAATTTGCTATTATAAATAACTCACTTAAATTTGTTTCGTTTGAACTTGAAATGGTTAACTTTTGTTGTGCAATTAAATTATCAAGTTCAGAATCAATTGCCAAATCTAATTCTTCTTCAAGCATATTATTTAAATATGAAAATACAAACAAAGTAACAGAAGCTATAAGTATAATTACTATAACAAATATATAATTTTCATATTTTTTAATTAGCGCTCGCATTGCAGGCCTCCTTTAAATAAGCTTAACAAAGGATTAAATTTAATGAAATATCCATAAATATAAAGTGTTAAGGTTACATTTGGCTTTTGTTAACCGTATCTAAACATAGAAATTCATTATTTTTTATAGTATATCACAAAAAGGTTACATCCGCGTGACATTTGATGAGTTAATTTCAACATAATATTACATTTAAATTATAACAAATAAATCGAATATATGCAATTATAAATTATAAATAAATAAATATTGTTTTAAATATATAGTTATTTCAAAAATTAAAGAGTGAAATTAGAATATTTGTGCGGTAATGTCAATTAATAGCATTAAGTATCTTTAAGGATTTGTTGAATTAGATAAATTTTTGTTGAGTGAATTTTTAAATATAATTTTTAAATTTAGAAAATATATGAATTAATAAGAGCGTAAATTGTACATAATTTAAAAACATGATACAATTAAATAAAAGACGAAAGAGGCAAGTGAACCTCCCAATAACACAGAGGAATAATAATATGAATACAAATAGCAATAATACTGTTCCATGGTGGAAAAAAGAAGTGATATATCAAATTTACCCAATGAGTTATTGCGATTCGAATGATGACGGAATTGGCGATTTGAATGGAATAATATCAAAGCTAGATTATATAAAATCACTTGGGGTGGGTGCAATTTGGCTTTCGCCTGTGTACTCTTCGCCTAATGTGGATAACGGCTATGATATAAGCGATTATTTTAATATACATGAAAATTACGGCACAATTGAGGATATGGATAGGCTTATTGAACAGGCGAAAAATAGAGACATTAAAATTATAATGGATTTGGTAATAAACCATACTTCAAATAAGCATGAATGGTTTGAAAAAAGTAGAAATAAAATAGAACCTTATAAAGATTATTATATATGGCGCAGTGGAAAAAACGGCAAAAAGCCATCTAATTGGAGCGGTTTTTTCGGCGATGATTGTTGGGAATATGACGATGTAAGGAAAGAATATTATTTGCACTTGTTTTCAGCACAACAGCCAGATTTAAACTATTACAATGAAGATGTTATAAATGCAGTCATGGAAATTATGAGGTTTTGGCTTGATAGGGGAGTTGCCGGTTTTAGATGTGATGTAATAAATATTTTATATAAAGAGACACTTGAAAATGGAAAATGGCGCCCATTTTTAAGGGGTTTTGAGCATTATGCTTCAAGGCAGGGCACACATGATATTTTAAACAGGTTTAATAAAGAGGTGTTTTCAAAATATAATTGCTTTACAGTTGGTGAAACTGTTTTTGTCAACCCCGAAGAGGCAAAACTGTTGCAAGACCCAAGCAGAAACGAATTGAACTGTGTTTTTTCCTTTGAGCATATGGAGACAGACTGTTTTTATATAAAATGGTTTTTGCGTAAATTTTCACCAAAAAGGCTTTTTAAAACATTGACAAAATGGCAAAATGGGCTTGATTGGAACACAATTTATTTTGAAAATCACGACCAACCTCGAAGTATATCACGTTTTGGAAATGTGCAAGAATATCATAAAGAAAGCGCAAAAGCACTTGCAATCCTACTATTATGCTTGCGAGGAACAGCGTTTTTATTTGAAGGTCAAGAAATTGGCATGACTAATTTTGATTTTAAAAATATAAGTAAGATAAGAGATGCTGAATCTATTTTCATATATGGTTTGGCAAAGCGCATTGGATTTTCTGACAGATATAGGTGGGAAATGATAAAGCGCAAAGGAAGAGATAACGCACGAACACCCATGCAATGGAATGCGCAAAAGAATGCGGGCTTTTCAAATGCAAAACCATGGCTCAATGTGAATGAAAATTATAAATTTATCAATGTAGAAAATCAGGAAAACGATGAAACTTCAGTGCTTTCGTTTTATAAAAGATTAATTGCTTTCAGAAATGAAAACAGCGCATTAACACAGGGTAGCTTTAGCGAAGTATATAATAAAAACGATGTTTATATATTCGAGCGTAAAACGCAAGAACAAACTTTAAAAATAATTGTAAATTTGACAGACAAAGAGAAAACCATCCCCGATACACAATTAAATGGAGATATTGTTTTTTCAAGCTATGAAGAAAAAATAAAGAATAACAAACTAAAAGCTTTTGAAGCACTAATTTTGAAATACTAATATTTTACATAATAATACAAAAACATGTAATAATTCCCAAAAAGTATTTTAATTGTAAAATGTTGCATACTCTCTTTAAAGGGAGCTGCCTCCAAAGTCGCCTTTACAAAAAGCGTCGGCAAAATTTCTGTCATATTTTGCAAAAATGCTCGTTAATACACAAAGTATTGCCTGCGCTTTTTGCCGTATCTGACAAAAATTTTGCTCTGGTTTTTGCAAAGTCTTTGTTTGGTGGCACCTCCGTAAAGGGAGAGTGCAAAATGGGAAGTTATTATCAAAAAGTTGAAATTAGCGGAATAAACACGACAAAATTGCCTGTGTTAAAGGAAAGTGAGAAAATTGAACTTATAAAAAAAGCGCAAAATGGCGACGATGAAGCAAGACAGCAAATGATTTGCGGCAATTTACGCCTTGTGCTAAGCGTAGTTCAAAAATTTGCAGGACGTGCGGAAAATATAGATGATCTCTTTCAAGTGGGATGCATAGGTTTAATTAAGGCGATTGACAATTTTAATATAGCGTTCGGTCTTCGCTTTAGCACATATGGACAACCTATGATAGTGGGGGAGATACGCCGTTTTTTGCGCGACAACAATGCGCTTAGGGTTAGCCGTTCGGTTAGAGATACAGCCTACAAAGCCATGCAAGCGAGGGAAAATTTGCAAAAGGAACTTGGAAGAGAACCGAGCACAGACGAAATTGCACAGCGTATTGAAATGCCTGTAAATGCGGTTACTATTGCGATGGAATCCATTATAGAGCCTGTCTCATTGTATGAACCTGTGTACAGTGACAATAACGGTGACACCTTGTGTTTGATTGACCAAGTTGGGCAATCAAACAGTGAAGAAAGTTGGATTTGTTCAATTCAAATGAGGCAAACTGTCAAAAATTTATCTGATAGAGAACGAACTATAATTGCAATGAGGTATCTTGCAGGCAAAACACAGGTGGAAGTTGCAAATGAAATAGGAATAAGCCAAGCGCAGGTAAGCCGCCTTGAAAAAAACGCTATATCACGAATTAAAGAAGAGATATAAATGTTTATTATATGTGTTTTAGATTAAACAATATAAAAGCTGTTTTAAATTTATTGCTGATTGCAAGTTTCCCAATTAAAATTCGATAAATAAAATCAAATAAAAAAAGCTACTAAAAAATGATTAATTATCATTTTTTAGTAGCTTTTTAATGCAGTGTTTTATAATTGTGCTATATCAATATAAGTTTTAATTTATAAGCTTTTTGCGTGAAAGTATTATTTAAAACTGAATTTCCTCTTGTGTAGTTTTACGATAAAAAACTTTACAGGTTTTGCATTTTTTCTATTTGTCTTTGCAATAATTGTGGAGATAAACTGTATGAATAAGCTGTGTCGCTTGATATTTTGCCTTCTTTAAGTAAGTTCAAAATGCTCATATCCATGCTAACCATGCCCAAATCACCGGAACTTTGTATCATTGAATTAATTTGGTGAGTTCTGCCATCACGAATAAGTGTCCTTATTGCGCTATTGCAGTGCATTATTTCAAATGCGGGTACCATTTTGCCGTCTACACCCGGTAAAAGCTGTTGGCACACAACTGTTTGAAGTGCCATTGAAAGTTGCATGCGCACTTGCTCTTGCTGTGAAGACGGGAAAGAATCCACTAAACGGTCGATGGAGTTTGCAGCGCCTAAAGTGTGAAGCGCTGAAAAAATATAATGCCCTGTTTCAGCCGCTGTCAAAGCGGTGGAAATTGTGTCGGCGTCACGCAATTCGCCAATTAAAATAATGTCGGGGCTTTGGCGCAATGCTGCACGAAGCGCATTTGGATAATTTTCGGTATCAAGTGAAATTTCACGCTGGCTTATAATGCTTTTTTCATGTGAGTGCAAATATTCAATTGGGTCTTCAAGAGTGACTATATGCGTGTTTCTGTTTTTGTTTATTCTATCCAAAATACAGGCAAGTGTGGTGGTTTTGCCACTGCCTGCAAGGCCTGTTATAAGCACAAGCCCTCTTTGTTTGTCTGCTAATTGCAAAACGCTGTCCGGTATTCCAAATTCTTCAGGGTTTGGCAAATTAAACGGAACAACACGAATAACCGCCGCAAGCGAACCACGTTGCTTGTAAGCATTCATTCTAAAACGAGAAACACCTTTTAAGGCGAATGAGAAATCATCATCACCACGAGAATAAAGCAAAGAAGGGTCTCTTTTTGCCAATTTGTAAATTTCGGTGATAATTTGCTCTGCCGCTGCAGGAGATAAACGCTCTTGTGTAATGGATTCAACTTGTCGGTTTATTTTGCAACTTACAGCACGGCCGGATATAATAAAAATATCCATCGCACCTTTTTGCACCATGTTTTGTAATAACTCGGTTAAATTCATTTTACCCATTCCTTTAATAGTTTAAATTGTTTGTATATACTTAATTTTAAAATTTATAATATAAGTTTTTAGTATAATTGAATATTGTAGGCAATTATAATTAAAAGATGTTTTTAAACTATAATTATTTAAGTTTAATACTATCTTGGTGAGGATTGCCATTTTGTTCGCTTAATATTTTCCTCTTTATCAAAAGGCAAATACAATTCAACAATAAGCTTTTTATCATCATTTACATCAAGCTCAAAATATACTAAATGCCCACTGTTTTCTGTTTCGCTTACTGTATAATCATCATTTTGTAAAGCAGTTTTTAAATCATCGCCCTCAGAAGAAAGCCATAAATCGTGGATTTCCATAAGTTTTTCCTCGGCTAAAGCATCTGCGGCATAATATGCTGTGGTGGCATCGGCCGCTTTTTGCGATAATTCATAATCAGTGCCTGCACCCGAAAAAATAAGCAGTGAAAACGAAGTTAAAAGTAGAATTACAAAAATAGTAAGAAGCGAAATGATGCCGATGCTTATGATGGATTTGCGTTTTTTTTCTTTCATACACTGCCCCCTTTTGCAAATTCGTTGTAAGATTTAACCTCTAAAGTGTAAATTAAATCGTCACCTTTTGCAATTGCAATAGTGGCGCTGTGCATGTTTTCACTCGAATTTTCTACATCTAAATTTAAGGTGTAAACAGCGTTTTCTTCGCTTGTTAAAAGCCAGTTTTCATCATAATATAAATTCAGATCTTCGCTGCTTGTCACATTTAAAATATCTGCTAAAAGCTGTGTGTCGCCTTTTGATGCCTTAAAACTTTCCGCTGCACTTTGGGCTTGCAAAGTTGCCATTGAAAGCGTGTGGCTGTTGTTTGAAATTGTATGTCCATTTGTAAAGATAGAAAGACAAACTGCCGCCATTATAAAGAAAAACAATAGATTTACAATAAGCTCAACCAAAAAGTGGCGGCTTTGTGCACTTTGGATTTTCATTGTGTTTCCTCACTTTCATAAGTGGGTAAAAACACTTTAGATGTATAAATATCACCGTTTTCACTTTGTGTTTCTATTAATAAAATATTGTTTTCATCAATTTCAAGTTTAAGCCCTTGTAAAGGCATTATTGTCTGTCCGCTTCTTGGTGTAATTTGCGAACCTTCAAGAACAAGCACTTCGTTTAAATTACCTTCTTCGGTGTATATCCATGTTTCAAAATTTCTATCCTCTATTTGCCTTGTTAAAACTAAAGCATTTCCATCAAAAAGCGGCTCTACTCTTACGCCACCTTCTAAATTTCCTTGCCTTGTTTTTTCGGTTAAATATAAAATAGATGTTCGAATAGTGTAATTTTGCTCGGATATATCAAGGCCCTGTGTATATAAATTAATCCCGATAATGCTAATTAAAAGAATGCAAATTGTATATAAAGCAAATAAACTAACGACAAAAAGAATGTCAACTATGTGTTTTCTACCCTGCATACAAAAGCCCCCTTTAGCTTTGTTTGGTTTAGATGGATTGCTAAATAAATATAAACTTATTTTGACGTATTTATATATTCACGGCTTTGCCATAAATAAATAGCACCTGAAACAGCGGTTATTATTGCGACAAGCCAGCAGAGAATATATGCTGCAATTTGGCTTAAATAAATGCTTCTTCCTGCATTATTGCCTATAAATAATTCAATTGAATATGAAAAATAAAAAACTAAAATAGTTACCATTTGTAAAACTGTTTTAATTTTACCCCATATATTTGCGGCGATAACTTTACCCTCAGGGGAACTTGCAACAACCATGCGGACACCTGAAACAGCAAATTCTCTTGCCAAAATAATGACAATTACAATAGGGTCGCACGCATTTACAAGCATCATATAGATAAAGGCAGCTGTTGTTAAAAGCTTATCTGCAAGTGGGTCGGCAAATTTGCCAAAGTTGGTAACAAGGTTAAATTTTCTTGCATACCAACCATCAAAAAAATCGGTTAAACTTGCAATTGTAAAAATAATTCCAGCCAAAAGCATGTATGTTGCATTATGTGTTTGTGCGGCAAAAAACATAAAAACAGGCACAAGTAGAATGCGCAAAATTGTTAATTTATTAGGTAAATTCATAAAATAATCCTTTGTTAATTTATTACACAAAGCTATAATTTATCTTTGTGAAATGATAAATCATTTAGATTGTATAAAATTATTAGTTGATTTTTAATTATATGATTTTTTTATACGGGTTTTGCATATAAATCGTATACATCACTTTGTGTTATTTGCACATCAAGCAATGTGCCGGGCATAATAGGGCTCTCGCTTTGCACAAGCACAAGCGCGTCAATGTCTGGCGCATCGGCATAAGAGCGACATTCGTATAAATCGTTCTCGTCGTCGTAATTATCGCAGATAACTTTAAATGTTTTGCCCAGTTTTTCCTCGCCTTTTTCCGCCATTATATTTGCTTGTATATTCATAATTATTTCGGCGCGTTTTTCTCTAAGCTCTTGTGGCAATTGCTGCAAATCGGCTGCAACAGTGCCTTCTTCTTCGCTATATGCAAAACAACCAAGCCTGTCAAATTTATATTCTTTTACAAATTCGCACATTTCATCGAATTGCTCTTCACTTTCGCCGGGATAGCCTGCAATTAAAGTTGTGCGTAAAACAATGTCAGGCATTGCTTTTTTAAGCTTGTTTAAGGCAGAACATACAGTGTCTTTTGTGCCTTTTCTATTCATTGCTGTTAGCATTTTGCTATTTATATGTTGGATTGGAACATCCAAATAATGTAAAACTTTTTCGTTTTCTACCATTGCATTTACAAATTCATCAGAAATTCTTTCAGGATATGCATAAAGCAATCGTATCCATTCAATGCCATTAATTTTATTAAGTTCGTTTAGCAATGTTGCTATTTCAAAATTACCTCTATCCTCGCCAAATGCGGTTAAATCTTGCGCAACCAAAATAATTTCCTTAACACCTTGCTCTGCTAAGAAATTCGCTTCATTTATTAAATCTTCAACAGTTCTGCTGCGAAGAGGCCCACGTATAAGCGGTATTGCACAATAGTGACAACGATTATTACAGCCCTCTGAAATTTTTAAATAAGCATAATGTGACGGTGTTGAAATTACACGCTTGCCACCAAGGGGCAAACTTTCTTTTGCACCATAGCTTTCAACCGTGCCCTCATCACCGACAAGTCTTTCTAAAATAGAGCAAATGGCTGTGTTAGAGCCAATGCCGACAATTGCATCAACTTCGGGTATCTCTTTTTTTATTTCGCTTTTATAACGCTGTGCAAGGCAACCTGTAACAACAATTTTTATATTTTCGTTTTCTTCTTTAAAAGTTGTTGCATATAAAATATTGTCGATAGCTTCTTGCTTTGCGCTTTCTATAAAACCGCAAGTGTTAATTATGATAACATCGGCTTCACTAAGCTCTGCTGTTGTTGTGTGGCCTTTTAAAAGTAGGCTGTGGCACATAACATCGGCGTCCACTTGATTTTTTGGACATCCCAATGATATTAATGCAATTTTCATATATTTCTCCGTTTCGCCATTTGTACATTTTATGTATTAGTATTCTTCATAATAATCGCCTGATAATTCGCTTGAAACACGCTCTAGCGCGTTTTTAATTTCGCCGTAAGAAAAGCCTTTTCGCATTAATGCTGCAATAACTTTATCTTTTTGTCCACTTTCAAGCTTATTTAAATATTTTTTTTGCAATACATTATAACATGCATCTTGCTCGCTTGCATCCAAAGAAGAAAAGGCGTCTAAAGCCATGTTTTTTTCAATGCCTTTTTGACGCAAAGCTGCGATTATTTCATTTTTTGATTTGTTTTTTTTAAGTAGTTGTGCGGCATAAGTTAAAGCAAAATTTTCATCATCAACAAGTTCAAGGCGGCGCATTTCATCAATTGCGGCATTTGCAGTGTCGGCATCAAAAACACGTGTAAGCTTACTGTAAAGCTCGCCGCTTGAATGAGAGCGGCGAGAAATATAAACCAGCGCTTTATCTTTGGCTTTGCGCATATCACTGCTTTGAACAATTTGTGTTAGATCAAATTCGCTTATGTTTGAGTTTTCTTTTATATTGTATTTTACAAGGGTTTCACCGTCAATAGCACACAAAAAACCGTCCTGTGTGTAAAGAGAATAACGCCCTCTTTTTGTAAGTTTAATTTGAGTTATAAGCACTTTTGCACCTTGTTTTTCAGCCTTTAATCAAAGGTTGTTTTATATTTGTGTAGACATAGCTTATTATCTTTTGCGGTTTTGTTTAGATATAAACAGGCGAAAATTTTGCATAGGTTTTGCAAAGCCTCTGTTTATAAATATTTTATCAAGTTTACAACATTTATCGTATAAAAAATATTTTAGCAAGATAAAAGAACTTAAATTTAATCTTCCACCATAATGTCAATATTGGCTGATTTTTTACGTTTTGATGGGGCAGGCTCGGCCGCTTTGCTGTCATCACTGGCAACGTCATCTATGCTGGCAGTGCGTTTTTTTGCCTCGCCTTTTTTGCCGCCGTATAAATTAACGCTGTTTTCTTTGACTAAGGCTTCAATTTCTTGGAATAGCTCAGGGTTATCCATCAAATAAGCTTTTGAATTGTCACGGCCTTGTCCAAGCCTTGTTTCGCCATAACTAAACCATGCGCCGCTTCTTTCAATAATTTCAAGCTTTACGGCTAAATCTAAAAGCTCGCCTGATTTTGAGATACCCTCGCCGAACATTATGTCAAATTCTGCCTCTTTAAATGGTGGTGCAACTTTATTTTTAACAACTTTTGCACGTGTGCGGTTGCCAATAAAACCACCGCCGCTGTCTTTAAGTCCTTCAATTCTGCGCACATCAATACGTACAGATGAATAATATTTCAAAGCTCTACCGCCTGTTGTAACTTCGGGATTGCCGTAAACAACGCCAACTTTTTCACGCAATTGATTGATGAAAATTGCAACAGTGCCTGTTTTACCTATAACACCTGTAAGTTTACGCAAGGCTTGGCTCATCAAACGTGCTTGCAAACCAACATGAGAGTCACCCATGTCGCCCTCAATTTCTGCACGGGGAACCATTGCGGCAACGCTATCAATAACGATAGTGTCAAGAGCGCCGCTTCGCACAAGTGCTTCACAAATTTCCATTGCTTGCTCGCCTGTGTCAGGTTGGCTGACAATTAAGCTGTCGATATCAACACCGAGAGCTTTTGCGTAAACAGGGTCAAGGGCATGTTCAACGTCAACAAAGGCAACTTCGCCGCCTGCTTTTTGTGCCTCGGCAATACAATGCAATGCCAATGTTGTTTTACCGCTGGATTCAGGCCCGTAAATTTCTACGACACGTCCACGTGGCAAACCGCCTATGCCAAGGGCTAAATCAAGCGACAAACTGCCTGTGGAGATTGCCTCGACATTCATTGCAGTGCGTTGGCCAAGTTTCATAACCGCGCCTTTGCCAAATTGTTTTTCTATTTGTGCAAGCGCTGTTTCAAGTGCATCTTTTTTGCCCTCGCCGCCTTTTTTTGTTGGCGTAGGGACAGCTTTTTTCTTTTCTGCCATTGTTTTTTCTCCTCATCTTATTAAAGGTTTTTTGCTTACACCGCAAGAATTAATTTATATAATATTCTGTTGCAAGCATTGCGTGAAATGAATTATTTCACAATTGTATATTATAAATTTTAATCTAAACACTGTACTTTAAACAGTACAGTAAAAACGCAATATTACAAAAATAATATGTGCAAAATACATTACAAATTTATTATATTATACAATAATATAAATTATTTTGCAATTGCATAAACGCACCTGTCTTTATTTGCGTAATCTTGTTTTGTTTCAACACAAGAATAATTGTTGCTACGTAAAATTTCGCTTACAGCTTCGCCTTGCTCGCACCCTATTTCAAATACAATATAGCCGCCCTCTTTAAGCTTGTTTTTATAATTTTTTGCAATTTCACTGTAAAATAAAAGCCCGTTTTGCTCTGCTTTTAAGGCTGTGATGGGCTCAAAATTAAGCTCCGGTTCCAAAGTTTGCATTTCCTCATTTGTGATATAAGGTGGGTTTGAAATTATCATGTCAAAGTGATTATCCGGCACATTTTCGTGCCAATTAAGCACATCGGCTTTTATTGTTTTTATATGTGGTGCAAGCATTTTTGTGTTTTTTTCTAAATATAAAAACGCTTCGTCATACTTTTCCACAGCACAGATATTCACCGCATTTGTGTTTTGTGCAAGGGCAATTGCAATTGCACCACTGCCCGAGCATAAATCTGCTATCTTTGAAGTTTCGTCATAATTTTTGGCTAAATTTATCGCTGTCTCACAGACAAATTCTGTGTCTTGTCTTGGTATAAGCACACCTTTGCCAACTTTAAGTGTGAAATTATAAAATTCCCATTCGCCTAAAATATACTGCAAAGGCTCTCTGTTTGCTCTTCTTTTTAAGCAATCTTCAAATATTGTAAGTTCTTCTTTTTTTATTAAATCAGTGCTATCATGCAATCGCCTATCAAATTTAAAAACATGTTTAAAAATTTGCTCCGCATCAAAATCAGCGTTATCAATATTGTTTTCTTTTAAAAAGATTACCGCACTTCGCCATAATTCTTGTGAGCTTTTGCATTTTTCAAATATGCTGTGCATTACCATTCTCCGTCTTTATGGTTTTCCGGTAACACAGGTGTGATGGCAGCAATAGCGATTTCAATCATAGAATCATCGGGCTCGTTAGTAGTTATATTTTGAAGCCAGCGTCCCGGGGCTGAAATCATTCGCGATAAAACATTGTCGTATCTACCTGTAAGTTTAATAATTTCATAGCTAATGCTAACGACAATAGGTAAAGTTATGACTTTAAGGGCAACACGCAATATTGTGTTTTCCCATGAAATTAAACTGCCTACAAGCACACTTATAATTATTACAATAAGCAAAAAGCTTGTGCCACACCTTGGGTGCAAACGTGAATGTTTGCGCACATTTTCTACGGTTAATTCTTCGCCGTGTTCATAGCAAGCAATTGTTTTATGCTCTGCACCATGATAGCCAAAAACACGTGCAATATCGGGAACTTTGCTTACTGCCGCCATATATCCCACCAAAATGGAAATTTTTATAACACCCTCAACAAGGGTTTTAAATGCGCCAAGTGCAAAAAAATTATCAATTAAGCTTACAATTAAAGTGGGTAAAATCATGAATAAAACAAGAGCCAAACTGCCGCCCAAAATTGCGGCTACAGCCATGATGAAATTATTGCCTTTTTCACCGAATGTTTTGTTTACCCATGCATCAAATTTGCTTTCTTGCTCGGCTTCTTCTTCCATAGATATATCTGCACTTTTCATTAAATAGCCATAGCCTTGAATTAATGTTTCCGCAAAATTAAGAACGCCCCTCACAAAAGGCCATTTTCCCCATGGGCGAACTTTTATATCTTTAACTTCTGTGTAAATTTCTTTGTCGGGTTTTCTAACCGCAAGGGCGGATTTTTTTGGCCCCCTCATCATTATTCCTTCAAGGACGGCTTGGCCGCCCACACTTGTTTTAAATGTTTCTTTTTGCTGTTTTGACATTAAAGTCTCCTTAAAAAATTTATTTATTGTGTAAAGGCAAGGCGAAAATAGCCGTTGTGCCTTTGCCAAGTTCGCTTTCGATGGTAAGCGTGCCACCATGTGCAATTGCAATTTCATCAACTATGGCAAGCCCTATGCCGTTGCCACCAAGCGAGCCTTTGCCTTTGTAAAATTTTGTTTTAATAAGAGGTAAATCTTCTTTTGAAATGCCTCTGCCTGCATCTTTAATATATACATATGCGGTTTTTTTATCTGTGCATATTTCAACATGTATTGTCGAATGTGCCTTTGAATATTTAACCGCATTGTCAAGCAAATTAATAAAAGATTGCCTTAGCCTTGCCGGGTCTGCGTAAACAGGGACAGGCAGTTCCGGTTCTTCAAAAGCGATTATTACACCGGCATGGTGCGCACGCTGTTCCACTGTTAAAACGCAATCGCTTACCTCTGCCGCCAAATCCAAATATTTGCATTCGGGCACAATGCCGTGTTGCATGCGTGAAAAATCCAAAAGCTCTTCCACCATATCATAAAGGCGGTCGGTTTCGCTTGAAAGCACGCTAAAACCTCTGCGATACAAATCATCGCTTGCGTCTTTTGTGTCCCTTAAAGTTTCAACCCAGCCTTTTATTGAGGTTAGCGGAGTGCGAAGTTCATGCGAAACGCTTGAAATAAACTCGTTTTTCATTTTCTCGGTTTGTTCAAGTTCTGATGCCATATCATTGATTGTGTGTACAAGTTTGCCAATTTCATCTTGTCGTTTGTCCTCAGCAATTCGTATATCAAAATTGCCCTTTGCAATTTTTTCTGCTGTTTTTTCAATTGCGCTTATAGGGTGAACAATACTCCTTATAAAAAACACACCACTCCATACGCTGAAAAGTAAAATTGCAAGCCCAATAATTAGGCTAACCCACGCATAAACAACTATGGTGTTATCAATAAGCGTTAGGCTTGTAACAATGCGCACTGCAGAAAATTCATCTAAAACGTCATCTAAAAGCACCGAAACAGCCATTACTCTTTCGCCGGAATCATTACTGTAAACCGTGTCGCCTATTCCGCCATCTTGCTGTGCATTTATAAAATCCGGTGGGATATCGGTAGACGAAGAAACATAACCCGAACTTGAAAGCACAATATTACCATCGTTATTTAAAAGCATAAGCTCAAATTTATCTTTGTCGGTAAATTGCTCAACTAAACGCCTTAAAACAAGCGCTTTTGCGGCATCGCTATCTGTATCACTTAAATCTAATTGGGTAAGCACGGTTTGCGCCCTGTTTTCAAGCAAAAATTGAGCAGATGAATAATAATTGTTTATAATAGACCATATAAATATTACTTGTGCCATCAATAACACTAAAATTGTTATGAGCAAACTGCCACGAACCCAACGCTTTGTAATACTATTCAAGCTGTTTGCCCCTCCTTGCTGTAAAGTGAAAATTATATGCGAATTATAAAACATTCATGAATATAAAATATGATATATCGGTATAGTATTTGATATATGATTTTATGCGTTCCATCTGTAGCCATAGCCCCAAACGGTTAAAATATGCTTTGGTGTGCCTGGGTCGTCCTCTATTTTCATGCGCAATCGCCTTATGTTGACATCTACAATTTTGACATCGCCATAATAGCCCTCGCCCCATACTCCTTCAAGAATTTTCTCTCTTACAAGTGCCACACCGGGGTTTGCAAAGAAAATTTCCATAATTTGAAATTCAACTTGTGTTAAATCAATTTCAGCGTCGTTTTTATAAAGCACCCTGCTTTTTTGGTCAAGCACAAAGCACCCTGCAACAAGTTTGCCAGAGTTTTGTTCGGCATTGTCTTTTTGTGCGTTTTGTGTGCGTTGCACACGCCTGACAAGTGCTTCAAGCCTTGCAAGCAGCTCGCTTACGCTGAACGGTTTTGTCATATAATCGTCTGCGCCAATAGCAAGTGCACGAATTTTATCGGTTTCAAGGGATTTTGCACTTAGCATAATTATGCCAACACTATCGGATTGACTGCGTATGTTTTCACAAAGTGAAAAACCGTTCATGCCGGGAAGCATAATGTCTAAAATTGCGGCATCAAAACTATCATCGAACAGCTCTAATGCGTTTTCGGCGCTGACAGCCTCGACAACTTCATATTGCGCCATGCGTAAATTTAACAAAATTATCTCGCGGATAGCCTCTTCGTCTTCAACTACAAGAATTTTTCTCATAAATATTTCCCTTTCAAACGTGTTGTTTAAAATTTACTATAAAATTAAAAGTCCGTTACGAATGTATTGCTCTTCTTCTTCTGTGCAATGAGAGGTGAATTGTAAAAACACATTGTTTTCGCCGATATCGGCGGCATAAGTGTAATTACCGGTTAAACTGCTTTGGTCTGTAATTCTAACGCTAAAAAGCATAATATTTGTTTCTTTATCTCTAATTTGCCATTCGCCTTGCTGTGCTCCGTCTGTCACGGTAATTTTATTTGCCCATTCATTCGGCATACTTATAAAATATCTGTATGTCGAATCATATACGCCAAAAATAGGGGAGGTGGGGATAATAATATGGCTTTGCTCTTCTGTGTCTGTAATAATTTCATACGGTGGTGATGCACTGTAGGAATCACCTACAGTTAATTGCGTTGCCTCGCCTTGAACATCGTCGTTTTGTTCGCCTGTGCGAGAGCCTTGTGGCGGTCTTGAACTAAAAGGCGAACTTTCTAAATCGAGAATGGGCACATATAATTGACCAAGATAATCTTGCCAAGTGATATAATAAAATCGGTTTGTTTGAAAACTTGTGCTTATGGATACAATATTTGTCGGAATATGCAAAGTTTTATTTAAACCAAAATTAGATGTTGAGAGCTCTTCATGTACACGAAGGCTTGAAAGCGGGACATCTATGTTTTCAAGTGGCCATTTTGAAAGACGGTTATCAGCCTCGTTTAATTTTAATACAGAGTTTGAGAAATATCCGCTTGCAAAAGTTCCCTCTATCACAATTCCCAAATTGCCGTGGGAATTTGCAGTGTCTATCGATGTGCAAGAAACAAATCTATCATCAAGTTCAATTGTTTGCATAGTGCTAAAGCGGTTTTCCTCGGCAACCATCCAAGTTAAGTTTAAAATGCCGCTTTCTTCGTTTTTACTGCTTACTAAAAAATCGACAGTTCCGTCTGCGTTTATATCCTGTGCAAGATATGCATAATATGATTGTTCGTAAATTTTGTTTAAATTTTCGCCTGTATATTCATAAACACTCAAATATTCATCAGCTAATGTTGAGTTGGCATAGCCTACAATTATTTGCACGTTTTCATTGAATGAAACAATTTGAATGTCGGTAACCTCTGAAGAAATACCCTCTGTCTCGTGGATAACTATCCAATTTTCACCCGTGTTTTCAAGAATAGACAAATGCACATTTTGGCTTTCGTCTTTTTTTGTATAAAGCACTATTGCCTCGCTTGCACCGTCTAAGTCAAGGTCTCGGAAGATAATGGGAGAAAGCTCTTTTTCGCCACGTGGATATTTAAGTTGTACCGTGGTTTGCACATAATTATTAAGCGCACTTTGAACCTCGTGTAACTGTAAAGTGGGCTGTGGGGCACGAAGCAATTCTTCAACGCTTTGGTTTTGTGTAAAAGAAGCGCAAGAGCTAAGCAATAAAGCGAGCATTATTGCAAATAAAATTAATGATTTTCGCAAGCTTAGTTCTCCTTTCGCTTTTAAAATATTATAATATAATTTTGTGAATTAGGTATTAACACGCATTTATTTTATAAAGTAAAAAAATCAATGCGTTATCCTTATTATTTTACACTATTTTGACGAGTTTTTCAAGACAAAGCATAATTGTGATTTTGAACCTAAAATATATTGAGTAAAATTAAAGCTTGTGTTATAATTAAATAAAAAAATGAAACGAAAACATAGATGGAAGGGAAAGATTTTATGGATTTTAATCAATTGGCGCTTGCAAGAGAGAGTTGCAGAAAATATTCGGATAAAGAAGTTTCTCATGATGATATTGTCGATATTGTAACAGCTGCGGCGCAAAGCCCTTCGGCTTGTAATTCACAGCCGTGGAAATTTGTTGTGTGCGAGGGCGAAATTGCACAAAAAATGCCCGATTGTATAATTGATGAGAATTCACCTATAAATAGATGGGTGGGCCAATCAAAAGCATATATTGTTGTTTGTGAAACACCTGCGCTTTTAATGAATGGTGAAATTTCACAAAAATATGCACAAATGGATGTTGGAATTGCTTGTGCATCGCTTTGTTTTGCGGCAAGAGATAAGGGCATTGGCACCTGTATTTTAGGGCTTTTTAACGAGGACAAACTTAAAGAGCTGTTAAATATACCAAGCGATATAAATATTAGGTTAATTGTAACTTTGGGATACCCCGAATATGCTACACCACGCCCTAAGAAAAGAAAAGAAATAGACGAAGTAGTCGGTTATAATAATTGGTAAAATAATGCCTGTGCAGCTGTAAAACTGCACAGGCATAAATTGAGAGGAAATATGGAGAATATGAAGTATAAAATAATATTTTTTGATTTAGACGGAACTTTACTTAATAGCGAGAGCAAAGTATCACAAAAAAATATAAATGCAATAAAAAAATTAATACAAAGCGGATATCACGCAGTGCCTGCTTCCGGACGTGCAGATATTGCAATGACAGAAATTGCAAAAGAACTTGGACTTTATGAAAGTGGCGGATATATTTTAAGCTATAATGGCGGCAAAATTGTGAAATTGCCTGAAGAGGAAGTTGTTTTTACAAAAACAATTGATAATAAAACTGCACAAAAAGCATATGATAGAGCGATTTCGCTTGGACTTGCACCGCTAATTGTGGATAAAGTAGGGATTATTGCAAGCAATGTTAATTCAAAAACAGTTCAGCACGAGCAAAAAATTACAGGTTTGCCGCTTAAAGAATTTGACGGTAATTTTGATAATTTAGATATTCCTATTAATAAAATATTAGCCACAGGCGAAGAAGAAAAAGTTTTGGCGGCTGAGAAAATAATGAGAGAAGAGCTTGGAGAAGAGATAAGTGCATTTCGCTCACAGCCGATATTTTTAGAGTTGATGCCTAAAAATATAAATAAATCAGTTGGAATGTTAGAGCTTTTAAAAGTGCTTGATATAAAACCCGAAGAGGCTATAGCTTGCGGTGATGGTGAAAATGACATTGAGATGTTGCAAATGGCAGGGCTTGGTCTTGCGATGGAAAATGCAGAGCAAGCAATTAAAGATATTGCAAACGGAGTTATACCCAGCAATGAAGAAGATGGTGTTGCATATGCAATTGAAAAATATTTTGTTTAAATTTACGATATTAAAAAATGCGGGTGTTTTAAATAATTTTTATTTAAAGTGTAATTTGCAAAATTAGCACTTAAAGTAACTTTTTTAATAAAACTTAAAGTATAATCCACGAGCTTAACAATAAAACAAGTTTATTAACAAAATTTTGAGTGCAATTCACAAAGTTATAAATTAAAGCAAATTTATAAATAAAACTATAGGTAGATAAGCAAAATTAACACCCAGCACACTTTAGCGACAATTAGAACAGTGTAATCGTGAGCGTATGTCAATCTAATTGTTAGCGAGCGATTGTGATTGTTCTTTGTTGCGGACCTTGGAGCACAGCGTT
>CAYJGV010000007.1:22802-43476 GCA_964369715.1 uncultured Bacteroides sp. | reverse complement strand
ACAGTGGCCCTGCAAAAGAGCTGTTAAAGCAGTTTGGGCTTTCGGCTGAAAATATAGTGAATACTGTTAAAAATATGTTATAAAAAGGAAAAACAAATTAATGAAAATTATGGCAATAGATTACGGCGATGTGCGAACTGGCGTTGCCGTGTGCGACCGCACGGAATTTTTGGCAAGTCCTGTTGGTGTTATAGAAGAGAAAAGCATAGCGAAAACAGCCGAAAAAATTGTGCATGCAACCAAAGAATTTGACGTTGGCATGTTAGTTATTGGCTTACCAAAAAATATGGACGGCACAGAGGGCGACAGTGCAAAAAAATGCCGTAAACTTGCAGATATTATTAGTAAAATAATAACAATACCAATTGTATTATGGGATGAAAGACAAACTACAATAAGTGCAGCTGGTATTTTAAATGAAAACGGAAAATTTGGTAAAAAGCGAAAAAAAATAATTGATGCAGTTTCTGCGACAGTAATTTTAGAAAACTATCTGGATTATAGAAAAAATAAAACAGCAGAGTGAAATATTGCCTTTTAATTAAATTTGAAAAAAATATCTTATAATGTTGATATATGTAATAATATAATTGAATAATTATTACACAAAACTATTTTTTAGTTTAAACTTACAATATTGTAAGTTTTTATGGTTATTAAAAAACAATTAATGTATAATGAAAACATGAATTGTTTTAAAAAAAGTGAGGCAGAATGTGAATTCCAGAATATTTAAAACTGTATTAATTATTGCAGTTGCATTTTCTTTTATGCAACTTACTTCTTACAGTGTTTTCGCAAGCAGTGAAGATGTTGTATCGTCGCAATCTGTCACTTATGAAGCTGAAGAAGATGTGGTAAGTAAATCAGGGGATAAGCATGTTATGATTGAAGACACGATTGTGCCTGCAATAATGTATGTTGAATATGGTTGGTCACTCTTAAATTTGTTTTTAGTGGCAGTGATTTTTATTAGCGGTGCTGTAATAATTTTTGATAGTAAAAACAAAAGCATTATCGTGAAAATTATAGCGGTTACAATTTCGATAGGTTCAGTAGTTTGCATTATACTAACGCAAGATTTTTCTTTGCCTATGACATTAATAGATGAAAATTGGTTGATATTTATATTACTAACTATTTGTCAAATGACCATTGCTTATAAAAATTCAGCAAAAAACAGCGAGAGTGAAAAGGAAATAATATTTAAACTTGATAATTAATTGGCTGTTTTTAGTGATTTAAAAAGTTAATACAGTAAAAATTCAAAAAACAGGGTTTAACGAAACAATTTCGTTAAACCCTGTTTTTATTCGTGTGTTCAGTTTGAGATTAATAAATTAATGCGTTAAATCATTAAATATAAAATTTTGATAATGTATATTGTTTTTATAATAATTTAATCAGTATTAACCTTATAAATGCTAACTTCTTCGTTTTCATAAACTAAATTGTCTTCCCAAAGAGGGTCATGAATTGTCTTTTTTACAACAAGATAGTCTATGCCTTCTTTTTGTGCAAGACTGAATGCTTCGGTTTCGCTTAAATTGTAGAAAATTTCGTCACTTACTTGTTCAAGTCGGCGCCTAACTTCTTCATACATTCCGCTATAATCCATGGTGTAACGATAACTTTCAATATAAGCTCGTCGCTGGCTTATGGCGGTGTAATAGTGAAAAATTCCATCGCCACTGTCCTTAAATTTATTGTTTCTGTTAGTGGCAAAAATTGCATCTTGCTGTGTGTTTTCACGCAAATAATCCATAGCCTGTTCATCGTAAGTTGTTATATAACTTTCATCATAGGGGTCTTCAACTATGTCATAAATATTCATCAAAGCACGCACACCGTTGCTTGAATAAAATGCGAGAGTATCCATGCTTAATATACAAAAAACAAGAGAGACACAAATTAAAACAATAGTGAAAAATTTGTTTTTAACACAAATGTTTGAAATAAATTGAATTACTGCAAATATCATAAAGGGTAAAGCTATAAAGAAAAAATAATTTTCCGATGCAGAATAATGCTCGTATAAACAAAAAGCTAGAATTCCGCCAAAAGCCGCCGCATAACATGCTAAATTTAAAAAAGATATTTTTTTAATATGAAAAAGCGCAATGAAACCGCAAATAACAAATGCGATAAAAACTAAAGGAGAAGCTAAAAATGCGCTTGTTAAACCCGGAATTATTCGTTCAATTCCCATAAATAATAAATTGTTTACAGCACTTGAAAAAACACTTAAATACACAAATAAAAAACCTGCAAAAGCGCTTAAACTATAAATTATAGCACTGTAGTTTTTTTTGTGAATTAAAAAATGCACAATGCCTGCCGATAAAAGTGCAGCTAGAATAATGCCTGATATCGTACTTTTAAATAGTGTCAAAGGTATGGCATAAATAAATATAAGAATAAAATTTATCGGCTTAATTTTGTTTTGCTTGTATATATAATAAAATAAAATCATGAATGCAATGCCAATTAAAGTTGAGCTACCTTGCCCGTTCATGTTTAAAAAATAATCAAATAAAACTATAGAGTTAATATTATTTACAAAAAGTAAAATAAATGCGGAAACAGCACATATGATTTTATTTTTACAAAGCAAATTGGAAAATTTATAAATAGCAAGAATTAACAATGCCATCATAGAAGGATAGTAATAAAAACAAAGCGCTTCATAGCCTGTAATGCCGATTACATAACCCAAAATTCCCGATGTCACATCATTTAAAAAGTGATAATTTAAAGTAGTGTTTGCAAGTCGCATATCCTCGAAGGGAAAGCCATTATAAACACTTGCTGCATTCCCAACACTGAAAAGCATGTCTTGATGATAAAAAAATGTGCCGACTTGTGACACTTTAGCAAAAGATAAAACACCTATTAAAATATAAATTAATAAAAACAGGCTAAATGTTAAGATTAAAATACAATGATGAAATTCTAATTTAAAAGGTGTTTTTCTTGTTTTATAATAGAAACTTCGAACACCAAACAGGCCTAATATTAAAGATGGGATAATGCACAAAAATGGCAAATTAAAGCTGTGCAATGCAATATAAGAGATTAGCAATATAATGACGCCAAGGGGTACACTGCAAACCAAAGCAGTAAAATTATCTTTTATATCAATTGCTTTGCTAAGCAAATAAAACCCACAAAAGGGCAATGACAAGAATAATAAAACTACATAGCATAAAAGAGAAATAGCCGACGCTCCGGCTATTTCCACTGAAACAAAATATAAAATTACACTTATCATAAGAACAATACAGCTTGTTGCCTTTAATAAAGAAAATGCTTTGGTTTTGTTAATCATAAAATATAAATTTACCTTTTATCTTAAAATAATCCTGTTATAACACCATTTTCATCAATGTCTATGTTTTCTGCCGCGGGTTTTTTGGGCAATCCCGGCATTGTCATGATGTCACCCATTATGGCAACAATAAATCCAGCACCGGCGCTCAACCTTACACTTCTCAATGTCATATTAAAACCTGTTGGTGCGGCTAATAATGTGGCATCATCGCTGAAACTATATTGCGTTTTTGCTATACATACGGGTAGATTTGTATAGCCGTTTTTATCAAAAATATCCAATTGTTTTTGCGCAGCATTGCTGATGATTATATCGTCTGCGTGATAAATCTTTTGGCATACTGCACGTATTTTTTCAATTGTTGTCGCATTGTCATCATAAGTTAATTGCAAAGGCGCACATTCGGAATTATCAACTAAGTTTAAAAGGCTTTGTGCAAGTGCTTTGCCGCCTTCGCCACCTTTTGCAAAAACTTCACTGACAGAACATGGAACGTTGATTTTTTTGCATAGCTCTTGTAAAAATTCATGCTCCTGTATGCTGTCTGTTGGGAATGCATTTATTGCAACACAAACATTCATGCCAAAAACTTTTTGCATGTTTTCAATGTGGCGAAGCAAATTCACACTGCCTTTTTCAAGCAAATCTATGTTTGGAACACCCAGCATCTCTTTTGTGCATCCTCCATGATGCTTGAGTGCACGAACAGTTGCCACAACAACAACAGCAGAAGGACAAAGCCCACTTAAACGACATTTAATATCGAAGAATTTTTCTGCGCCAAGGTCTGCGCCAAAACCTGCCTCGGTAACAACATAATCACCCAATTTTAATGCAAGCTTTGTGGCAATTACACTGTTGCAACCGTGTGCAATATTTGCAAAAGGCCCACCATGTACAAGTGCCGGTGTGTGCTCTAATGTTTGCACTAAATTGGGGTTAAATGCATCTTTTAAAAGTGCACAAACAGCACCTTGTGCATGTATTTGTCCTGCTTTTACAGGTTCGCCTGAATAAGTATAGCCTATGACAATATTTGAAATTCGCTCTTTCAAATCATTTAAATCTGTGGCAAGACAAAAAATTGCCATTATTTCACTGGCAACAGTAATATCAAAGCCGTCTTCTCTTGGGGTTCCGTTAACAGCACCGCCCAACCCGTCAGTAACAAAACGAAGTTGACGATCATTCATGTCTACACATCTGCGCCAAGTTATGCGTTTAGGGTCAATTTGAAGCGCGTTACCGTGATAAACATGATTATCCACCATAGCTGCAAGTAAATTGTTGGCAGCACCTATGGCGTGTAAATCACCTGTGAAATGTAAATTTATGTCCTCCATAGGCACAACTTGTGCATAACCGCCACCGGCTGCGCCGCCTTTCATGCCAAAAACAGGGCCAAGGCTGGGCTCTCTAAGGGCTAAAACAGTGTTTTTGCCCAAAGCATGCAAAGCGTCTGCCAGGCCAATGCTGGTTGTGGTTTTTCCTTCGCCCGCAGGTGTTGGGCTTATTGCGGTAACTAAAATTAATTTGCCGTCTTTTTTATCCTTTAATTTTTCTATTAATCTATGGTTAACTTTTGCCTTGAATTTTCCATATGGTTCAATGTATTCTTCGTTTATGCTTAAATTATTTGCTAAATCACTCGCTTTTTTCATTTGCGCACTTTGCGCTATTTCAATATCAGTTTTCATTTAAATCTACCTTTCAGAATATTTATTTTAATTTACTATTTATTTGTTTATATTAATATTGTATAATAATTACATAAGTAAATTTTATCAAAAAAACAAAAAATTTACAAGTCATTCATTGCTTTTTAATTTCTTAAATGGTATAATAAACTAGATGAAATGATTTTAATTATTCTTTGTTGTAGTTTTTGACGTTTCAGCGTTAAAATAAATAATATTAATTTTATTGCTATAATAAAATGAAAATAAAATGCCAAATATTGGCGAAAGATGGGTGTAACATATGTCTATACAAATTATTGCAGATAGTAGTTGCGATTTAACTTCGGCGTTGCAAAATATAATGAATGTCAAACATGTTAGTTTTCAAATTGATGTAGGCGGAACAAACTTTGTTGACGATTATGAAATAAATTTGCCTGAAATGTTAAGCACAATAAAAAAATGCAAAACAGCAGCAAAAACATCGTGTCCGTCTCCCGAGCAATATGCAAATTTTATGAAAGAGGCAGATGAAAGCTTTGTTATTACAATAAGTTCAAAATTATCAGGCAGTTATAATGCTGCTGTTGTTGCAATGGAAATGGTTTTAGAAGAATTTCCGGATAAAAAAATACATGTAATTGATTCGAAAAGTGCTTCTGCCGGTGAGACAAGGATTGCTATTTTAGTGCATGAATTAATAGCACAAGGCAAAACTTTTGAAGAAATAAAAGATGAAGTAGAGAATTTTACACAAAATATGCTTACACGCTTTGTGCTTGAAGATTTAAGCACACTTGTTAAAAACGGAAGAATTACAAAAGTTGCAGGACTTGTTGGCTCTGTTTTAAATGTTCGCCCGTTAATGGCAAGTAATGACGATGGTGAAATAATTTGCATTGAAAAAATTAGGGGCACACAACAAGCACTTGTTAAATTAGTTGACAATATATTTAGAGAAACCCAAAGTTATGCTAAAAAAAGCCTTACAATTGTCCTAACTTACTGTAATTGTGCCGAGCGTGCGGCAGACGTTAAAAAAGAAATTTTAGCTAAATGCGAAGTTGTAAAAGAAGTTATTGCTGTGCCAACTGCGGGTTTATCCTCTGTTTATGCAAACGAGGGCGGTATAATTGTAGCATTTTAATAGCTTAGATTATAAATAAATAATTAAAGCATACTAATTATTTATAAATCTAATATGGCTTGATGTAATCATTACACATAAAACATTGTTTTTGTGAATGTTAGGCATCAAGCCAATTTTTTTGCAAATTAGATTTGAAATTAAAATATGTATAGAATACGATATAGTTTAAAAAATAATATTAATTTTAGCCTTGCTTAAGCCTGTTTTAATCACATTATATTTTGTATAAAATATATCATGTTGCAATATAGTTTGATTTTTTACACAAACTCAATATTTAGTATATATTTGTGACAGGTTTAGTTCCAAAAAAATCACATATAGCAAGATAATACGCATATGCACTTTTTTTGCAGCCTTCTTCGGACGCCCAATTATCCACGTCGCTTTGATTAGATAAAAAACATTGTTCCACTAAAATTGCAGGGCACGATGCTTTTTCAAGCATGCCAAAACTTTCACTATCTCGAACTGTTAAATCTGTGCTATCAACAATTTTTTTGCTGTGGTTGATATAATACATATACCTAATGCCGGTTTCGCCTCGGATTCTCGCACCGGCATCGCCCATTGAGTTTACAACAGCATTTGCGAATTTAAGCGATTGCTCATGGTGCTCTCTTCCGGGCGGGGTGGCGTAACATTCAAAGCCGTTTGAGGATGCATGGCTATCTTTGTTTGCGTGTATGCTTATAAGTAAATCTGCTCCGGCTTTTTCAGCGTTGTTTGTACGGTCTGTGTTAGATAAATCCTCGCCGTCATTTCGGGTTTTTACTGGCAAAAAATGTGGGTCTTGCATTAAAAAATCATAAAGAAAATTTGCCGTTTTTTCATTTACACCTACTTCTTCAATAATTCCGCCGGCACCAGTGTCCACTCCGCCGTGTCCGGGGTCTATTGCAATAGTGAAAGTTTCGGATGCCTCACCGGTTTGAGGTATCGAATTAAACCCCAAAAAATTAAAAGGCTCAAAGTTGAATTTTTTTGTGCAAGAATATAACAATAGTAAAGAAAATATAAGCATTGCAAGTTGAATAAACTTGTGGTGTTTTTTCATTTTATCCTCCAAGTTCGTCAAGAGAAGAAAAAGTATATCCTTGTGCTTTCCACTCTGTTAAAAGTTCATCTAAAATTTCTGCATTTGTGCTGCTTGTCACATGCAATAAAACAATTGCTCCACCGTGTATTCTTGGCAAAAGCTTTTCAAAGGCATATTCTTTGCTGGGTTGGTCATTAGGGTTCCAATCTCTGTAGGCTAGGCTCCAAAAAATTGTTTTATAGCCTAGTTCGTTTGTGCTTTTTAAGCTATCGCTTGAAAATTTCCCTTCGGGTGGTCTAAAAAATTTACTCATTTGAAAGCCCGTTGTCTCAAAAAACAATGTTTCTAAGCTTGTTATTTCCTCGCTTAGTTCTTCAAAAGAAATTTGAGTGACATCAGGATGATTAAAAGTGTGATTTCCAACATTGTGTCCCTCGTTTACCATTCTCATTAAAAGTTCAGGGTTTTCTTCAATATAAGGGCCTACTACAAAAAAAGTTGCAGGTGCGCTGTGTTTTTTTAATGTATCCAATATCAATGAAGTGTTGCCGTTTTCATAGCCGCAATCAAATGTCAAATATATTTTTTTTGTAGAATCAGTATCGTGAAAATAAGCATTGTACTGTAAAAGTTCTTCTGCGGATAAATTTGGCACAGGCGCTATGCCTGCTGTTTGAAAACTTATGCCCCATGATGCCGCTGCAACAGCTTTTTCAATTCCTATATCATTATCTTCTTCGTTAGGATATAAAAATGCCTGCAAAATAAATAATAAGAGTACCGATAATAGAACGCCAATTAAAACCGTAGAATTTCTGCGGTTTTTTCTTTTGTTATAACCATTAAACATAAAAACACCTCTTATTTGAATTTATGCAATTAATACGAATTAAATGCAAAGTTTTTATATTAAGCTAACACAGCTTGAATTTTTAAGATAATTTACAAAATTTCACAATTTTATTTTTCAATTCTATTGCTTTTTATTGTGTAATTGTGTATAATAAATTCAATTAAGTGGGTAAAAGTGGGTGAATGTGGTTCAAAGTGGGTTAAATTTGCTTGTTTTTGCCAAAAGTAAATTGGTTTTAAATTGTGGAAAGGTGTGAGCAAAATGCTGTTTGGCTCTTATCAATATGCGATAGATGCCAAAGGCAGGTTTAACTTTCCACCAAAGTTTAGAGAGTTTTTTGGCGAAACATTCACTGTTACAAAATGGATGGACAACAGCCTTGTTGCTTTTTCTCAAGATGATTGGGAAAAGATGGTGCAAAAACTGCTTGATAAAGGCGTGGGTAAAGGCAGAGAACTGCAACAGTATTTATTCACAAATGCGGTTATAGTTCAGCCCGATAAACAAGGTCGTATATTATTGCCACAAACTTTAAGAGACGATACAAAAATATTAAAGGACGTATCAATTTTAGGAATGGGCGACCATGCTGAAATTTGGAGCAGTGAAATTTGGCAAGCTCGTAAGGCGAAAATTGATAAACTTAATGTTGTAGATTTAATGCAAGAATTGGAGCTGTAAAGTGAGCGATAATATTTCTTTTAGCCATGTACCTGTGCTTTTGCAAGAATGCCTTGATGGTTTAGCAATAAATGAAAACGGAATATATGTCGATGGCACAGCAGGTGGCGCAGGGCATTCCGTTGAAATTGCAAAATGCCTTAAAAATGGTAAATTATATAGCTTAGATCAAGACCCACAAGCAATTGAGGTTGCCACAAAGCGCCTTGAGGGCCTACCGGCACAGGTTGTTAAGACGAATTTCAGAAATATTAAAAATGCATTAGCGCCTTTAGGTGTTGAAAAAATAAATGGTGCATTATTAGATTTAGGTGTTTCTTCACACCAACTTGATACAAAAGAGAGAGGCTTTACATATTTAGAAGATGCGCCTCTTGATATGCGCATGAGCGACAGCGGAAAAACAGCGGCTGATTTACTTAATAATTTGTCAAGGGAAGAAATTTCTAAAATATTACAACAATTTGGCGAAGAGCCTTTCGCTTGGAATATAGCTGGTAAAATTGTTTTGTTCAGAGAAAACGAAGAATTTAAAACCACCGGACAATTGGTGCAATGTATAAATTCTGCACTTCCGGCAGCGGTAAGGCGCAAAGATAAAAACCCTGCAAGAAGAAGCTTTCAAGCTCTTCGAATAGCGGTTAACGAAGAGTTAAGCGCTTTGCAAGAAGGCTTGCAGAATATTTTTGATATGCTAGAGCCAAAAGGTAGGTTTTGCATAATAACATTTCATTCGCTTGAAGATAGAATAGTTAAGCAAACTTTCAAAAGTTGGCAAATAGCATGTACCTGTCCGCCACAATTTCCTGTTTGTGTTTGCGGTGGCAGTGCAAAGGCAAAAGCAATTACCAAAAAGCCAATAATTGCAAGTGAAGACGAACTTTTGAACAACAGAAGATCAAGAAGCGCAAAATTGAGAATAATAGAAAAAATTTAATTTAAATGACAAGTATTTAAGTATAATAACTAGCCTGGAAAACAGGCGGAAGGGAAGCCAAAAATGCAGCAATCAGCTTACGAGATTGAAAAACAACAAATTGTTGAAGTTAGCCCAAAACCAAGTCCAAGCGTCAGGGTTGTTAAAAGCGATAGAAGAAAAAAAGCAAAAGCAAGGCGTATTTCAAAAGCGACTCAAGTCGTTTTAAGCGGTGCTTTGATGGTTTCCTTGATGTGTGCAGTGCTATATGTGCAAGCACAAAGCACTGCAATAAGCGGTGAAATAGATAAGCAAGAAGAACTTTTGCTCTCGCTTGAAAGTGATAATCAATTTTTAGAAAACGAGCTTGAGATGCGAACGAATTTGAAAGATGTCGAATTATATGCAGCAACTACTTTAGGGCTTGTCAAAAAAGATTCATCACAAATTGTTTATGTGCAAAGAGAAAATGTAAGCGAAATAATATATGAAAAAGGTGTTTTTGATGAAATAATTATCAATGCACAAAAAAATCTTTTTCAATTTTCGGAATACATAAGCGCAACAGAGTAATACACTATTATCACTACTGCCTTTAATTTTGTTATAATTGGCGGCGGTGATAATTGTTTTATATGAATTTTTATTATTTTATGTTAAAATAATATACATAAAGGAGTTTTGTGTTTTACTATGAAAAAAAACATCGAAAATAAAGAGCTTAGCGCAAAAACCGTAACTAAATCTATGCGCGTTAGGGCTATTATTGCAGCATCTCTTTTTTGTATAGGCATGTTTGGACTTGTAATTTACAATCTTGTAATGCTTCAATTTGTGGAAGACGATACATATAAAAAATTGGCGGCTTCGCAACAACTTTCAGATATAGAAATAAGCCCTCATAGGGGCACTGTTTACGATTCTAACATGAATGTTTTAGCAAGAAGTTCAACTGTTTGGACAATTGTAACTTCGCCTGCAGATATGAAAAACAGAAATGTTGACATAAATATGGTGGCGCTAAAACTTTCAGAAATATTAGAAATTGAAGCCGAGGAAATTTTACAAAAGCTACAAGACACTAATTCGGCATATAAAATTATTGCAAATAAAGTTGAAAAACCACAGGCAGATGCTATAACAGCGTGGATGAATGAATATAATAATACTGAAGCCGGAAAAGCAAGCCCTGTCAGTGGAATAATGCTTGAGCCTGACACAAAAAGATATTATCCGTATGGAAATATGGCGTCGACGGTGCTTGGCTTTACAAGCTCTGACGGCGTTGGTTTAACAGGTTTAGAACTTTACTATAATGACACATTAACAGGCACACCGGGGCGAATTCTCACAGCGAGAAACGCATGGGGCTATGAAATGGATGGCGATTATAGGGCAGAATATCCCGCGGAAAACGGCTATAGTTTAGTATTAACTATAGATGAAGTCATACAACAAACATTAGAAAAATATCTTGCAAATGCAATTGCAGACCACAATGTTGCAAACAGGGGCACAGGCATTGTAATGGACGTGAATACAGGTGAAATTCTTGCAATGGCAACTTTGCCTGATTATGATTTAAACAGCCCATATGAGCTTTATGATGAGGAATTAACGGCACAAATTGCCGCAATTGCAGACGAGGCAGAACAAACCGCCGCAAGGCAAACCGCACAACAAAGCATGTGGAGAAACAAAGCCGTACAAGATATATACGAACCCGGAAGTGTTTTTAAAGTTGTTACGGCTTCAGCAGCGCTGGATTCAGGCGTGGCAGATTTAAACACAAGTTTTTCATGCTCAGGCAGCATTCATGTTGTAAACAGTATTTATATGCGATGCGCCCACACTGAAGGGCATGGGACTTTAGATTTTTACGGTGGTTTAAATAATTCATGCAACCCTTATTACATACAATTAAGCTGGCTTATGGGGCCTGATATTTTATCAAATTACATGGATTTATTCGGCTTTTACGAAAAAACAGGCGTAGATTTACCCAATGAGGCACAAACAAATGCTTACACAGCTGATAAAATGAATATAACCGAGTTGTCCTCAACATCTTTTGGGCAATCTACCCAAACAACAGCAATACAAATGATAACATCTGTTGCGGCGGCGGTTAATGGCGGAAATTTAGTAGAGCCTTATATTGTACAGCAAGTTTTAGATGAAAACGGAAATATTATTGAAAACATAGAACCAACAATTAAAAGGCAAGTTATTTCGGAGGAAACAAGTGCGCTTATAGCTTCAATGCTTGAAGAAAGTGTTTCTAACGGACAAAACAAATACGCTTATGTAAAGGGTTATGAAGTTGGCGGTAAATCCGGCACAAGCCAAAAACAAACTGTAACTGTAGGCAACGAAGAAGATACTCTACGTATAGCATCTTTTTGCGGTTTTGCACCGGCAAGCGACCCTGAAATTGCGTGCATTATAGTACTTGATGAGCCGAATGATGAATATAACTCCTTCGGTGGTAGGCTTTGCGGCCCTGTTGTGGGCACTGTAATGGCAGATGTGCTCCCATATTTGGGAATAGAGCCACAATATTCAGAGGAAGACCTTTTGACAATTGAAGAAAAAGTTCCAAATGTCACAGGTTTAAGCATACTTGATGCAAACACAAGTTTAAATTCCTATGGTTTTTCAGCAAAAGAAGTTGGTACAGGTGGAACGGTAACGTATCAATATCCGGCGGCAGGTACAGTGCTTTCAAGGCAATCTGTAATTGTTTTGTACACGGAAGAGGACTCTGAAGGCGTTAATGTTGTGGTTCCCGATGTAGCAGGGCAAACAGTTGAACAAGCAAGACAAACGCTTAAAGCAAGCGGTTTAAACTTGTTTGTAACAGGTTTTGATGAAGAAAACGAAAATGTTCAAGCAGTAAGCCAAAGTGTAGAAGCATCTACCGAGGCGATAATGGGAACAGTGATAGAAGTATTCTTTGAAGATATTACTAATGCTGATTTTAATTCAGATTTTATAGATGATGGTGGTGAATAATACATGCAATTGCAACAATTGTTTTCCGGTATTAATTATAGCGGAGTATTGCCAAATGCAGATGCCGTTTTAATAACTCAAGATTCACGAAAAGTATGTAAAAACACAGTTTTTATATGCGCAAAGGGCGTAAAAACAGATGGACATAATTATGCAAAACAAGCATTGGAACAAGGCGCTGTTTGCATAGTAACAGAGCGTAAACTGGGGCTTGAAAATGAAGTTTGCGTTGAAAATGCCAGAAAAACATATGCATTGTTATGCAGCAATTTTTTCGAAAACCCTGCTGAAAAGCTGCAACTTATCGCAGTTACAGGAACAAACGGAAAAAGCACAATTACAAGTTTAATTAAACAAATACTTGAAAAATCAAATTATAAAGTCGGACTTATAGGGACAATACACACAGAAATAGACACAATGCAAGTTCCCGCTAAATTCACAACACCGGAAGCTTGGGATTTGCATGCGCTTTTTTCACGCATGGCACTTGCAAATTGCACACATGTTGTTATGGAGGCAAGCAGTCAAGCGCTAGACCAAATGCGTGTTTACGGCATACGTTTTAAAGTGGCGGTTTTCACAAATTTAACGCAAGATCACTTAGATTATCACGGCACTTTTGAAAATTATTATCAAGCTAAAAGAATGCTTTTTGAACAATCAGATTGCATGGTTAGCAATTTAGATGATGAATATGGGAAAAGATTACTTGACGAATTTAAGGGCGAAATTGAGCAAATTTCTATTTCAACAAAAGATAGCAGTGCGGATTTTAATGCGTTTAATCCTGAATTTTCTGCTTCGGGTGTAAAATTTGAAATGGTTGCAAATGGGCAAATTGCTCGTGTGCTTTTTCCTATGCCGGGAGAGTTTTCCGTAAGCAATGCGCTTATGGCAAGTGCGGTTGCGGTGAAACTTGGCGTTTCACTTAAAGATGCCGCAAAGGCGCTTGAAAACAGCTTTGGTGTAAGGGGAAGGGCAGAGGTGCTTTACAGTGCGGAATTTACCGTGCTATGCGATTTTGCCCACACAGCCGATGCAATTGAAAAAGTTCTTTCAAGCATTGCGCCTTTTGTTAAAGGCCGTTTAATAGTTTTATTTGGCTGTGCCGGTGAAAGAGATGCCAAAAAAAGGCCGCAAATGGCCGATGCCGTTGTTAAGTATGCCGATTTTGCGGTTTTAACTTCGGATAACCCTCGAAAAGAAGACCCATATGCTATACTTGAAGATGTAGAGCCCACCTTGAATATTTCTAAAAAACCTTATATAATAGAAGTTGAGCGCAGAATTGCGTTGCAAAAGGCACTCGGCTTATTAGAAGACAAAGATGTACTTGTGCTTTGCGGAAAAGGGCACGAAGATTATCAAGTGATAGACGGTGTAACCGTATACCTTGACGAGCATGAAATAGTAAAAGAGTGGCTTATATCAAACGGAAGATAGGACAGTGGTAATATGGTGAAAACGCCTGTGAATACATTGCTTAAAGGTATTGGGCAAATTAAAAATAACGATTTAGTTGAAAGTGTCGTCACAGATAGCAGAAAAGCAGTTGAGAATACGATTTTTGTATGCATCAAAGGCGAAAGAGTAGACGGACACGATTTTGCAAAAAAAGCAATTGAACAGGGCGCGATTTGCGTGCTTTCTCAAAGAGAATTGCAAGATGTAGAAAGCGATAAAACAATTATAGTAAGCGACCCACTTGATGCAATGATAAAAATAGGTGAAAATTACAGAGATTTATTTTCGCCTAAATTAATAGCAGTTACAGGCAGTGTAGGCAAAACAACAACAAAGGAATTTTGCTCGGCTGTTTTTGATGCATTTGGAAAAACCGTAAAAACACAGGGCAACCAAAACAACGAAATAGGCATGCCAAACACATTAATGCAAATTGATACTGAAACTGAATTTGCTATTGTTGAAATGGGTATGCAAGGGCTTGGTGAAATTGAAAAATTAAGCCTTGCTGCAAAACCCGATGCCGCAATTATTTCGTGTATAGGCATAGCACATTTAGAGCAATTAAAGACTAAAGAGAATATTTTAAAGGCAAAACTTGAAATTTGCAGTGGAATGAAAGAGGGCGCACCGCTTATATTAAACGGTGATGACGAAATGCTCTATAATGCAAAACTACCTAAAAACATAAAGCCGGTTTTCTTTGCGGTAAACAATAAAAAAGCTGATATAACAGCAAAAAATATTGTAAATATTGAAAATGGAATGCAGTTTATTATCTGCGATAAAAATGATAATGAATACAAAACATTTATACCGGCGTTTGGAATACACAATGTGCTTAATGCGCTAAGTGCATTTGCGCTGGCTACATCACTTGGGCTTAACGCACAAAAAGCGGCGCAAGCCTTGAATAATTACGAAACCACAGGACAAAGGCAAAAACTTGTGAAGTTTAATGGCATAAGCGTTTTTGAAGATTGCTACAACGCAAGCCCGGACAGCATGAAGGCCGCCCTTAGCACACTTAAAGATTACGAAAACCAAAACAACAAAATAGCCGTTTTGGGCGATATGTTTGAACTTGGTTCTCAAAGTAAAATAGCACATGAGAATATAGCAAAGTTATGTAAAGATAATGATATAAACTTGCTTATAGCTATAGGTGACTTAATGGGGAATGCACATAAAAGTGCACAAAATATAGGGCTTAGCAGCGTATATTTTGAGGATAAAGAAAAGGCATTAAAATCACTTGGAAAATTGATAAATAAAGGCGACGCAGTTTTATTTAAAGCTAGCAATGGCATGAAATTTAATGAATTACTTGATGGTTTTTATAATGTAAAAGAGGAAGGTAAAATATAAATGGAATTTGCAAGGACAGCCCTTTTTGCAACAGCAATAATTTCTTTTGCGGTTTCGGCATTTTCGGGCTTTTTAATTGTGCCTGCATTAAGGCGCCTTAAATTTGGGCAAACGATAAAAGAAATAGGCCCTAATTGGCACAAAGATAAAAATGGCACACCTACCATGGGCGGATTTATGTTTTACATAGGCTCTTTGGTTGGTATGTTGGCAGGTTACGGCCTATTGTTTTTCGATTTGCCGGAACTTATGGGAGATTTGTATTCAAAGCAAGCGATAACATTGTACATATGTGCTTTAACAAGCTATGCCTTTGGGTTTATAGGCTTTTTAGACGATTATATTAAAGTTGTGAAAAAACGTAATTTAGGCTTAAAAGCAATACAAAAAATAATAATGCAAATTTTGGTCACAGCAGGAATGTTAATTTCTTTTTACGCCAATGGTGATATAACAACTTTGGTTCAATTGCCATTTATCGGCACAATTGACCTTGGTATTTTCTTTTATCCGCTTGCATTTATAATTATAATAGGCATGGTTAATGCGGTTAATTTAACCGATGGCATTGATGGGCTTGCATCGACGGTAACTTTTATCGCAATGTTGGGGTTTGTGTTTATTTCCTCTGTTTTTGGCAATATTACAGTAGCAGTGTTTGCAACTGCGATAGCAGGCGGTACGGCAGGATTTTTATCTTGGAATTTCTACCCTGCTAAAACATTTATGGGCGATACAGGAAGCATGTTTTTGGGCGGTGCGGTGGTTTCTGCCGGCTTTGCCCTTGGCAGAATAGATTTGCTATTATTAATTGGCCTTTTGTATATTTTTGAAGCGCTTAGCGTTATGCTTCAAGTGGGCTATTTTAAGCTTACAAAAGGCAAACGCATTTTTAAAATGAGTCCTATTCATCATCATTTTGAAATGAGCGGCTGGAGCGAGATAAAAATTGTCTGCGTGTTCGGCTTTTTCACGCTATTATGTGTAGTTATTGCAGGAATATATGTTTACACAGCATAGCCAATCCGATGTAATCGGATTCGGATTATATCGGCTTGGCTAGTAATTTTTAAGCATAAGGAGTATTTGTATGGCGATTTTGGCAAAAAAATTGAAGTCAATAACAAAGTCTGAAAAGATAAAAGTTGAAAAAAACCCTATTGATTTACCATTTGCAATCATAGTTTTAATTCTTGTTGTCTTTGGGCTTATCATGGTTTTCAGCGCCAGCACTGCTTATGCATATTATCGCATGGATGGCGACAGCTATCATTACATCAGCCAACAAACAATTTTTGCTATTGTTGGCATTATAGCAATGTTTGCTATATCGTTTTTCGATTACCATATACTTCATAAATTTGCATGGCCGTTGATGGCAGTTACACTTGTATTACTTGTTATCGTGCTTTTTATGCCGGAGCTGAACGGAGCAAAAAGGTGGATAATGTTCGCCGGCATTACCATGCAACCCTCGGAAGTTGCAAAGTTTGCCGTAATTGTTTTATTTGCACATATAATGGCTGTAAATTATAATAAAATGAAAAAGTTCGCATTCGGTGTTTTGCCTTTTATTTTAATTTTGGGAATTATTGCAGGATTAATGTTGCTACAACCACATTTATCTGGAACAATTTTAATTTTCGGTATCGGCGTTGCAATGATGTTTGTGGGCGGAACAAGCTTGCTTTATTTTATTATTGCAATTGCAGGGCTTGGCAGTGCAGTTATATTCGCCGTTGCTTCAGGGCTTGTATCATACGCTGAAAGCCGCATTGCCAACTGGATAGACCCACTTGCGGATACTTCAGGCGGCTCGTACCAAACAATACAAAGCATGTATGCGATAAGCTCCGGTGGGCTTTTTGGGCTTGGACTTGGCAATTCAAGGCAAAAACATCTTTATGTGCCGGAACCTGCAAACGATTTTATTTTTTCTATTTTATGCGAAGAATTGGGTTTTATTGGTGCAATGCTAGTAATTTTATTATTTGTGTTTTTGCTGATAAGAGGCCTTTATATAGCCTTTAATGCGGCGGATAAATTTGGTTGCATGCTTGTGGTCGGCATAATTGTGCAAGTGGTTTTACAAGCTGCTTTAAACATTGCCGTTGTTACAAACACAGTGCCAAATACAGGCATAAGTTTACCGTTTTTCTCGTATGGGGGTACGTCGCTTTTAATGCTTTTGGCAGAAATGGGCGTTGTGCTTTCGGTTTCACGGCAAAGCAGTATTTATAAAACTTAGGGTGTTTGTATTTGGCACAGCAGTGTGTCATTCTGAACGTAAGTGAAGAATCACCATTACAGTGAGTCTTGCTCTTTGTCATTCTGAGCTTTGCGAAGAATCGCAATTACAACGAGCTTAACGCTGTCATTCCGAACGAATGCGAGGAATCCGTTTCCCAAGGCGAGCGCTGTCATTCCTCGTATTCGCTCACAACGACAAGAATTAACTCCCATTACCTACACTGTACAATTAGGAGTTTCGAATGAAAACAGAAAATATTATAACAAATTTTTTGCAAAGTGTAGTAAAGCAAGATAGAGCAGAATTAAAACAGTATTTTACTGATAATGCCGAAATACTTTGGTTTAATTCAAATTAATTCAAAAAAGGAGCATATTATGCGTGTTTTAATTGCGGCAGGCGGTACGGCAGGGCATGTCAACCCGGCGCTTGCTATAGCCGGAAAGATAAAAAAAGAAATTCCAAATGCCGAAATTTATTTTGCAGGTTGCAAAAACGGAATGGAAAGTAAACTTGTTAAAGCGGCTGGCTATCCTTTTTTAGAAATAGAAGTAAGAGGCATACAGCGCAAGATTAATTTAAGAAATATCAAACGTAATTTTGCCGCAATTTACTATTTAATAAAAAGCATGCCAAGGGCAAATGCAATTTTAAAACAAGTTAAACCTGAACTTGTCATAGGCACAGGTGGCTATGTAAGCGGCCCTGTGCTTAGGGCGGCGGCTAAAAAAGGCATAAAAACTGCTATTCACGAGCAAAATGCATTCCCCGGTGTGACAAATAAAATTTTAGCCAAAGATGTCGATGTCGTGTTTGCACCATCGAAAGCCGCAGTGAAAAAACTTGCGGCAGAGCATAAAACTTTTATTGTGGGCAACCCTGTAAGGCAAGAATTTTTTACGCAAAACAGGGCAGAGGAGAGAGCAAAACTTAAACTTACATCTAAAGATATATTAATTGTCTCTTTCGGCGGTAGCCTTGGTGCAGAAAAACTAAACGAAGCCGTTGCTAATTTGGCAAAGTGGGAAATTGAGCAAAATGAATTTAAGTTTAAACATATACATGCAAGCGGAAGCATTGAAAAAGAAGATTTTGCAATGCTTGCAAAACAAAAGGGCATAGATAATAATGCTGCTTTTGAAATAAGAGAATATATCGATAATATGCCTAAATTATTAAGTGCTGCCGATTTAATAATTTGCCGTGCAGGCGCATTAACTTTGGCAGAACTTAGCGCAACAGGCAAAGCAAGTATACTTATACCCTCGCCAAATGTGGCGGAGAATCACCAATATTTTAATGCGATGGAATTTCAAAATATTAATGCGGCTGTAGTTATAGAAGAAAAAAACCTTGATGAACAGATATTGATAAACACTGTAAAAGAGCTAACGCAAATAGATGGTAATTTAAGTGAAATGGGGAAAAATGCACTTAAATTGGCACAGCCTAATTCACTTGAATTAATATATGAACAGCTCGAAAAATTAATAAAATAAAGTGATTTTCACACAATAATGCACTTTTGCATAAGATAAGTTAACTTTAACTTATTGAAAGCAGGTGCGTAGCTATGCAAGCTGTAAAAGTGTGTGGGGGAAAAACATTAAGCGGCAGTGTAAAAATGCCGGGTGCTAAAAATAGCGTGTTGCCAATTATGGCAGCAAGTGTAATGTGTGTGGGTGAAGTGCGTTTAAAAAATGTTCCGCAATTAAGCGATGTAAATGCATGCGTAGATATTTTAAACGCTTTGGGCTGTGTGGCAAATGTAGAGAAAAATACAGCAATAATTAATGCACAAAATGTAAAAGAAAATTCTATACCAAATCATTTGATGCGCACAATGCGTTCTTCTTTGTTCTTTTTAGCGCCGTTATTGGTGCGAAAAGGCAAGGCAGTTATAACCATGCCGGGCGGCTGTAAACTTGGCACAAGGCCGATTGATATCCATTTAAACGGGCTGTGTGCTATGGGCGCAAAAGTAAAGCATGATGAAGACGATAATATAACAGTAACGGTAGAAAACAGGCTTGAAGCGGCAGATTTCACCTTGCATTTTCCAAGTGTTGGCGCAAGCGAAACTTTGCTTATGGCGGCGGCAGTCGCAAAAGGCAAAACCGTTTTACGTGGTGTTGCAAAAGAGCCCGAAGTTACAGATTTAGCAAATTTTTTGCAAAGTGCCGGTGCAGATATTAAAGGTATAGGCACAGATGTTTTATATATTGAAGGCGCAAGTGAATTAAAGGGTACAGAATATTCAATTTGCCCTGATAGAATTGTTGCTGCAACTGTGTTATGTGCCGTTGCAGGCTGTGGTGGCGAAGTTTTGCTTACAAATTGTGATAATATTCACTTGCAATCTGTAATAAATTATTTGCAAATGATCGGTACTAAAATTTTTAAAATGGGCAATGAGGTCATGTGTGTTTCATCAAGAGGCCCGCTTAATTCTATTGGTGATGTTTACACAGGTGTATACCCTGCTTTTCCAACAGATATTGCACCGCTTTTAATGGCTGCATGCCTTAGGGCAAATGGCAAAAGCAAATGTACCGATACCATTTTCGAACAACGTTTTGCTTGCACAATAGGCTTTAATGCACTTGGTGCAAATGCATATTGCAGTGGGAGCTCTATAATAGTAAATGGCGTTAAACAATTAAAATCTGCCTTTTTACATTCGCCGGATTTACGTGGTGGTGCGGCATTGGTGCTTGCGGCAATGCAAGCCGAAGGCGAAAGCGTAATAGACGAAGTGAAACATATTAACAGAGGATATGAAAATATTGCCAATATGTTTAATTCTTTAGGTGCAGATGTTTTTGAATGGTATTAAATTTAATAATATAAACCACGTCATTCCGAGAGCGAGCTAGGAATCCGTCCCTTACACAAACCTTGTCATTCCGAGTGCAAGCGAGGAA
>CAYJGV010000007.1:0-22702 GCA_964369715.1 uncultured Bacteroides sp. | reverse complement strand
GAGCTAGGAATCCGTCCCTTACACAAACCTTGTCATTCCGAGTGCAAGCGAGGAACACGTTCTTTACACAAATCTCGTCATTCCGAGTGCAAGCGAGGAATCCGTCCCCCCTTTTAGGCATGAGATAATTGCTATTCTTCGCAAAACTCAGAATGATATTACTATTAAGATGTTATGCAAAAAACAAATCTTGTCATTCCGAGTGTAAGCGAGGAATAAGTTCTTTTAACAAGTGACAAGGTATGCAGCATACAATATAAATTAATTTAATATTTAAATATACATTAAATAATGGCAAAGGAGGGAATAGTGCCGACAAGTTTTTTTAACATAATTTATAGATAAAAAACTTGATTAATTGCCATGGATAAAAAAAAGAGACTTGATTATTCATATAAAAATGAAGCTAAAAATCATGCAAATGTAAAAAAAACGCAATTTGAAAAAAAGCAAAGAATTTCTTATGATTACAGTGCGCATAGCCAAGAAAACGTGCAAAGGCACAATAAGCAAAGTCAAAATATAGTAAATGATAAAAACTTAAATAATAATCCGAATTCAACTGTCAATAAAAGTAAGAATAATCAAAGAAGAATGACAGGAAAAGAAATTGACAGATACTTAGAATATAAAACATCGCCGCAATATCTTAAAACAAGAGATGAAATGCAAAGAAATGCAAACTATACAAAGCGTAATAATAATGTAAGGCAAAATGAAAACTCATCAAATGTTGAAAATGTAAAAAACTCTTCAAAAAAAGGCAAAAATATTTTATTTAAACCAAGAAGTAAAAATAATGATTTATCACCAAATAAAGAGCCAAACACAAATGTTATAGATTTAGCAAAAGCGAGAGACAAACGTAAAAAAAGATTAATTTTATACAGAATAGCGGCAATATTTTTGATTTGTGTGGGGTTTGTTTTTTCGTTTAATGTGTTTTTTACAATTGATGAAATTGTAATTAATGGTCAGACACAGTATTCAAGTGAGCAAATTGCAGCGATATTTAGCCCTAAAGTTGGCGATAATTTATTTTTATTTAGCACAGATGAAGAAATTTCAAAATTGCAATTGGCTTTGCCGTATTTGGACGATATTGAAATAAAAAGAAATCTTTCCGGCAGTATACATTTAAATGTATCTCAGGCTGTAGAACAATATTCAATGAGTTCTGTTTCAGGCTGGGTGGTTTTAAATGATGAGCTAAGAGTATTAAGCATTGCGCCAATTATGCCAGAGGGGATAACTTATATTAATGGGATAGAGGCACAAGAACCTGTGCTAGGCACACAAGTTGTTGTGAAAGACGTTGACGTTTTTGCAATTTTAAATGAGTTTTTATCTGTTGTAAGCGAGCTTGAATTTACGCCTGTAACACATATAGATTTAAGCGATGATTTGCAAATTAATTTTACATATGAAAGCAGAATTAAAATTGTTTTAGGCACTTCGAATGATATGTTTGAAAAAATGGAGTGGGCGAAATATTTAATAACACCTTCAAATGATGATGCTTTGGGTGAGAATTCAGAAGGTGTTTTAGATGTGAGTACAAGAGACTCAGCAGGCAGATTACAGGCAATTTGGAACGCAGAAAGCATATAATTGGCAATTTTTTTTATAAAATGCCGCTTTTTTGAAAAAAAGATACCAAATAGTCTTGTAATTGTAAAGTTTTTCTGGTATATTATTACTTAATGTAATATTTTTAATGGATATATTTTATTTATCTATTAAGTTTAGATATAATATTTAGGATTTTTGGCAGTTAACTGCTAATATTTAATTGGGAGGAATCGTTGTGTCATTTGTTTTAGACGAAGAAATGCAAAACGTAACATTGGTTAAAGTTGTAGGTGTTGGCGGCGGCGGCGGCAATGCTGTTAACCGTATGGTTGAATGTGGGCTTCGTAATGTTGAATTTATTTGCATGAATACGGACAAGCAGGCTCTAATGGAGTCTAGTGCAACGCAAAAAGTTCAAATTGGTTCAAAATTGACAAAAGGCCGCGGCGCAGGCGCAGACCCTGAAATTGGTCAACGCAGTGCTGAGGAAAGCAGAGATGAAATTGCGGCTGCATTAAAAGGCGCTCAAATGGTGTTTATAACAGCAGGTATGGGCGGCGGAACTGGTACAGGTGCGGCACCTATTGTTGCAGAAGTGGCAAAAGAGCTTGGCATTTTAGCAGTAGGCATCGTAACTAAACCTTTCGCTTTTGAAGGCAAACGTAAAATGACAATGGCAGAGATAGGCGTATCAGGTTTGCTTGAGCGTGTAGATTCTTTAATTGTTATTCCTAACGAGCGCTTAAAGTACATAAGCCAAGAAAAAATTACAATTGCCAATGCTTTTGAAGCAGCTGACGATGTTTTACGTCAAGGTGTTGCAAGTATTTCTTCAATTGTTAATGAAAGTGCATTTATCAATCTTGATTATTCTGATATTCGCAGTGTCATGAAAGATGCTGGCTATGCACATATGGGTGTAGGCACAGCAAAAGGTATTAATAAGGCTGAAGAAGCTGCAAATGCGGCTATTTCAAGCCCGCTGTTAGAGACAAGCATCGCCGGTGCACGTGGTGTTATAATTAATATCACATCTTCACCTGATATTGGTCTTGACGATATGGAAAAAGCAGCTGCATTAATCACAAATTCAGCTCATCCTGATGCAAATATCATCTGGGGTGTTGCGTTTGATGATAAAATGACAGACGAAATGAGAGTTACTGTTATTGCAACAGGATTTGATATTGTAGATAATTCAGACACTTTGCCACCTTTAGGCGAAGAATATGTACCTACAGCTCAAAACACAGGTGCTGAGTATCATTTAAACTTACCGGTGGAAGATGATTCAGACGATAATAACTTCGATGAAGTTCTAAGTCTAATTAATCGCAACGATTAATACTGTTTACTAATTAAATGGCTATGACAAAATTTGTCATAGCCATTTTTAATTGCTTTAATAGAATGTTTTAGACAAAGCTTAAAATTATTGTGTACTGAGTTGTAAAATAAATTTATCTAATGCGTCATTGCTTGAAAATATCTTGAATGTCTATAAAATATAATAAATGTCAATTTAAATGCAATTTTCGCTTTAAAAAAAATTGCATAAAAAGTGATAGAATATGCATAAATGCAATAATTATTTATGGCATATTTTTTAAAATTGTTTACATAATAAAATATAAACACTGTAAATTCATTGATTTTTAGTTAATATTCATTAAAATATTGCTTTATATTTATAAAGTATGGTACATTGTTGCATTGAAAAAAAGATGAAAATAATGTAAAATTATTAATGTACATCTAATTATAATATAAGGTGTATTTATGCTTTTAATTTGAGGATAAAAGCAAAATAAAATTTTTGGAGGGTAAAAATGAAAAAACTACTTACACTATTGCTTGCTGCTTTGATGATGTTTAGTCTTGCAGCTTGCGCAGAAACAACAGAAGAAACAACTTCTGGTGCAGAAACAACAACAGAGGAAACAACTACAGAGGAAACAACAGAAAGCACAGATACAGCAGGTGCTATTCGTGTTGGCGGCATTGGCCCAATAACAGGCGGTGCGGCAGTTTACGGCACAGCAGTTAAAAACGCTGCAGAACTTGCAGTTCAAGAAATTAACGCAATGGGCGGTTTACAATTTGAGTTAAACTACCAAGATGACGAGCATGACCCTGAAAAAGCTGTAAATGCTTACAATACATTAAAAGACTGGGATATGCAAATTTTAATGGGTACAGTTACAAGTGCACCTTCAATTGCAGTAGCAGCTGAGTCTGTTGTGGACAATATGTTCCAAATCACTCCTTCTGCAACAGCAGAAGAAGCAATTGCTAACGATAACGCATTCCGCATTTGCTTCTCAGACCCACAACAAGGACAAATTTCTGCTGAATATATCCAAAGCACAGGCCTTGCAACAAAAGTTGCTGTAATTTACAACAGCGCTGACGCTTATTCATCAGGCATCCATGATGCATTTATCGCAAAAGCAGCTGAATTAAACCTTGAAGTTGTTGCAGATGAAAGCTTTACAGATGATAGCAACACAGACTTCAATGTACAATTACAAAAAGCTAAAGATGCAGGCGCAGAACTTGTTTTCTTGCCAATTTATTACACAGAAGCATCTTTAATTTTAACACAAGCAGATAGCATGGGTTACGAGCCAACATTCTTTGGTTGCGACGGTTTAGACGGCGTTTTAACTGTTGAAAACTTCGACACAAGCCTTGCAGACGGTGTTATGCTTTTAACTCCTTTCTCTGTAACAGCAGAAGACGAGCAAACAGCTAACTTCGTTGCAGCATACAATGCAGCATACGGCGAAAATCCAAACCAATTTGCAGCAAGTGCATACGATGCAATGTTTGCATTATATGAAGCTTGCACAACAGCAGGAATCACTTCTGAAATGAGCGCATCTGATGTTTGTGATGCTTTAATTGCAGAGTTCACACAAATGTCAGTTGACGGCGTAACAGGCAAAAGCGTAACATGGGATGCAAGCGGCGCACCAACAAAAGCACCATCTGTATATGTAATTCAAGACGGCGCTTACGTTTTAGCTGAATAATAAACCGAAATATTTAAATTAATTTTTGCACAATATTAGGGGATGACGCCCTAGGCATCCCGTTTAACGGGTTGTCAAGGGCATTGTCTCCTAATTATTTTTAATGGGACCCAATTATATAAAACAGGGGTAAGTGAGTATGAATTTTGTTGCTTTTTTACTTAACGGAATAAGCCTTGGCAGTATTTATGCCATAATAGCGCTTGGGTATACTATGGTTTACGGCATTGCCCGTATGCTTAATTTTGCCCACGGTGATGTTATAATGATAGGCTCTTACGTTATATTTTTATCTATGACTTCTTTTAATATGCCATCTATTTTAGCAATTATTTTGGCTGTAATTATCTGCATGATTTTAGGCATTGTTATAGAGCGTGTCGCTTATAAGCCACTTCGCTCTGCGCCTTCGCTTGCGGTGCTTATAACTGCAATCGGTGTAAGTTATTTATTGCAAAATATTGCGCTAATTGTATGGGGTTCTTCACCAAAATCATTTTCAAGCGTAGTTGATATCGAATCTATACAATTATTTAATGGTGAACTTGTTGTGACAGGTGAAACAATTGTAACACTTGTTGTAAGTGCTGTAATTATGGTGCTTTTGACTTTATTTGTAAATAATACAAAGACAGGTAAGGCCATGCTTGCGGTTTCAGAGGATAAAGGCGCGGCACAGTTAATGGGTATTAATGTAAATACAACAATTTCATTAACTTTTGCGATAGGTAGTGCCCTTGCGGCAATTGCAGGCGCACTTTTGTGTTCGGCTTACCCAACGTTAGACCCAACCACGGGCGCTATGCCCGGAATTAAAGCGTTTGTTGCTGCTGTTTTTGGTGGCATCGGTTCAATTCCCGGTGCTATGATAGGCGGTGTCTTGCTTGGTATAATCGAAAGTTTAGGTAAGGCTTATATTTCTTCACAAATGGCAGATGCCATTGTTTTTGGCATACTTATAATTGTATTGCTTTTAAAACCTACAGGTTTACTTGGCAAAAAAACACATGAGAAAGTGTAGGTGGAAATAGTGAAGACAATTTTTAAGAGCAAAAAAACTGTAAATAATTTAATAACTTATGCTATTGTTATAATTGCTTTTGTAATTTTACAAATTGCAAGCAGTGCCGGTGCATTAAGCAATGTTTTGCAAGGGCAATTAGTGCCTATTTGTGCTTATATTATAATGGCAATTTCGCTTAATTTAACTGTTGGCATTTTGGGCGAACTTAGCCTTGGACACGCAGGTTTTATGAGTGTAGGCGCCTTTGTAGGTACATTTATAACAGTCAGTACACAAAACAGTATGTCGCCTGTGCTTTCGTATATATTGGCAGTGGTTTTTGGCGTAATAGCTGCAGGGTTAATGGGATTTTTAATTGGCATACCTGTTTTAAGGCTTAACGGCGATTACCTTGCGATAGTAACACTTGCTTTTGGCGAGATTATTAAAAATGTGTTAAACTCTTTTTATATAGGTATAGATTCCACAGGTTTACATCTCTCTTTTGAAAATTCTACTGCATTGGGGCTTGAAGAAAGTGGAGAAGTAATTATAAATGGAGCTATGGGTGTTACAGGTATACCAAGGCTTTCAACTTTTACATGGGGCTTTATTTTTATTTTAATAACACTTTTTGTAACACTTAATTTTATTAATTCACGCACAGGTCGTGCAGTTATGGCTATTAGAGATAATAAAATTGCTGCGCAATCAGTTGGCATTAATATAGCAAAGTATAAAATAATTGCCTTTACAATTTCAGCTGCTTTGGCAGGGCTTGCAGGTGTTTTATATTCCCACAGCCTTGCAACAGTTGTCGCACGTAGGTTCGATTACAACACAAGCATATTAATACTTGTTTTTGTAGTTGTGGGCGGCATGGGAAATATAAGGGGCTCTATAATTGCAGCGGCGGCATTGACAATTTTACCGGAGCTTTTAAGAGAGCTGGAAAGCTATAGGCTGTTAATTTATGCAATTATTTTAATTTTAATGATGATAATAAACAACGCACCTAAAGTTGTGGATTTCAAAAACTATATCATTCAAAAAACGAAAGATACAGTAGAAACAAAACGCAAGTCGAAAGGGGGTAGCTGATATGGCTTTACTTGAAGTTAGCAACCTTGGCATAGTTTTTGGCGGTTTACAAGCCGTTGATAAATTCGACTTAAAAGTAAACAAAGGGGAGTTATACGGTTTAATTGGCCCAAATGGTGCAGGCAAAACAACTGTTTTTAATATGCTTACCGGTGTTTACACGCCAAACGAGGGTGATATTATCCTTGATGGCGAAAATATAACAGGCAGAAGGCCGGATAAAATTAACTCGGTTGGAATTGCAAGGACTTTTCAAAATATTCGTTTGTTTAAAGATATGTCTGTTATAGATAATGTAAAAGTTGCCTTGCATGAACAAGTTAAATATTCATTGTTTAGCAGCATAGTTCATACGCCTAAATTCTTTGAAAAAGAAAGAATTATTAAAGGCAAGGCTATGGCACTTTTAAAAATATTTAATTTAGATGAAAATGCAAAGCAATTGGCAAAAAACTTGCCATACGGTAAACAGCGCAAACTTGAAATTGCCCGTGCACTTGCAACAAACCCAAAATTATTGCTTTTGGATGAACCGGCAGCGGGCATGAACCCCAGCGAAACACAAGAGCTTATGGACACAATTAAATTTGTGCGAGATAAATTCGGCATAGCTATACTATTAATCGAACATGATATGCATTTTGTGATGGGGCTTTGCGAACAAATAACAGTTCTTGATTATGGCAGAGTTATAGCAAAAGGTTTGCCGGAAGAAGTAAGAAACGACCCTAAAGTTATAGCGGCGTATTTGGGGGGAGAGTAAATGTTAACGGTTAAAAATTTAGTTGTAAATTATGGCGCAATTAACGCTATTAAAGATATCAGCTTTGAAGTAAAACAAGGTGAAATCGTGACTTTAATCGGTGCTAATGGAGCAGGAAAAACTACAACTTTACATGCTTTATCAAATTTAATTAAACCTGCAAGCGGTGAAATTACATTTTGCGATAAAACTATAAGCGCAATGGAAGCACATAAAATAATCCGTCTAGGGTTAACACATGTTCCTGAGGGCAGAAGGGTGTTTTCAAGGCTTACAGTGCAACAAAATTTAGAACTTGGCGCATATGTGCGTAAAGACTCAAGCGATGCAATAGCTGCAGATTATGAAATGGTATTTGATCGCTTGCCACGGCTTAAAGAGCGCCGCAAACAGCTTGCGGGCACGCTGTCAGGTGGCGAACAGCAAATGCTTGCAATAGGCAGGGCACTTATGTGTAGCCCTAAAATGATATTGATGGACGAACCATCCATGGGGCTTTCTCCTTTGCTGGTTCAAGAAATTTTTAGCATAATAAAGGATATAAACAAAACAGGAACAACTGTATTATTGGTGGAACAAAATGCTAAAATGGCGCTTGAAATTGCGCACAGGGCATATGTACTTGAAACAGGCAATATTGTAATGTCTGGCAATGCAGATGAACTTGCAAGCGATGAAAAAGTGCGTGCAGCTTACTTGGGTGCATAAGGCGTAAAAATGCGGATAATATTAATCTGCACTTAATTTGCCTGTCATTTCGAGGCAAAGCCGATAAGCACCGCAGTGCAATGCAAGCGTGCAAATGCCGTAAGGTGGATCTTGGCGAGTCGTAGAAACCCGTTGCTTTTAAAGTACGCTATAATTGCGGTTTTTCGTCGCACCTCCTCAGAAAGACATATTCGATACGGCTATGGATAATATAAAAAATAGGCTATGTGATATTACCTCACATAGCCTATTTTAATTGTAAAAAGAAATATAAAATTATATCGAATTAGAAAAAATTTATAAGTTTGATGAAGACAAAAATAAAGAAATAAGTTTTATTAAATATTGCATTGTTGCAATTTCTTTATCACTCCATACTCTGTTAAAATTCCTGTCTTCAATCCCAAAAATTAAGCGAGAAAAACCTTTTCCCTTTGTTTGGGTTAATAGATAAGCAACCTGGTCATCTAAACGCTCCCCATTGCTTTCAGGGCTACCATTATACATAATATCATTTGCTTCAAGCTCTGCAAAATATATCTTTAATGAATCTATGCTCATATCCTTAAATTTATTTGCTCTTGACGATACACCTTTAGATACCCACTCATAAGTTAATTCATAAGATTTACCGTCATCAAAAGTCTGTGTAATATAGCACCTATCAACACCCAATTGTGTTCCAATAAACCTAACCGCAGTATTCATAGATTTTGCTACATTTTCAGATTGATACAATATGTCAAACACAACTGATGTGATATTCGAATCAAACAATGTGCTGATGATATTATTTTCGTTCTCTAAAGCAGTTAAGTTTTTGGTGATATTATCTGCTAAATCGTTTGAATAAATTGTATAGCGGTCTTTTCCGCCTGCCTTAGAATGATAAAGTGCCTTATCTGCGCATTTATAAAGCTCTTCATAAGATGTAGAGTGGCTTGGAAAAAGAGCAACGCCTATACTTCCGGAAATTTTATAATCGTTGTTTTCACCGGAATAGCTTTTGCTAAATGCATCTGCAATTGCCTGTGCTTTTCGGTTGATGACTTTTTCACTTGAAATATTTTTCACAAAAACTAAAAATTCATCTCCGCCAATTCTTCCTATAATATCGCCGTCTCTAAAATTATTGTGCAAATTACTTGCGATATCTCTAAGTGCGATATCTCCGAAGTAATGCCCTAAATCATCGTTGACGGATTTAAAATCATCGACGTCTATAAGAAATAAAGCATGTGAAGAATTTGGGTCGTTATCTATAATGTCTCGCACAATATTTTCGGTGGTGATTTTGTTTAAACATTTCGTCAATAAATCAGTTTTCGAAAGAATTTCAAGCTTTTTCTCTTTATCTATATCATATGTTTTACCTATTGAAAAAAGTGGTTTGCCATCTTTCGAATAAATAATTTTATATATTATTTTATAATATTTGTGTTTTTTACTGGGTGAAACAAAACGAACTTCAATATTTTCAACAATTCCGTTTTTTAAGTTATCATTGAAGTGCAAAAATGTGTTTAAATCGTCGGGATAAACCATGCCACTATCTACAACATAAGAGGGGAAAGCTTGTTTATCGGGCGATAAACCTAAAATCTCTCTTCCTTTGCCAAAAAACTGAATTGTCGACATATTTACATCATAAATCCAAAACCATTCGTCTGTAAGTTCTGCAACGGTGTTAAATAAATCTTTATAAGTTACACGGTGGTAATATTCTTCATCTAAATCACTTGTGCTTTCATATCCGGCAATCTGAGAACGCAAATCATGCATGGTGCTAACAAGAAGTTCTTCACCCTTTTCATTTTTTTCATTTAATTTATAAATGCTGATGAAAAGTGGTAATTCTTCATTATCTGAGTTTAAGTCAAGCCAACTGAAATGTGTTTCGCCCTTTTCAAGTGCGGTTAGAACATGTTCGCTAAAAGCTAGTTTAGAATTTCTACCGTCGGGCTGATTTTCAGGCACCAAATTATAAAAATTTTCTATATAAGCTTCTTTACTCTTTATATTATATAATTTTACAGTATAGTCATTACAATAAACACTGTCTGCTTTTTCATTTAACACATTAATACAAGTGGGGACATTATCTAAAATTGCATAAAGTTGTTTTACAGAAAAATTTACACTGTCGTTTTTGTCTGGTGTATAATCATCAATAGTATTATTCATAATGCTCCCACCTTTAAATTGATATGAAAATTCGAGGATGTTATATCATTTTGTAGATTATAACATTTGTTTATAAATTAATTTTGAAATAATCTTCCAAACTTAAAAAATCGCCATTGTAGCAAAAGCGAACGGTGCCTCTGCCTTCTTTTTTAACTCTGTACATTGCTGTGTCTGCAAGATGAAATATTTCCTTTGCATTTGTTGCAATAGACGGATAGTGTGCAACACCGATACTACAATCACAGCCGATTTTCTTGTCGTTGTAAATATATTTGTTTCGAAAAATTTGAAATAATTTATCAATCATCTCAATAACAAACGCATCAGAATTATTATCCCTTAAAAGCACAACAAATTCGTCTCCGCCTTGTCTGTAAGCTTTAATATCATCATTGCAAATATCTTTTAAGGCTTGCGCTATACTTTTCAAAAGCACATCGCCTGCTTCGTGTCCAAGTGTGTCGTTAATACCTTTAAAACCATCTAAATCACAAAATAAAACATAAAATTTCTCACCGAATTCTGTTTTGTTTTCAATAAAACTTTGTATGTCGTCATGCAAACTTCTTCTGTTAAATAGTCCTGTTAAATGGTCGTATTGTGCAAGTTTTTCGATAAGCAATTGGTTTTTCTTGCTTTCGGTTATATCGATACTTGCAACTAAATGTGCGGTTCTTCCATCTGTCCATGGGAATGCCGAACTTAACACCCTAAACCATGAACCGTCCATTTGACGCTGATAATCCCATTGATATGTTTTGTTTAAACTTCCGTTTTCATCTAAAAGTTTAGGTTGTGGGCAAAATTCGCAAGGTGCGGTTTTATCATTAAAAAGCGTTTTCCAACATTTATTGCCCATCATTTTTTCGACACCACCATAAGGCGCTGCCATAGATTTATTTGCATATAACACATCGTATGTGTAATAATCGTTTACATAAATATCTATTCCTACATGGTCAAGAACATTGCTAAGTGCCTGTTGTGTCCTTTCGATGCCTTTTTCAAACATTTCAAGCCTAATTTCGTTTGCAAGCAACGATAAAATTGCACAAGCATTATTAATTTCGGCTTTTGCATGTCTTGGTGTTTTTCTACGGTCTCCAATTCCCACAAATCCTGCTAATTCATAATTTTGGTTTAGTATAGGAATAAAAACTAATGTTTTTAAATTGCATATATCAGATAAAACTTCTTCAAGTTCATCTTTTTTTGAATCACCGGAACAAATTATAACTTTCCTTGAACATAACTTGCTTAATTGTTCGGGAGTTAACAAAGCTTTGATTTCAAGTGTTTCAGGCATAGGCATATGGCTGATTATTTCATAATATTTTTTTCTCACAAACACACTTGAGTGGTTGATTTCGTAGATAAAGGCATGGGAAATATCGAAAAAATTGCAGATGTCCTTTAAAAAATTTGTTTTTGAAAGCTCGCTTTCATTAAGAATGCTTAATTTATTTACCATTTCATGTAGAAAGTTATCTAATTTAGAATTCATCTTACCTCCTGCTATTTTTATTAATTCCATAAAATAATATTATTTGCTGAAAAATAGGATATAAACTATATTAATTGAAATGGTAAATTAAATTTCCGCAATTGGTGAGGGTTTACTATAAAGATAGCCTTGAGAATAGTCAACGCTATATTTTTCTAAAATTGCTTGTATGTCATCATTTTCAACGAATTCTGCAATTGTTTTTGCGCCAATTAAATTTGCCATAAAGCAAATTGAGCGCAAAATAATAATATTTTTGTCGGATTTTGCGATATCTTTTATAATAGTTCCATCAATTTTGATAAATGCAGGGGACAGTGAAATTATTGTTGTATATGTAGCATATCCCGAACCAAAATCGTCTGCTGAAATTTGGCAACCGTACGAACGAACTTTTTCAACGAAATCGAAAAGAGTTTCATTTTGAAAGTTTTCGGTTTCAACAAATTCAACTACTAAACGATTTGTGTTTGGGTATTTGTCCAATTGTTTAAAAAACCATTTTCTAAATGATTCACTAGCCATATCATAAGCAGAAATATTAATTGAAAGTTGCTCGGGACGGTCAGCAAATTCTTTTAAAGCACGTTTTATCATTAATTGGCTTAAGCGATTATAAATTTTATACTTTTTAGAAATATCTAAAAAAACTGCAGGAGAATAAATTCGTCCGTCAGCGTCCATTAAGCGCATTAATGCTTCGTATTTTTCAATTTTTCCTGTAATATTGTTGCGTATACCTTGATAGTAGGGTATGACACGGTCTCCATCCATCGCAAAATTAATTAAGTCAAGCACATTTGCGTCATATTTAATAGTGCTTGTTATATCCAAAACATCAGGTGTAATAATAAAATTTTCCTGTGTATCTTTTGCGTTCATAAGTGCATGAAGAGCCCTTTCAATAAGCCTGTCCTCTTGCAAAACAACAGCAAAACGAGAAACAGCACTAACTTCTACCTGAGAGGAAGAAGCAGATTCAAATTGAATATAAAATTGTTTCATCAACTTTTTAAAATCATCTTTTGAGATGTTATCAGAAGCAGCAAGCACAAAATTGCTATAATTATATGTATAAAGAAAGATAACTTCGCCAAGACCTAATTGGTTTAAGCCAAGTTGAACATTTTGCAAAACATCTCTACAACCTGCATAATAAGTTTCCTCGCCATAAGCGGCAATAGAAAGATCTGCGTTAATTACAGATGTCATGCAAAGTTTATTAAAGTTTTTTTCTTTTAAATCGTGATGAAATTTGGCAGTGTTAGCAACCCCTAGTTGATGGTCTGTATAGATTTCACTGGGTGTCATAGTGTACTCCTTAATTAAAGATTGTTTTTTACATAAAATGGATACTATTATCCCAATTTATGCATCAGTTAAAATAAATTATTAGCTTATTTTAACTTATATCTATTTTAATTATAATACTTTTAAGTATAAAAAACAATAATAAAATAGAGTTTTGTATAAGATTTGTTCCTAATAATACATTTTGTGTAATTGGTATTGTAATTTATGTATAAATAGAATAATATATTAGCCATTACAAATAAAATTGATAAGTTTAGATGTAAAATAGCACACAAAATACGAGGCAATTTTCACTAAACTTGAAAATTACCTCGTATAATATACATATTATATGATTTACTAGCAAATTATATATGCCTGTATTTGTCAGTGTTTATTATAATAAATCTTGTCCACCATTTACTTGAATTACTTCACCTGTGATAAATGATGCGTTTTCACTTACTAGGAATGAAATTGTTTTTGCAACTTCTTGAGGAGTTCCTAGTCTTTTTAATAAAATATTGTTTTTCCAAGAATCAAACACAGCAGGATTAGTTTGTTTTATTGCTGAGTGGAAATCTGTATCAATAGTGCCAGGGCTAACTGCATTAACACGAATATTATATTCTGCTAAATCTTTTGCCAATGCTCTAGTTAAAAGCAAAACAGCACCTTTAGAAATACCATAAACACCTGCTCCTGGGCCGCCTGCATTCCAAGCTGCATTAGATGCAAAGTTAACTACACTTGCGTTTTCGCTTTTTTTCAAGTAGGGGATAGCAGCCCTTGTTGCAAAAAATGCGCTATCTAAATTTAGTGCAAGAACATTGCGATAAAATGATGTTTCCATCACTTCAAAACGAGAGCGTCCGCCAAGGCCACCTGCATTATTTATCAAAACATCAATGCAACCATATTTTTCGCCAATTGCCTTAATGTTTTTATCAACAGCTTCTTCATCACAAACATTAAATTCTATATATTCGCAAGGTATGTTCAATGCTTCAAATTCAGCAAGTGTAGATTTTGCTTGCTCAGCGTCTATGCCATTGATTACTATATTATAGCCGGCTTTTCCAAGCTCTAAAGCTGTTGCTTTACCAATTCCGGCGGTTGCCCCTGTAACTACTGCCAATTTACTCATTTATTATATTCTCCTTATTATAAAAAATCATCTCTTTGCGGTGTGAAAATATCTATCAATTTACCTTTTTCAAGGCACACTGCACCGTGAATTATATGAGGTTGTTTATATGTGCTATCACCGGCAGAGACAACCATTTTATCTCCGCCTATATCAAACTCGAATTTTCCTGAAATTACATAAGAGCATTGGTCGTGAAAATGCTCGTGTAAAGCACCTACTGCACCTTTTTCAAATTCAAGCTCGCAAACCATTAATTTATCGCTGTATGCAAGTATTTTGCGTTTTACTCCCTGTGCAACTTCCACAGCTTCAATTTCGCTGTTAAAGAAATAATTTTTAATCATTTTGTCCTCCGAGTTTATTATAAATTTTACTTGTGCTATATCATGTATGGTTTTGTATTAATTTATCTTAATTATAATTTGATTGTATACATTAAGATGTCGGCATAAATAAATCCGGCGCAAATAATGTGATTTCCGGCACAAATGTAATTAACATTAACACTACAATCATTACAAGATAGAAGGGCCATAATGTTTTTGTTGCTTTTTCTAATGGGATTTTACCAACAGAGCAACCAACAAATAAAACAGCGCCAACAGGTGGAGTGCAAAGTCCGATAGCTAAGTTCAAAATCATCATAACGCCAAATTGTATTGGGTCCATGCCTATGCTTAAAACAACAGGAAGTAAGATAGGTGTTGTAATTAAAATAAGTGGTGCCATATCCATAATACAACCCAAGCATAAAAGCATTACATTAATAAGTAATAATAACAATATTGGGTTTGTGGTAATGCCCAGTAATGAATTTGTAACTAATGCTGGAACTTGCAAGAAAGAAAGCAGCCAAGCAAAAGCGTTGCTACAAGCTAGAAGTGCTAAAACCATAGCCATTGTTTTAAGAGAGTTTCTTAAAATTTTAAACATTGCTTTTAGTTTAATTTCACGATAAATAAAAAATGTTACAATAAAAGCATAAACACAAGCCACAGCAGCACTTTCAGTTGCTGTAAATACGCCGCCTATAACGCCGAAAATAATTATAACGGCTGTCATCATGCCAAATCCGGCATCCAGTGTTATTTTAATTGCATTTTTAAAAGAAACTTTTTCTCCCTTTGGATATTTTCTTTTAACAGCAATTATAAAGCTTAGTATCATTAGTGCAATGCCAAGTAAAATACCCGGAACCATTCCACCAAGGAATAACCTGCCAACAGATATACCGCCGGCACTTGCTGCAAAAATAATCATATTATGGCTTGGTGGGATTATTAAGCCTTGACATGCGCTTGTAATTGTAACATTAACCGCATAATCATCATCATAGCCATTGTCTTTCATCATAGGAATTAACATTGAGCCTATAGATGATACGTCTGCTATTGCAGAGCCGGAAATGCCACCAAAGAACATACTTGATACAATATTAACTTGTGCAAGGCCACCTCGCACTCTGCCTATCATAAGGTTTGCAAATGCGATAATCCGTTTTGAAATACCACCCTGACCCATTATCTCGCCAGCCAATATAAAAAACGGAATTGCCATTAAACTTGTGGAATGAATACCATTTACCATTTGTACAATTGTACCCATGATTGGTAAATCAAGATAAATTGTTGTGATTAATGAAGATGCTAAAAGGGAAAAAGAAATGGGTAATCTTAGAACAAGAAACACTAAGAAAGAACCAACCAGTAAAATTATAGCAGGTGTATTAATCATTTGATTCTCCTTTCGTTATTACCTTATTATGTTTCCCCGATTCAAAACCGATAAATTGTGTGAATGAAAAATATGCCATGAAAAAGCCTGAAATAGCTACAGGCGCATATCTTACTGCAGTGGGCCATTGCGTTGCTGTCATAAAGTTTGACATTGTTGATTCCATTAATAATGCTCCATTAGTAACAATTAAACAACCTATGACACAAACAATTAAACTGTTGATTTTGTTTACAACCCATTGTAATTTTTTATTAAAAAAACTAAAAAATATTTCAACACTTATATGAAGCTTTTGTTGTACTCCATATGCAACACTTATAAAGCCAAACCATACAAAAAAAAGCATGGCGACTTCGTCTGTCCAGCTTAGACCTGTATCTAAAACATACCTAAAAAATACACTAACACATATAATTAGTGTCATTATTACAAGCAATGTTTTAGATAATAACATAAATATGTTCATTAGTAGACAGATAAATCTGTCTACTAATGTCATAACTTTAATAAAATTATTTTTTACATTTTCCATAGGTTGCACCTACACTAACCCATAGCTTGGATTTCGGCAAGTTCTTCTAAATAATCTGCTGCATACACTTCATACAAAGGTGCTACTGCTTCTTGGAATTCTGTTTTATCTTCAATATATACAACTTCTGCGCCGCCTTCTAAAACAACTTCTAAAGCTTCAGCCTCTGTTACTGCAAATATATCACGTTGGTAAACAACTGAATCTAAAGCAGCTTTTCTGATTAATTCTTGATCTTCTGCGCTTAATTTGCTAAATACAACTTCGCTGAATACTAAAATTTCAGGAGGTGCTGTGTGAGCGTCCATTGTTAAGTATTGTGCTTGCTCGTAGTGGCTTTGTTGGTGGTAAGATGGAATATTGTTTTCTGCGCCATCAATAACGCCTGTTTGTAATGCAGAATAAATTTCGCCAAATGCTAAAGGAGTAGCAACTGCGCCTAAAGCGTTGAATGTATCAAGCATTAAGCTGTTTTGAGGTACACGGATTTTTAAACCTTCAACATCAGCTAAAGATGTGATTGGTCTTGTAGAATTGTAAATGTTTCTTGTGCCGGCTTCATATAAGCCAAGTCCTACCATGCCTGTGCCATCAACACTTGCAAGCATTTCTGTGCCAAGCTCAGAGTCGATAACTTCATACATATGCTCTGTAGTAGTGAACAAGAAAGGCATTTGTAATAAGTTAAGCATAGGTGCAACTTCTGCAACCGGTGATATGTTTAAACGGGCAATATCTATGCCGCCAAATTGCAATTGCTCAACAACAGCAGCTTCGTCGCTACCAAGAACGCCGCCTAAGTATAATTCAACAACTATTCTGCCCTCAGAATATTCTTCAACTAAACGTGCAAATTCAACTGCACCTGCTGTAGCAGGATAAGTTTCTGTAAGAGTATCTGCAAGTCTTAACACTGTAACTTCACCTGAAGGTGCTTCTTCGGTGGTTTCCTCGGTTGCGTCTGTAGTTTCTTGTGCAGTTGATTCAGAAGTAGTTGTAGCCTCTTGTGAATCTGTGCAAGCTGCTAATGTGAACATCATAGCTAATGCAAGAATAAGTGATAATAATTTTTTCATGATTTTCCCCTTTCAAATTAAAACCTTTTGGTTTTGTTAGTATTATTTTATAATTTTTACTATAAATTATAAATACATTTTTTTGCGTAATGCTTTAAAATTTTTGCTAAAAAAAACAGACGGAATTTCAAATTCGTCTGTTTTATAGCATTATTTTGTTATTGTGTCATAATTTTGCTAAAATAGCATCTTGTTGGTATTTGGTTGGAACTACACCATAAGCTTTTTTAAACACTCTTGTGAAATAATTAGGTTCGCTGTAGCCTACTTTAAAGCAAACCTCTTTTACAGTGCAATTGCCCTCGCTTAAAAGCATACATGCTTTTTCAAGGCGCAATTTGGTTATGTAGTCTACAAAATTCATTGTAAATTCTTGTTTAAACATTCGGCTAAAATAGTATGGACTAAATCCTACTTTTTTTGCTATCTCTTCCATATAAATATCTTTGGTGTAGTTTTCTTCTATATATTCTCGAACTACGCTTATCCAGGTGTTTGTGTTTTCAATAACATCCGGTATAGTTTCTTTGCCTTGTCTTTCAGCCTCTAAAAGTTGTATGGTTTGCTGAACGGTTTTAATAATATCTTCTTCTAAAAATGGCTTAACCAAAAATTCTACTACACCAATGCTTATGCACTCTTTAGCATATGTAAAATAAGTAAAACCTGTTAGCATTATTATTTTACAACTCGGGTAATCGTTTTTTATTTTTCTTGCTACTTCTAATCCGCTTATTCCGGGCATTTTAATATCTAAAATAGCGATGTCGGGATTATTGCAAATTTCAAGTGCTTTTCTGCCGTTTTCAGCTTCAAGAATATCACATTTGCCACTAAAGTTATTTTCAATAATTTGCCTTACTGCCATGCGTTCAAGGCGCTCGTCATCTGCAATTAAAACTTTGTACATGCTTTCCTCCGTTATTGAAAAGGTAAATATATTTTAATTAATGTGCCGAATTTTTTGTTGGATTTGATTTTCATGGTACTGTGTTCTATCAGGCTAATTCTCTGTGCTATATTAGAAAGGCCTATGCCGGTTGTTTGCAGTGGACTTTCGCCCTTTATGTGTTTTTCAATGCTTTCTAATCGCGGCTTATCAATTCCAACACCTGTGTCGAAAACCCTTATGCATACACCTTGTTTTTTTCTGCATATTCCAACAAAAATTTTGCCACCGTCTTCCATGTTTTCTATTCCGTGTTTCAAAGCATTTTCTACAAGTGGCTGCAAAATTAAACTTGGAACTAAAACTTCCTTGCAATCTTCATCACATTTTACATTATATTGTATGCGTTCTTCAAATCTGTGTTGTTGTATGAATATATAGCTAGAGGTTACATATAATTCTTCTTCTATAGTTGAATACGTGTTAAAATGGTCAAGGTTGTATCTGTAAATATTTGCAAGACTATGAACCAAATTTATTGATACTTCTTTAGGTAAGTATTCAATTGAACGTGAAATTGCATTTAAAGTATTAAATAAGAAATGCGGATTCATTTGGCTTTGAAGTGCCAAATATTTTGCTTCTTTTAAAAGTTCGGTGTTTTTTATTTCTTTAAGTTCAGCTTCTCTAAGCTGCTTTTCAAATTCTACACGCTCTTTTAAAAAATCTATAGCGTTACTAATATCCTCTTTCATTATATTAAAGGTCATTGTTAAATCACCAAGCTCGTCATGGTTTGTTATCGGCAATTCCTCAAACTCATAGTCTCCATGGCTGATTTTTTTGGCTGCTTGTACTAAATTAGATATAGGTTTTGTTATCCATCTTGAAAATATAAATGCAATGGCAATATATATAATTACAAAAGAAAATAAAAATATTTGAGAATTAATAAAACTTTTCTTCGTTTGTAATTCAATTTCGTTTACACTAGCAGTATGCTCCTCAAGTAATAAGTTGACATAATAATCTAAATAATCATAAATATATGATATTATTAAATTACCCTCATAATAATTTATATAATACATAGGAGCACCGTTTTGGTATTCTTTAGCAGCTAAATCATAATATGAAAATAACGAATCTGTTGAATTTTTAATAACCCTCATCATAATGCTTTCTTCAACATTACTTGTAGTTACTTTAAGTTCGCTAATTAAATTTACAACTATATCTCGGTTTTCAGTATAATTATTTAAAAAAGATGGTTCACCGCTTCTTATATAAAACTCTAATTGGTCTTCTGCGGTTTTTAATGTGTTGGATATTTCCCAAATATGCATATATGAAGAATAGGCTAGCTGGTTTGCGTTTATGGATTTGTTTACATTTATTAAGTAATAAACGCATATCAAGATGTTTACAACAATTAAAATTACAAATACAATAATTAATTTGCGCCTAAGTGACGTTTTTTCGAAAATATTCATTGGCTAACACCTTTTTAATTTTATAAATTATTAGAAAAACAAAAAAATAGTGTTTTATTAAATTAATAATATATATTATATAAAATATAATTTGTACAAAAACATAAAACCTTGCATTTTATGTTATATTATACTATATTTTTAAAAAAAACTAAAGAAAAATTTCACAAAGTAATTTGTAAGTAAAAAGCAGGTTTTTAATGGTTTATAAAATTGATAATATATTTACTGTTATTGCAAATTAAATTTTGATAAAGTATAATAGTACAAAAATATGCGAGTGTTTAAAAGACGATAATATAGTTTGTATGTTGAAAGGTGAGTTTTATGAGTGAAAAAAGCTTCGTGATAGATGGATTTAATATTAAAGTATATAGTTTGAACACTGTAATTGTAGGAAGCGGAGCAGCAGGATTTAACGCAGCTAACTGCCTTTATAAAGAAGGACAAAAAGATATTGCAATTGTAACAGAGAATATAATGTGCGGCACAAGTAGAAACACCGGCAGTGATAAGCAAACTTATTATAAATTAACTTTATCTTCAGGTGCTAGTGATAGTGTTGACGAAATGGCAAAAACACTTTTTGATGGTGGATGTGTAGATGGAGACATAGCACTTTGTGAGGCGGCGTTATCCACTAGATGTTTTTATAATTTAGTAGACCTTGGAGTGCCTTTTCCAAGCAACAGATATGGTGAATTTGTTGGTTATAAAACCGATCATGACCCACGTGCACGTGCTACAAGTGTAGGGCCTTACACAAGTAAGTATATGACAGAGCAATTGGAAAAAGCTGTTATTGAAAAAAACATTAAGATTTTCAATAAAATGCAAGTTGTAAAAATACTTGTTAAAAACGAAAAAGCTTATGGCATTGTTTGTATTAATACAGATAGCAAAACAAAATGCGAAGAGCGATTTGTGTGCTTTAATTGTGAAAACATTATATATGCAACAGGGGGCCCAAGCGGAATATATTTAGAAAGTGCTTACCCTAATTGTCACAAAGGTGCAAGTGGCCTTGCGTTTGAAGCAGGTGTGCTTGGCAAAAATTTAACCGAATGGCAATATGGCCTTGCATCTTTGAAACCACGTTGGAATGTAAGTGGGACATATATGCAAGTCATGCCGCGTTTTATATCTACCGATGAAAACGGCAATGATGAGCGTGAATTTTTATATGACTTTTTCAAAAACAAATATGATATGTTAAATATGATTTTTTTAAAGGGGTATCAATGGCCTTTTGATGCAAAAAAAGTTAAAAATGGAAGTTCAATAATTGATATTTTAGTTTTTTTAGAGTGTAAAAAAGGAAGAAAAGTGTTTTTGGATTATACTGCAAACACAAAATCAGAGGGAATAGACTTTAATAAGCTATCTAAAGAAGTTAAAGAATATTTACATAATGCTCAAGTGTGTTTTGGAACTCCTTATGAAAGGCTTGAACATATGAATTCTCCTGCAATAGATTTGTATAATGATAAAGGTGTGGATTTGAGCAAAAACAAGCTTGAAATAGCACTTTGTGCACAGCATAATAACGGTGGGCTTTCTATTGATAAATGGTGGCAAACAAATGTGAAAAATTTATATGCGGTTGGAGAAGTGGCAGGAAGCCATGGTGTTTACAGGCCGGGCGGAAGTGCATTAAATGCAGGCCAAGTTGGCAGCATGAGAGCAGCACAATATATTGCAAATAATAAACAAACAACAAAAATATCTTTTCAAGAATTTGAAAATAATGCAAAAAATCAAATAGTAGAACTAATTAAATTTTACGTGCAAATAAAAGATGCCCAAAGCGGAAATATAAAAGAATATATTGATGTTTATCAAAATAAAATGAGCAAAATAGCAGCTGCAATAAGAAATAAAAATGAGATAGAAAGCGCAATAAAAGAAGTTGAAAACATGCTTTTAAATTTGAATACTATAATAAAAGCAACAAATGAACAAGAAATTTTTATGGCATATAGTTTTAGGGATATTTTAATAAGTCAGTATGTTTATATGTGCTCAATGATAGATTATATTAAGCATGGTGCAAAAAGCAGGGGCAGTGCACTTTATATTGATGAACTAAGCGATAAAACGGAAGAGGTTTTAGCAAATTTAAATGAAGTTGAGTTTGATGATGATAAAAATTCAGATGTTATTCAAGAAACAGTGTTTGATAAAAACAATTTGAATTGTGAATTTAAATGGAGGAGTATTAGGCCAATACCTAACGAAGATAATTTCTTTGAAAATGTATGGAGAGAGTATAGAAATAACAAGAATATATTTTAATTAATAGCATTTTTTGCTGTTAATGAAATTTCAAAAAAAAGGTGCAATCGATTTAATGATTGCACCTTTTTAGTGCTTTTTGCTGTATGCAAACTATATATCAGTTAATACTCTCATTAGGATAGCGAAAATGTGATGATAAAAAATCGTCGCAAACTGAATTTAGTCTGCGACAACGTGGCAGGGCTTTACAAAATAGATACCAAAAAAGCACAGCGCCGCAGGCGCAAACCGAAAATGCGGTTTTGTTCAAAAAGCATAATAAACGCAGAGAGAAGATGTCACGAAAAATGACATCTTCTCTTTTAGCATGCTAAATTATATCAGTGTGTGTAAACCCCTGTTTGCGGTGAAAGAGCGGGGT
>CAYJGV010000006.1:0-45422 GCA_964369715.1 uncultured Bacteroides sp. | reverse complement strand
TATAATAATCCACAAATTATGATATCTTTTTTCTATCATTATCGTTGATATTATAAATTTTAAAATAATTCTTGAAAAAGCAACAAAAATATAATATCATGATAATATGATATAAAATAAATATTATGGAGATTTAATTATGAAAAAAAGTAAAATAAAATTCCCTTTTATAAACACAAAAAGTATAGCCACAAAAGTTAAAGCTTTATTTATTATTGTATTACTTATTTCAACTTTTAGTTTAATGATTTATAATTATTTTATTATAGATAAAATTATAAATGATAATTATACTAAACAGGTAATTACAGGAACAGACTTATTGTTAGATGAACTTCTAGATGAAATGAATGATGTTGATAATTTAACTGAGCTTGACCACACCCATTTGGTTGATCTTTTAAAACATGCAACCGGACTTGAATTCACTGTATTTGAAGACGATATTCGAGTTTTTTCTACAATTGAAGTTAATGGTGAACGTGTAATTGGCACCACTCTTTCCCCTGATATTGCAGATATTGTAATCAATCAAGGTTTACCATATATAGGTGATGCAGACATACTTGGCGTTACTCATCTTTGTTCTTATACCCCATATTTTAGCTCTGAAGGTGAAGTAATTGGTGTTTTATTTGCCGGTATCAGTAAAGCAGACCTAAACGCCCAGCTTAGTTCAAGCCTTACGTTTAATGGATTAATAGGTTTATTAATTATAAGTATAGCGATTATATTATTAAGTATATTTGTAAAGAAAAATATTACAAAACCGTTAAATGAAGTTGTTTTAGCTTCAGAGCAAATCAAAAGCGGTAATTTTAATGTAAAATTAAATAAAATTAATGATGATGAAATTGGACACTTAGTTGATTCATTCAACGAGATGAATAATAATTTAACTGCAATAAATGAAGATATGATTAATATATTAAGCAAAAATGCCGCCGGTGATTGGAGAGCCACGCCCAAAGGCAATGATGTATATGTAGGTAATTGGAGCGAATTAAGGCTTTCAATGATAAAAATGATTGATCTTGTGAATAAAGCCTTATCTCAAGTTGCAATATCTTCCGATAAAATTTCTGTTGATGCCGCAAGCGTAGCAGACGGTGCACAAAGCTTAGCTCAAGGCGCAACACAGCAAGCGCAATCAATCGAAGAACTTGCACATACAATCGAAAACCTATCAAATGATATTAAATTGACAGCAAATGATTCTAAAAATGCTAAAATAGCAAATGAAAAATCACAACAATCATTAGAACTTGGCAACACACAAATGCAAGAAATGATTGCCGCAATGAAAGATATCGACCAAAAATCACAAGATATCAGTAAAATCATCAAAGTTATTGATGAAATTGCATTCCAAACAAATATACTTTCATTAAATGCAGCTGTAGAGGCTGCTTCCGCGGGACAAGCCGGTAAAGGATTTGCTGTTGTTGCGGACGAAGTTCGCAATTTGGCCACAAAAACGGCACAATCTGCCAGTGAAACAGCTAGTTTAATTAAAGAAACAGTAACGGTTGTAAGCAAAGGTAACGATATTACAGTTAAAACAATGGATTCAATTAATCAAGTTTATGATAATGCTAAAATTTTAAGTGAATTGGTTGATAATATTGCCACAACCTCTGCGCAACAAGAATCGTCTGCAAATAATATTACAATTGCATTAGAACAAATATCTTCTGTTGTACAAATGAACTCTGCAACTTCGGAGGAAAGTGCAGCAGCAAGTATTGAATTGTCGGATGAGTCTAAAAATATGAAAAATCTTGTTAACAGATTTGATTTAAAATAAGTTTAATATATATTAAATACAAAACCACAACCATGTGCTTGAAAAAGATGTCAAGCACATGGTTGCTTTATGTTTTTATACAATAAAAAATAAATTTAATTATATCAATACTATTTAGAGTAAAACCAAAAATAATGTAAATAATTATAATAAATATTTACATTAAAATGGAGGTTTTATTATGAAATATAACAACAAAGGGTTTTCGTTAATAGATATTGCAGTGACTATGAGCATAATTACAACTACAACATTAATATTATTGCCGCAGTTTTTAAAGGTCTTTGATGACGCTTGCCTAGCGATAGATAAACAAAATGCAAACAGTTTAATAAAAGCTTTTCAATTAGCTTTAATCGAAGCCGAAAACACAGATATCGATTCAGATTTTATAACAGTAGAATGGATTACAGATGAAAACAATATGCATAAAGGCTTTTTAAAGGTAAGCGACATTAATAATTCACAAGAATTATTAAGTGTTGCACTTGAAATATTAAGCATAGAATATAAAGAAAATGATGAGTATATTGCTTTTATAAAAGGCAAATCTAATTTATCAAAAGAACATAATTTTGTTTTTCAAATAAACACAAAAACCGGCGAAACTATTATTTTTGAAGAAAGCGATAAATGGCTTGATGAAATTGATATTGATTTAGATGAATTTTAATTATTATAAGTAATATTAATATACTTGACAATTTTTAAATTATATGTTATCTTATTTAAAGTTAGTTAGATAGAACTTACTTTTGTTATCATAATAGTTAGGAAAAAACACAATGCCATTAAAACTTTTAAAATTATCCGAAGGGCAAGCAAATACAGAATATATAATCGAATCACTTAATACAAATGATAGTGAACTTGAAAAATTTCTTTTAACATTAGGTTGTTACGAGGGAGAAAAAATCACTATTGTTTCACCCCTTAAAAGTAATTTTATAGTTACTATTAAAGATGCTAGATATAGCATTGACATTGAGCTTGCGGCAGCTATTAATGTTATAGGATAGTTATTAAAATAAACTAATTTTTTAGTTTATTTTTTTAAACAATAGGTTAGTTTAAACTAATACAAGTAAAATCAAAATTGAGGAGAATTAATATGCGTATAGCACTTACAGGCAACCCAAACAGCGGCAAAACCAGTGTATTTAATGTTATTACAGGCAGTAGTGAAAAAGTTGGCAACTGGGCCGGCGTTACTGTTTCGAGTAAAGAGGCTTTACTTAAAAAAAATTATTGTGAATCACAAGAAGTTACAATAGTTGACTTACCCGGAGCATATTCAATGAGCGCTTTCACATCAGAAGAAAGCATCACAAGCGATTTTGTTAAAGGTGAAAATGTTGATGCAATTATTAATATTGTTGATGCAATTAGTTTATCTCGTGGTTTGTTTTTTACAACACAACTTTTAGAACTTGGAATTCCTGTTGTTGTTGCATTAAATAAAAACGATTTATTATCTAAAAAAGAGATAGAAATTGACGTTGATAAATTATCAGAGTTATTAAACTGTCCAGTAATTAGAACAGTTTCTACAGATGAAACAAATGCCGGTTTAGCACAAGCAATTAATGTTGCTGTTGAGCTTAAAGGTAAAGAGCAAACACAACCATATAATGGTGGTGTTGTGGATTTATCCAATGAAGCAGCTGTTCAAAAAGCAGATAAAGCACGTTTTAATTATGTTAGCAGCGTTGTAAATCAAGTTGAAAAACGTAAAGTTGGCAGCAATAAAGAGAATGCGCAAGATAAAGCTGATAAAATAATTGCAAATAAATATTTAGGTATTCCTATTTTTATTCTTGTAATGTGGGCAGTTTTCTCAATTTCTCAAACATATGTAGGCCCTGTTATCGCAGATTTACTTGTAGGCTGGATTGAAACTTTCCAAGGCTTTGTAGGCGACAGTTTAGCTGAGAGCGTCTCCCCTATTCTAAGTGCAATACTTGTTGATGGTATCATCGGCGGTGTTGGTGCCGTTGTTGGTTTCTTACCATTAATCATGGTTATGTTCTTCTTGCTTGCATTGCTTGAAGATAGCGGTTATATGGCACGTGTTGCTGTAGTTATGGATAGATTCTTAAAAATTGTTGGTCTTTCCGGCAAATCTATCATTCCTATGGTTATTGGCACAGCTTGTGCAATTCCTGGTGTTATGGCTACAAGAACAATTAAAAACGAGCGTCAAAGACGTACAACAGCAATGCTTACACCGTTTATTCCTTGTGGTGCAAAAATTCCTGTTATCGCATTATTTGCAGGTGCGTTCTTTAATGGTGCAGGTTGGGTCAGCACACTAATGTATTTTGTTGGCATAGCATTGATTATTATTGGTGCCGTGTTAATTCAACGCATTACAGGCGAGAAAAACGCAAAATCTTTCTTTATTATGGAAATGCCTGAATATAAATTCCCAAGCATTAAACGCGCAACTATATCTATGCTACAACGTGCAAAAGCATTTATTGTTAAAGCTGCAACAATCATTTTGCTTTGCAACATGGCTGTACAAATTATGCAAACATTTAACTGGAGCTTTGAAGTTGTTGCTGAAGGTGCAGAAGGCACAAGTATTTTGGCAAGCATCGCAAGCCCATTTGCATGGCTTTTAATTCCACTAGGTTTTGGCGTATGGCAATTAGCAGCGGCTGCTATCACAGGCTTTATTGCTAAAGAAAATGTTGTTGGTACATTAGCAGTTGTTTATAGCATTACAAACTTTATCGACACAGACGCACTTGAACTTGTTGGCGGCGCTTCAGAAGTTGCAACAACAATGGGCTTAACAGGCGTTGCAGCACTTGCATATTTGATGTTTAACCTATATACACCTCCCTGCTTTGCTGCTATTGGCGCAATGAATGCAGAAATGGATAGCCCAAAATGGTTATGGGCAGGCATTGCTTTACAATTCGGCACAGGCTATATTGTGGCATTCCTTGTTTATCAAATTGGCACATTAATCACAACAGGTGCTTTAGGAACAGCTTTCTTGCCCGGATTGGTGGCTGTTGCTGCTATGATTGCAGTCTTAGTTGTTGCAGTTATGAAGGGCAATAAATTATCAGATGAAAAATTAGCTAAAGCTACAGGAAAAAACACAGTTAAAGCTTAATTTTAAATTATAATATTATCTATAATTATACTAAATCGGTGTGCATTTGAAATTTGCACACCGATTTAGTGGATTTAAGCTCTTAAATATGATAATATATAATTGATTATTACTTATATAACGAAAGGGCGTAAATTATGATAAATATAATATTAGTGAATTTATTAGTATTTGCAATTTTAGTTGCTATAGTTGTTATTGTTATAGTATATATTGTCAAAGAAAAGAAAAAAGGTGTGAAATGCATAGGTTGCCCTTCTGCACAAGCTTGTGCAAGCAATAATGCAAGTAAGCACAATGATAACAATACATGTCATGGTGAAATTGAACATTCTTGCAGTTCTTGTAAGGGTTCAAGTACACAAAATGATTAAGATATTAACAGTTCATGTAATTGCAAATAATATTTAAGTATTTAACAACAAAAACTTGGTTTATATGTTGACATTTACAGAATTTTATTGTATAATTAGTTGCTTGCATAAATATAGCAAGTAATCCTTGCCGCATTGCGGCCAAAAGTCCAAAAGGAGGTGTACACAATGGCTACAATTTACGAAACCATGATAATCACCAGTACAAAACTTGATGAAGAGGCAAGTGCTAAATTAATTGGCAAATTTAAATCTTTAATCGAGAAAAACGGTGCTATCGAATCTGTTGAAGAATGGGGCACACGCAAACTTGCTTACCCTATTCAAGATGAAACAGAAGGCGTTTACACATTGATTAATTTCACATGCGATACAGAATTTATTGCTGAATTAAAACGTGTTTACGGTATTACAGACGGCATTTTACGCAATATTATTGTTGTAAAAGCTCCTGTAAGTACAAAATCAAAAGCTAAATCAAAAGCTAAAGCAACGGAGGCTGAATAATATGCTGAATGTAATTGCTTTAATGGGACGCTTAGTTGCCGACCCAGAACTTCGCCACACACCTAATGGCATAGCTACATGCACATTTTGTATAGCGGTTGACCGCAGCTTTGTTCGTCAAGGTGAAGAGCGCAAAGCTGATTTTATCAACATTGTTGCTTGGCGTGCTTCTGCCGAATTTGTATGCAAATATTTTCACAAAGGCAGCCTTATTGCTGTAAACGGAAGTTTACAATCGCGCAATTATGAGGATAAAAATGGAAATAAACGCACATCTTTTGAAGTTGTTGCAGAAAATATTCATTTTGCCGGCAGCAAAGAATCCTCTTCTAATTATTCGGGTTCAAACTCAAATAATATGAATAATTCGCGCAATGAAACAAGTGCACCTAGTGGTTTTTCCGCAGGTAGCAATGATGATTTTTCCGTCGTTAGCGACAACGACGATTTACCGTTTTAATTTTATAGGAGGAAATACCGATGGCAATGGATAGAGATCGTTCCGATTCAAGATTCGGAGGACGCCCACAACGCCGCGGTCGCAAAAAAGTTTGCAGCTTTTGTGTTGACCGTATAGATAATATCGATTACAAAGACGTTCCACGTTTACGTAAATATTTATCAGAGCGTTCAAAAATTATACCTCGCCGTGTTACAGGCACATGCGCATGCCACCAACGTGCTTTAACAGTTGCAATTAAACGTGCACGTCACGTTGCATTGCTTCCATATGTAAGCGATTAATAACAATTTTTAAGCCCATTCACAATTGTGAATGGGCTTTTTTGTATTTACTATAAATTTTAAATTTTTTCAAAAGAGTATTTATTTTTAAAATTTTTCAAGTGCTAGAATATATTGAGAAGTCACTACGAAATTTTGCAAATCTTTTTCATCTAAACCTTTAAATGCACAAATTTCATCCCATAATAATATGCTACCTTCCACTAAATAAAAACCGGAGCTTAAATCTATTCCGACAAAAATGCGAGTAATTTTACCACCAAAGATTTCTATGTTTTCTTTTTGAATTTCCTCTTTGTAAAATTTTTTGCCTTTTCCGTTGTTTTCAAGAAAAAACACTATCGGATTAGGTTTTAAACCGGGAGGCAATTTTTCTTTTAAATGCTCATTCATTAATATATTTTCACTTACAACACTTTTAGCGTTTTCATCATTTATTTCTGTTAAAATATAATTTTCATTTAAATAATTATAAATTTCAATACCTGATTTAGCATTTGGTTTCAATTTATTAATATTTTCATCGTAAATTTTTTTCCAATATTTTAAATCTTAATCACTTGGTAATTTATATATCATTTTTATACCTACTTATAAATGTTAATATTATTAACTGTATCTTATGAAAATGTCATTCTAAGGAGGCACGACGACGAAATGCAAAAACAGCATATTTTAAAGAGAACGGATTCCTCGCATCATGCTCGGAATGACAGTGTTTGTATGAAGAACGGATTCCTACGACTCGCCAAGAGCGCCTTACGGCGGTTGCTCGCTGCATTCACTGCGGTGCTTATCGCTAACGCTCGGAATGACAAGTGATTATTTAATACATATGCTAGATAACAGCAAATTGGCTTTTATATAAATCTTTATAAAATCCATTTTTTTCTAAAAGTTCATCGTGTGTTCCGCTTTCAATTATATTGCCATCTTTCATATATAATATGCAATCAGCATTTTGTATGGTTGAAAGCCTATGTGCAACAATAAAGCTTGTACGATTATGCATTAATTTGTCAAAGCCTTTTTGTATAAGCATCTCTGTACGTGTGTCTATGCTACTTGTGGCTTCATCCAAAAGCAAAATTTCAGGCTCACAAAGCATAATTCTTGCTATACACAAAAGTTGCCTTTGCCCTGCAGATAAATTTTGTCCGCCACTTGTAATTATCGTATCATAACCCTGTGGTAAACGTTTTATAAAGCTGTGTGCATATGCGCATTTAGCGGCACTTATAATTTCATCAATATTTGCATTCGGTTTACCATAGGATATATTATCCCTAACGCTTGCATTTTTAAGCCATGTGTCTTGTAAAACCATTCCATAATAATTACGATATGCATTTAAATCTATATCATCAATTGCTATATTATTTAAAGCAATTTCACCGCTGTTTATATCATAAAAGCGCATTAATAAATTAATAAGTGTTGTTTTACCACATCCTGTTGGGCCTACGATAGCTACATGCTCTCCCCTTTTAACATTAATATTCATGTTTTTAATAAAAGGTTTATCTGTGTAAGAAAAATCAACATTTTCAAATTTAATATCACCATTAATATTTTCTGGATAGTTTTTGTTTAAATATTTAGTTTCATCTATTGTGGTATCAATTATATCAAACATACGTTTTGCACCGGCAATTGCACTTTGCATTTGTGTAAGGACACCAGACACTTCATTAAATGGCTTTGTGTATTGGTTTGCATAGGTTAAAAATATGCTTAATTGTCCAACACTTAATGCACCTTGCACCGTGGCAATTGCACCGACAACACCTACAATTGCATAAACAACTGCATTCACAAAGCGTGTGCCGGGGTTTGTAACAGAAGAATAAAATGTGCTTTTAACGCCACTTTCTCTTGCTTCTTCCGCAAGCATATCTAATTTATCAAAGCACTCTTCTTGCGCACCAAAATCGTGAATAAGACTTTGTGCACCAATCATTTCATTAATATATGCAGATAACTCCCCTTGTGCTTTGGATTGTCTTTTAAAATATTTAGAAGTCTTTTTCGCCATAAAACTAGCAAAGAAAATTGAAACTGGTGTAATTAAAACAACAATTAAAGCCATTACAGGGTTTAATATAATCATAACTGTCAAAGTGCCCACAATGGTGCAAACACCGGGTAAAAGCTGTGTTAGGCCTTGAAAAACACCTTCACTTACCAAATTCGAATCATTGACAAGCCTGCTCATGATGTCACCAGATGCTCTTAAATCAAGCTGTTTTAACGGCATTTTGTTGACAGTATCAAATGTATTTTTTGTAATATCTTTTGAAATATTAGTTGCTAATGTACGTGTAAGTGTAAATAAAAACCATTGTGAAATTGCCGCAATAACTGCGAAAACAGCAATTTTAATAATCGATGTTAATATTAAATCAAAATCAACATTATTGGTGGAAATCATAACATCTACCGCATCGCCAATCACAACAGGAATTAATAAGGTAAATATAACATTTAACGCAGCAAACATAAATGCAAATACACTATGTGCTTTATAATTTTTAATATAAGAAAAAATACGTTTTATAGTTATTTTGTTCATGATATACTCCCCTCCTTTATGTTTAACAGCCCTTGAGAGACGCAAATTTCTTTATAAACATCACAATTGTTAATTAAATTTTCATGGGTATCAAAACCACTTATTTCCCCATCATCAAGGCATAGTATTTTATCTGCGTGTTTTACACTAAAAGCCCTTTGCGAAATTATAACTGTGGTTATATTTTTTATGTTTTCTTTAAGTGATGTCCTAAATTTCAAATCAGTAGCAAAATCAAGCGCACTTGTTGAATCATCTAATATTAATATTTGTGGGTTTGCCACTAGAGCACGCGCAATGCAAAGTCTCTGTTTTTGTCCACCGGAAAAATTCCTGCCATATTCTTCAACAGTGCTGTTTAAGCCATCTTGCTTTTTATTCACAAATTCACTAGCCTGTGCAATTTCAAGTGCGTTTTGAATTTCTTCATCTGTGGCATTTTTGTTTCCTAAAATCAAATTGCTTTTTATTGTTCCGCTTATAAGTTGAGAAATTTGTGGAACTATACCTGTTTTTGTCCTTAAATCTTCTAAAGTGTAATTTTTAACATTTACACCGTTAAGCATTATATTTCCACTTGTTACATCAAATTTTCGTGTGATTAAATTTACAATAGTAGTTTTGCCACTGCCGGTACCGCCTATAATTCCAAGTGTTTGGCCTTTTTCAATTTTAAAACTAATATTGGATAATGCATTATTTGAACTATCATTATATTTAAATTCTACATTATTAAATTCAATTTCACTGGAGTTTTCGTTCTCAAGCTCACTTTTACTTACTTCGCTCATACTGCTATTAATTTCTAAAATATTAATAACACGCTTGGCACTTGCAATTGCCCTTGTACAAATTATAATTACATTAGCAAGTACAATCAAAGCTAAAAGGGTTTGTGTCATATAATTTACAAGTGCAATAACATCACCTTGTTGCAATACGCCAAAATTAACAAAAGAACCACCCAAATATAAAATACCTATAATTGCAATATTTACTAACACATAGGTTAATGGATTTAAAAGCGCAGATATTTTACCCACTAAAATATTAGTAGAGGCTAAATTATCACATGCATCATTAAAATTATCTTGTTCTGATTGTTGACGTGAAAATGCCCGTATTACCCGCACACCCTCAATATTCTCCAAAGACAATTTAGAAATTTCATCTTGTTGTTTTTGCACTTTTGTATAAATGGGCACGGTTTTTCTCATTATAAAAAATAAAATAAAAAGAACAATAGGTGTGAAAATCAAAAATATTAAGCCTATTTGAAAATTAATAACAAATGCCATAATAACAGAACCTATTACTAAAAAAGGTGCCCTTATTGCAAGGCGAATGGCTATATTTATTCCTGTTTGAATTTGTGTTACATCGTTTGAAACCCTTGTTATTAAAGAACTCTTGCCAATATTATCTAACTCTTTTTGAGAAAAGCTGAAAATATGTTTAAACACCATATTTCTTAGCGATTTGCCAAAACCAAAGGCGCACACAGCTGCATAATGTTGACAAATTATCGCAAATAAAAGCCCAAGTGCGCCAAATAAAAGCATTAAAGCACCACGGCTTATTATATAATTTATATCAGCGTTTTTTATACCTATATCAATAATATTTGCCATGATTAACGGAATAAATAACTCTAAAACTGCCTCGGCCAATTTAAACAAGGGGCCTAGCACAAGCTGTGAATGATAGTTATTAAAATTTGATAAAAGTTTTTTCATATTATCTCCGTTTTATTTATGATATTTTGTCCCTAAATTTATACTAAATGCCCTATAAATTTGTTCAAGTAACATTACCCTTGCCATTTGATGCGGAAATGTCATTTTACTCATTGATATTTTTTGTGCAATTTTTTTAATATTTTCAGAAAGCCCATGCGAAGAACCTATAATAAAAACTATATGGGAATTTCCCTCCACTGCACTTTTTGAAAAAAACTGTGCAAATTCTTGACTTGAAATATGTTTGCCCTCGATACAAAGTGCAACAATCAAAGCATTTTTAGGTATGCTCGACATAATATTATCGGCTTCTTTTTCAAGGGCCTTTTGCACATTTATCTCTGTTGCGTTTTTTTCATTAATCATAACTTCACTTAATTCAATTATGTTTAATTTACATAAATTACTTAGTCTTTTTATATATTCCTCTGCCGCATTTTTAAAGTATGGTGCAGATAATTTGCCCAAAGCAATTATAGTTACACTTTGCATTTTAACCTCTTATATTTCAATTATAGGTGATATTTCATTCCGTCTTGCGGCTGTAAGTTTAAAACTTTTATTTGGTATTATGTCATTTTTTATAAATTCATTTCTAACACTGTTCAATGCATGTTCCATAGTGTTATTTTTATCACTGATATGGCATAGCATAAATTTTTCACATCCGTTTTTATGTAATTCTGCTATAGTTTTTGCGCAATCTTCATTTTTCAAATGCCCGTTATTTCCATCAATACGCTTTTTTAAATAATATGGATAAGGTCCATTAAAAAGCATATCATAATCATAATTTGACTCTATATTTACAAAATCTGCACCCGTTAAATTATTATATATTTCAGGTGAAATATACCCAAGGTCGGTTGCAAGTGCTATGGTTTTACCTTTTGGGGTTGTTATTCTGTAACCTGTGCAATCGAGTGCATCATGAGGAGTTGAAAAAGATTTAACACCAAAACCGCCTACATCGGCTTGCTCATCACCTATATCGTACAATATAGCGCTTTGTGGCACCAAATTATTATCATATAAGTAATTCAGTGTTGCCTTTTTAGAATATATTGGTATATTATACTTTTTTAAAAATACATTAAGCCCTGCAATATGGTCACTATGCTCATGTGTTATAAGTATACCCATTAATGAGCTTAGTGGTGCATTAAGTTCTTGTAATTTTTTTTGTGTTAATGTCGAACTTTTACCCATATCCACTAATAAATATTTATCTTCTTCTCTTAAAAACGCACTGTTGCCGGATGAACCTGAGTAAAGCATTGTAAATTCTGCCATTTAAGTCTCCAATATTTATATGTTAAACCGATGCCATTTTAACCTGAATTGCATCGGTTTTCTATTATTTGTAGATATAAAAACTGTAGGAGATGACATTTCATCATCCCCTACAAAAATTATATATTTATTTCACTATTTAGTTATTCATTGTTTGGAATAATTCTTTGATTGTAAATATACTTTATATTTATTTTTAAATTGCTTTAGCTGAATTGCCGTCTGTTGTTATAATACGCTTGATATCTACACCTAAATTTCTAAGTTTCTCAACTATTTCTTCATATCCACGTTCAACATGATCAATGTCAGTAATTTCAGAAACACCGTCAACCGAAATTGCCGCTAAAATTAAAGCAGCACCGGCACGTAAATCCATAGCTTGAACAGGTGCAGGTAATAATTCAGGCACACCTTCAATAACAGCTACCCTGCCGTCTACTTGAATATTAGCACCCATTCTTATTAATTCTCCCACATATCTAAAGCGATTTTCCCAAACGCCTTCTGTCACAATAGATGTACCTTTTGCTTTTGTTAGCAAAACTGACATAATTGGTTGCATATCTGTCGGAAATCCCGGATGTGGTAAAGTTTTTACATTAAGCGGTTCTAAATCACCAGTGCGATAAATTCGAAGCGAATCGTCATATTCTTCAATTGTAGCACCGGCTTTTTCTAATTTTGAAATAATTTGCTCTAAATGTTTCGGTATAACGTTTTGTATTAAAACATTTCCGCCTGTAAGTGCTGCTCCAACCATATAAGTGCCTGCTTCAATTTGATCAGGTATGATAGAATAAGTGCAGCCGTGCATATTCTCAACACCGCGAACTCTTATAACATCTGTGCCTGCGCCTCGAACATCTGCACCCATTGTGTTTAAAAAATTTGCAACATCAACAATATGTGGTTCTTTAGCAACGTTTTCAAGCACAGTTGTACCTTGAGCCAAAACAGCTGCAAGCATAGCATTAATTGTAGCGCCAACACTTACAGTGTCGAAAAACACATTGCCCGCTTTTAAATTATCTTTAGCTTCAACATGAATCATACCATATTCTACGCTATCTTCAACACCAAGCGAACCAAAAGCTTTTAAATGTTGGTCAATTGGCCTTATGCCTAAATTACAACCACCTGGCATAGCAACACTTGCTTTTTGATAACGTCCAAGCAAAGCACCCAAAAAATAATATGAAGCCCTCATTTGACGTGAAAGTTCACTGGGGACATTTGTAAATAATAAATTAGATGTATCAATTTCAACTGTGTTTTTGTCTAAACGTTTTACTCTGGCACCCATAGCTGCCAAAATTTCCAGTGAAACACTAACATCGCTGATATTAGGTAAGTTTTCGATAACACATTTGCCTTTTGCTAATATAGTTGCAGGCAAAATAGCCACAGCAGCATTTTTTGCACCGCTGATTGTTACTTCACCTACTAAAGGTTTGCCACCTTTTATTACAAATTTCTCCAAAAAAATATCCCCTTTTTGTGTTTGCTTAATATAAAAATGCTAAGCAATAAACAGTTAACAATTGTAATCGTATGTAATAATAGCAAAAACAAATTTGCCACAAATTTGCCACATTTGTATAGCTATACAACTATATTATTATACACCATATTACTTTAAAATAAAAGACTTATTTTTAAAAAAATACATTTTTTTAGATAAAATATAAAAAATATATAATATAATTAAAAATTTTAATTTACATTATAAATTATTGGTAATATTAATGTAATAATTCAAAAATTAAATAATTATTTTACTTATATAAATTGCCATTTAAAGTTTAACCTTTGAAACGCGTCTTTTTTAGAAGATGTAATATAAATAATCTGCATTTAACTTGCCTGTCAATCCGAGTGTAGTCGTAGGAATCCGTTCTTTTTAGCATACTATAATTGCGATTCTTCGTCGTACCTCCTCAGAATGACATGTTATGATACGGCTACACATAATATAAATATTTTACTATAATTTCAAATAATTAATATAAAATTATTAAAGCCCGATGTGTTTAAAATACAACACATCGGGCTAGTTTCTAAATTTATAATTATGTATAAATTTTAAGGAATTTATTTAAAATAACGATTGTATAAGCCTTCAAAGCCTCTTCCGTGACGAGCTTCATCTTTAGCCATTTCATGTACTGTATCATGGATTGCATCAAGGCCTAATTCTTTTGCTTTTTTAGCAAGTTCAAATTTACCATCACATGCACCATTTTCAGCATCTATACGCATTTCAAGGTTTTTCTTTGTGCTATCTGTTAACACTTCGCCTAAAAGTTCTGCAAATTTTGAAGCATGTTCTGCTTCTTCAAATGCATAGCGTTTCCATGCTTCTGCTATTTCAGGGTAACCTTCTCTATCTGCTACACGGCTCATTGCAAGGTACATTCCAACCTCTGCACATTCGCCATTAAAATTCATGCGTAAACCTTCAATGATTTCAGGGTCAACACCTTTTGCAATACCAACAACATGTTCTGTTGCATAATCTTTATTATCGCCTTGAACTTTAAATTTATCTGCTCCCACTTTGCAAATTGGGCAAATCTCAGGTGCTGAATCTCCTTCGTGTACATATCCACATACTTGACATACATATTTAGCCATTATATTATCCTCCAAAATTTAATTTTTTTAATTTTATTCGGCTTTTGCATAAGCCTTGATGATAATATAACACATCTACTTAATGATGTCAAGTACTTATTGAAAAAGATTATCAATAATTAATAATTTGTTTTCATTCTGTTCAAATGTGGCAATAAGATTTTAAGTGATATTGATGTAACAGCACCCATTATTAACCCCGATATAATTAAAACAGGTGCATAATATAAACTATAATTTGCATCTAAAATTATATTTAAAAATAATAATTGTCCAATATTATGTGCTATAGCGCTGCATACCGAAATTATATAATACTGTTTTTTTATCACTTGCTTATATAGTAATAATAGAATTGCAAATGATAATAACCCACCGCATAAACTAAGCATTCCTGCAATTAATCCTCTTGTTAAGAGTGCAAAAATTGCTTTTAATACAATTAAAAGCAATGCTTTTGTTTTGCCTAAACATAAAAATGCGTACATTACAACAATATTTGCAAGGCCAATTTTCACCCCCGGCGGTAAAGCAAAAAAGCCTACAAGTAGGCTTTCTAAAAACGAAAGAGCTATTGCCAAAGCAAAAAACATCCCCATAAACGCAATATATTTAGATTTGTTATTTTTCAAATTTACACAACCTTTATATATAAATATAATTTGTGCCAAAAAAGTATTATTTCATTGTATAGCTAAACGCAATATATATTTTTTTTAATTCGGATGCGGATTTTTGCACGATTTACAACATCACCGGTGAAATATAATAAATAATAACCCTACCAAATAATTAATTTACATCGTACAAACTTTTAGGCAATACAAATTTAACTGCTTTGTGTAAAATTTCTGCTGATAGTTCATCAGCAATAACGCATTCGCCGTCAATGTTCAGTTTAAGTTCATTCCCGTCAGTTGCAGTAATTTTGATTTTTCTTGCAGTTTTATAATAAATAATATCTTGTAAATTTTTTACAACTTGTCCATCTTTTGTTAAATGTTCACCTTTTTTATATATTGAAAGAACACTTGCAATTTTTAAGCGATTAATTTTCTTAACCAAAATAACTTCAAGCATATTATCTTGTAAATCAGATAAAGGTGACGCAATAATTCCACTACCATAGGCTTTACCATTACAAATAGCGATTAGTAAAAAATTATCTTCTATTATCTCATCTTCAATTTCTACTTTAAAATTTCTTCCAAGTTTTCCGCAAACTTGCTCAATAATAGACATATTATAAGCCATTGTGCCTGTCACTAATGGCAATCTGCGATAATTTTTTAAGCCATGTGCAACTTCAGCGTCAATTCCTACAGAAGTTATCGCTGCCGAAACATCACCGTTTACAGAAATTAAATCGATATCAATTGCGCTGCCATCTATATAGTCGGATAATTCCATAAAATCTTGTGATGTTCCAAAATTACGAATAAAATCATTTCCCGTACCGCAAGGAATACAAGCTACTTCAACATTATCAAAGCCATATGCACCTCTTATAACCTCGTTTAAAGTACCGTCACCTCCACACGCATAAACACGAATTTTTTCACCTTGTTTTGCATACTCCTGTGTTAATTCTTGCGCATGGCCTTTTCTTTCCGTTTGCCTAATGATAAAAGGTATATTTTTGCTTTTTGCTGCCTGCTTTATTTTTGGTGCAAGAGCCACAAATGGGTTTACTTTACCCGCTGTTGGGTTTAGTAAAAAAATATGTTTTTTAATTATAATCGCCGCCTTAAATTTATTTTTTATAATTTTGCGATACAAAAATAGTTATAATATCACAGTATTTTGCATTGTTTTCAATTAAAGCCCTTGCACAATCATTTGCCGTTGAACCCGTTGTAAGAACGTCATCAACAATTAAAAAACGTTTATCGAAAGCAAGCTCTTTATTTTTAACATCAAATGCACCTATAACATTTTCATGCCTTTCATCAGATGACAAAAAAGTTTGTCTTTGTGTTTCTTTTGATTTAAATAGTATATCATTATTAAATGGAATATCAATTTGCTTTGAAATGCCTTTAGCCAATAATAGTGGGATATTGTCTCTGTTTTTATGTTCTTTTCCTCTGGTTGGCACACAAACTATAAAATCATATTCATTTTGTTTGTTGCACATTTTTAAATTTGCTACAACTAAATTAATACAATGATTTAAAATATATAAATCTCCATTGAATTTTAAACGTGAGAGCATTGTTTTTGTAAAATCGTTATGAAATAAAGGTGCAAAAGCAAATCGAATATTACTTAAATTATAATGTGTTGCATCGATTGGTTTTGAAATATCGTTAAAACTGTCTTGTCGTTGTTTTTCACAGCTTGAGCACTCTGTAAAGCCAATCAACTTGTCACAGTATGGGCAGCGTTTTGGAAAGAGAATATTCATGGCAACACCTGAAACAATGCTTGAAAAAAATGTGATTTTCGCAAGTGATTTTATAATTTTTGCCATTATAACACTCCCCTTTTTATAAAAAGATTATTCTTCTTGTAAAAACTGAGACAAACAAGAATAACGTTTGTTTTGTCTTGCATTATTTATCATTTTAGCCGCTTGAGAGGGTTGTCCTGCAATTATGCAAAGATCTTTAGCCCTTGTCACACCTGTATAAAGCAAATTGCGGTAACACAATCGCTGTGGCACATCTAAAAGCGGAACTATAATTGCCTTAAATTCACTGCCTTGACTTTTATGTATTGTAATTGCATAAGCAAGTTCAAGCTCGTGCAAAAACTCAATAGGATAGACAATTTCCCTATCCTCGCTAATAACTGTTACGGTATTCATTTTAGGTTCAACATGTGAAATTATGCCTAAATCACCATTAAAAACTCCGGCATCCTCTTCGTTTGTGTCAAGTTTTTTAAACGGTAAATCGTAATTATTTTTAATTTGCATAACTTTATCGCCTTTGCGGAAAATGCGATTTTGAAATTTTAACTGTGGTTTAGTTTCACTGTATGGGTTAATTTTTTCTTGCAATGATGCATTAAGTGCAACAGTTCCAAGTGCGCCAATTTTTGTTGGGCAAAGCACTTGAATATCTTCTAGCATATCATAATTATACGTTTTTGGTAATCTTTTACTCACAAGATCACATACAAGCTCTACACATGCCATGGTGTTTTGGTTTTCTATAATGAAAAAATCGCTATCTCGTCCTTTTAATTGTAAGGATTCACCTGCCACAATTTTATGTGCATTTGAAACAATATCACTTTGTGCGGCTTGCCTAAAAACTTCATTAAGCCTAACATAAGGCACAGCACCTGACGATAAAACGCTGCCCAACACATTTCCCGCACCTACGCTTGGCAATTGGTCTTCATCGCCCACCATGATTATTTTACAATTTGGTTTTAATGCGCAAAGTAAGCTGTCAAACAATAATGTGTCGACCATGCTCATTTCATCAATAATAACAACGTCAGTTTTTAATAAGTTTTTCTCATTGTGAATAAATTTAACCACATTGTCTTTTGAAAAATCCACTTCTAAAAGCCTATGAATTGTAGTTGCTTTTCGTTTTGTAAGCTCACACAGCCTTTTTGCAGCTCTACCTGTTGGGGCAGTTAAAGAAACCCTGTCGCCAAGCATTTCAAAAGCGCTGATAATGCCGTTGACAGTAGTTGTTTTTCCTGTGCCCGGGCCACCTGTAAGAACAAGTACTTTTTGGGTTATCGCCTCTAAAATCGCCTTTTTTTGTAAAGGTGCATATTCTATTCCGGCAATAATTTCAAGCTTTTGTATTAATTTTTCACTTTGGCTTAAATCTGCTTTTGGAAATTTAATTAATTGTTTTAAATGAAGCGCAATATTTGTTTCCGCAGTTAAATATTCAGGCAAAAACACAAATGTTTTTTCATTAATTTCATGCACACTTATATTTTTAAGTGAAAGTAAATTATCAAATGCACTTTTAATTTCATCAGGCTCTACTCGTAAAAAATCACTAGCTGTATCAAATAGTTGTTGAAGTGGTATGCATGTATGGCCATTTTGTAAATTATGACGCAGAATATACAATACACCTGCATTTACCCTTTGTGTACAATTATATTCCATGCAAAAATCATATGCGATATTATCCGCTAAATCGAACGGCGAAAAAGTGGGATAATCACATAAAATATATGGATTGCTTTTAACTATTTCATTTGTGTGCTTTCCATAATGCTTAAAAAGTAAAATAGCACTTTCTGTGTTAATGTTCAATTTACTTAAATATGCAATTGCATCTCTAATTGCAAACATTCGCTTGAATTCATCTTGAATTCTTTGTGCTTTTTTTAGGCTTATACCTTTAACCACAGCAATTTTATCGACATCTGTTGATATAACTTCAAGCGTTTTTTCTTTGTATAAATCGACCAATTTATTTGCCATTGCAGGGCCAACATACGGCAATGCACCGCCTGCTAAAAATTTCCTTATACTTTTTTCACTTTCGGGCAAACTGACCTCAAAGGCTTCAACCCTAAATTGTTCGCCAAAGTTGACATGCGCTTTTACATATCCGTGTAAAACAACATTTTCACCAACACAAAGCTCTGATAAAATGCCTACTGCGGTAAAAAGCTCGTTGTTTTCATCACTGACATCTACAACAGCATAGCCGTTTTCGCTATTTACATAAACAATATTTTCAATCGTTCCTTTAATTGTTTTTAAATTATTTGCAGAGGGCGTCATTAATTTTCTCCTCTTAATTATAGGCTTTTACTGTTTTTGCTAAGTTTTCATAACTTGAATAAATTATATTATTTATTTCTGATATATCAATGTTTTCAATAATTTTAACATTGTCGCTAAGTATAATTATTTTAGAATTTTTAATTTTCCGATTAATTAAGCTAACATCATGCCACATTTGTTCAATATCATTTTCGGGCAAAATTATATAGCATTTTTTTATATTATTTCTTTTAAAAATTAAAGTATAAATTATGTTTGATAGATGATAAACACCTAAACAAGCCATTAATACGCAAAAAATAAATAATAAAACATTTAACATAAAGCACTCCTTAAATTAATCATTAATTTAAAGTATGCTGTTATAAATTTTTTGCTACAAAATTTATTCTAACTCATCTACAGGATAAACAATCTCTTTGTTAATATCCTTCTTTAACAATTTTTTAAGTTTTAAAAAAGATGCCGGTTTTAAAATTATCTGCAAACAAATCCATACTTTTTCTTTTGCGCTAAGTGACATTGTAAACGCTTGCTCTAATGTCATTTGATGTCTGCGTTCATTATAAAAATCTAAAATACCTTGCATTCTAAATAACACTTGGTCGCTTCTAACCATTCGTTTAGTATGCCATTTTGCAATTGTTGTTTGAAGCAATGTATTGCTGTTTAAATAAGCATTAAAGGCTTGCTCAGCAGTGCAAGAAACAGCAAGCAATTTTTGTTTACTTTGTACCACAAACGGCAATAAGTATTCATAAATAGGATAATCGCCCTCGAATAAATCGTCTGTGAAATCTAATTTTGAAAGTGGTTCAATTACACTTGTCTTTGCAAAAAACATACAGCCCTTAACTGCATACCCATATATGTCTTTTCCATCAGGAATATCAATGCTTATATCTTTTAATTTTTGTGATAATTTTGGTAAAATTTCATTGTAATTTTGCCCTAAAATAAGGTTTTCTTGATGCATAGGCGCAATTGAAACAAATGCACCTATATCGTCCCTGTTGGCTAAAACTGCGCCACAACCCGAGGGTATTAATGCATTTAATGTGTTCTCTAAACTTGTTGCATCGTAAAATTCACCAAGCAATACCGGCAAATTATTATGGCAATATAAGATATTCTCAAACACACAAATATCTTTCCATAAATCTCCAAATAAATATTTAATTCCGTTTTCTTTTGTGACTATACACTGCGCTTTTGGGGGAAGTTCACCTGAAAACTTATCCTTTAACTCTTCATTGGCAAAAATGCACAGAATTGCAATATCTTTTTGCATTTTAGATGCAGCATTGCAAAGATAATAAGCTAAATATTCACTTGCAAAATAAAAAACAGCGACAGTATGTTTAATTTGGCCTGTCTCTTTTGTTGTGTCAATCAGTAAAGTTAAAGATTGCTGCAATAACACCGGTGAAACTGTCCTTGTGATATTCTCGCAAATTAAAGAGAGTGGATAATCTGTATTTATGCGTATATAATCGTAAAGTTCTTGTGCGGCATAGCCTTGTGGTACACTTGTGTAATCTAATCGATTTTGTAAAAAGCTTTTACGTTTGAAAAAAGGGCTTTTTCGCCTTAGCATTTCTATGGGCATTCCCATCATCGGATAATCGTTATATGGCATTAAATCGTCTGTTTTTAAATAAACATCCCATTTAAAACCAAGGTTTTCAAAATGCTTTGTAAATTTAATTTCATGTTTGCCAACCGCATCCCAATAAGAATTAATTTCAGGTAAATTTTGCCAATAATCATTAAATTCTTTGCTTTTAAACATTTTGTTTCTCACAGCAAAAAAATAACTTTGTATGTGCGGCTCAATGCTGATACTTGTATCCCATGATGCTTTTTTTGCACCTTTATGCGCGCTTAATCCCCAGAAATCAACATTTTTTTGTTTCATAAGATTAAACATAGATTGTAGTGAACATACAGGCCCAAATATAGTCTGATTATAAAAAACAATTTCACTATAATCGTCTAAATTATCGATAGATAAAAACGCTTCTTTATATGCTGTTATATCAAAACCAATATTTTCTCTGTAAATTAATTTTGTGCAATAAGGTTTTATTTTTTCTTCGTCTTTTTTATTTAGTTTACCATTAATTACAACAATTTGCTCATTGCATACTTCTAAAACAGCACGAAGAAGAAAAACAATATAATCATCAATTATGCCGTCTTTGTCAAAATAAGCAAAAATTGCAAGCCGTTTATCTTGTTTAATATCAGAATTTGGCAAAATAAAACCTCCGTTTCACAAATAAATTATTTTTTATCTAATCATAAAAATATCCATGTTAAACCACTTCATGTGCATATCAACAAAGCTTTCCTCTGCCATAATATTAATTAAAGCTTCGTCTATTGCAGCACTAAGTTCAACATCGGCTTTACGTGTACCAATAACTATCGGTGCATCGCCAAAATCGAAAATGGAAGAAGAGTAAATATTGCCTAAAGTTAAATTGTGATACATTCCGTAAACAGATGGAACAATTGTGCAATCTAATATTTTATTATCTAAGTCAGTTAAAATTTGATCATATGATGGGTATTCAACGATATCATTTTTAATTGAGTCATAGATAAAATTAGACTCTGCTACTTCAGTGATTGTTCTACCCGATTGTATGCCTATGCTAAGCCCTGCAAGGTTTGCCGCAGAAGAAACTGTTACATCAGGATTCGATAATACCATCAAAATATTTGAAAGATATGCACTTGATAAATTCATTTGTTGTGCACGCTCTTCATTTGCAATTAAACCGCCCATTAAGCAATCAATTTCGCCTGTGTTTAATGCATTTTCTTTTTCTGTCCAATTAACAATCTTAAATTCAGGTGTAACACCTAAAACATTACAAATTTCTGTTGCTAAATCAATATCAAAACCAACTAGTGCTCCACTTTCATCTGTGTAAGAAACAGGCTTGAAGGCCCCGTCAACACCAATTACAAGCGTGCCTTTAGCTTTTATGTCTTCAAGTGTCGTTGTATATGCTTGTACAGGTTCAGTATCAATTGAAGAACTCTCTTCAACTTCTTCGACACCTTGGCTATCAACTGTGTTTTCTCCTGAATTTGCTTGTGAATTTTGCTCAGTTGTTGTATCTGAGCTTGAAGTTACAAGAAGCGGTTGTGGGTCTGCGCAAGCGCTTAACATTACGCCAAAAACTAAAACACTCATAATAATTAAATAAAACTTTTTCATATTTCCTCCAAAACATTTATTGTAAATTAAATTACAGTATTTTTTATACTAATAAAAGTATTATTGTGAATTTAAAATAATTAATATATTTACATATAAAATTGATTATTATACAAACATATGTAAAATTCACATTATAATATTATACTACATATTGTGTATTTTGTAAATTAATCAATTAAATTTTACAATATATTTCACATTTAAAAATAATTATTTGAAAGATCATTAATATCATTTAAACTTTTACTTTCATCTGGCATTTTTTCAATCATGCTTAATTTTCTTTGAATTTGCCTTGTTCTAACTCCGACAAGTTTTTCAAGTTCATCGTTTGCTTGTGTTATGCGTGTTTGCGCTTGAGATAAAACTTTACCAAAAGTTTCAAATTCTGTTTGTACATTTCCAAGCACTTTCCAAACTTCGCTACTGCTTTTTTGAATTGCTAAAGTTTTAAAGCCCATTTGTAAGCTGTTTAATAATGCAGCCATAGTTGTTGGGCCTGCAATTATAATTTTATGCTCATTTTGAAGTTTCTCTATCAAGCCATGGCGCACAACTTCTGCATAAAGCCCTTCAAAAGGTAAGAACATTATTGCAAATTCTGTTGTGTGCGGCACGCTTACATATTTTGTTTGTATGTCTTTTGCGAATGTTTTTATACGTTGCTGTAAAACTTTAATTGCCGCATCAATTTGGGCTTTATCGGCACTTTCTTGTGCATCTATCAATGTTGTATAAGCATCTACAGGGAATTTTGCATCTATTGGCAAATAAATATGTGTTTGTCCGTCTCCCGGTAGTTTAACAGCAAACTCAACCCTATCATTACTGCTTGGCACAGTTGCAATATTTTGCTCGTACTGTGAAGGTGCAAGAATTTGCTCTAATATAGCACCAAGTTGAATTTCGCCCATTATTCCCCTTGTTTTTACATTGCTTAATACTTTTTTAAGGTCGCCAACGCCAACTGCAAGCGTTTGCATTTCGCCAAGCCCTTTATACACACTTTCAAGTTGTTTGCTAACCCTTTCAAAAGATTGTTGCAATTTAGTTTCAAGCGTACTTTGTAATTGCTCATCTACAGTTTTGCGCATTTCATCAAGCTTTTTATTATTATCTGCCTGCATTGCACTAAGGCGCACTTCAACAGTTTGTCTGATGTTTTCAAGTCGCTTTTCACTTGCATCGGCAGAGTTTTTCATGCGCTGTTCAATTTGTGACAATTGGTCATTCATTGTTTTTTGAAATGATTGCAAATTAACATTTTGTGCTTTTGTAACTTGTGATAACATCTCCGCTTGCATTTGTGATGTTGTTGTTAAACTTTGATGTAATGATTTTGAAATATCTTGCGATAAATTTTTCATAGCATTTTGTATGTTTTCATCTAAAACATCTAAATCTTGTTTGTTAACACTGTTTTTTGAACTAACATTATTAAGTTTAAACAAAACAGCAATTGAAACCAAAAAAGCCAGTATAGAAAACGATAAAATTATTATATCTAATATCATTGTAAACCCCTTATTTAAAATTATTGCTTTTTTAGTGCTAATATAAATAAAAAAACAATATAAATATTATAAATTATAATTCCACTTATATCAAGCCTGTAAAATAATTAAACAAATTAAAATATTGTGGGAGGTCATAAAATGAATAATGATGATATAGAAAGAAGATGGGCAAATATTTTTAGGCGCAGTTTGATTTCGGGGATGTTTGTGTTAGCTCTTTTTATTGCCATTTCATATTGGGCAAGCGAGACATATATTGGGTGCACTGTTGATGATTTAGCAATGCAAACAACTTTACCTGTACAAAATAGTTTTGATGAAAGTGTAACAGAAGAAAACAATGCAGAAAAAATTGTTTATTTAACTTTTGACGATGGACCTTCAAAAACAACTGAATATGTGCTTGAAGTTTTAAAAGAACAAGGCATTGCAGCAACTTTTTTTGTTATGTCGGCAAGCAATAACGAACAATATTTGCCATTAATATCGCAAATTGTAAATGATGGGCATATAATTGGCTTACATACATGTTCACATGTTTATGAAGATATTTATAGCAGCAGTGAAGCATTTTGGAAAGATATTGATGATTTAAAATCAAAAATAGAGCCTTATGGTGCAACAAATTTTACATTACTTAGGTTTCCCGGTGGCAGCAGTAATACCGTCAGCCGTGAATATAGCAGCGGAAATTTAATGGAATCATTAAAACTTGAAGCAACAGAAAAAGGATATACTTATTTTGATTGGAATATTGATGCAAGGGATGCTGTTGGAGGAAGCAGAGATGCACAATCAGTATACAACAGGGTTATAAAACAAGCACAAGACCAAAACAAGTGCATTGTATTAATGCACGACACTATGGCGACACAAGACAGTGCAAAAGCTTTGCCTGATATAATTTCTTGGTTTAAAAATGCCGGTTACACTTTTGACACACTTGATAATTATATTTGAACAAAAAGTAAATTTATTGATATATATTTGAATTTGAACACAAAATATAGTATAATAATTTAAAACTTTACACGGAGGTAAATTATGTTTGGTTATGTTTTGCCGTTTAAGCCGGAGCTTAAAATGAAAGAATGGCAAGCATACCGTTCTGTTTACTGTGGTTTATGTAAAGAACTTAAACGAAATTACGGTTTTTTTTCCAGAATGGTTTTGAACTATGATTTTGTATTACTATCTTTAATTACAGATAATTTAAATAAAGAACAAGCAAATTGTACAGCACAAAATTGCATTGCAAATCCTTTTCAAAAAAGGCCCGTGTGCAATTACACAAAAGGTTTAGAATTTTCTTCTCACGCACTTGTTTTAAGTGTATTTTATAAACTTAAAGATAATTTAAATGATGATAAATTATTAAAGCGTATTCCATCTTTGGCATTTTACCCTATTGCAAAAGCTAAAAGGAATAAAGCCGCCTTAAATTATAAAAATTTAGATGAAATTTTAGCGAATGAAACAAATCATCAAAATGAGATAGAATCTAGAAGCTCATTAAGTTATGATGAAGCGGCAGATCCAACTTCTGTCATGCTAGGCTCTATTTTTTCAATGGCAAGTGATGTGAATAACAAAGCTGCACTTTACCGTTTTGGACAATTTTTAGGTAAGATAATCTATTATTTAGATGCAGCGGAAGATTATGAGAAAGATAAAAAAAACAATGCCTATAATGTATTTTTACTTAATAATTTAAGCAAAGAAGAAGCTGATAAAAAGGCAAAACAACTTTGCAAATTATGTGCTTATGAAATGAGCCTTGCTTATTCTTTATTACCAAGGGCACATTATTCCGATTTGCTTGATAATATAATATATTTAGGCATTGCACAAAGTATTGAAAATGCCGGAAAACCAAAAGAAAAGACAAAAATTACACAGAAAGATTAAAAACGGAGAGAACAATGGATTTGAGAGAAGCGTATAGCAAATTAAATTTACACCAAAATGCTACAATTGAAGAAGTTAAGGCCGCTTATAAAACTTTAGCACAAAAATACAATCCAGACAATTATGCCGCTGGGCCATTATATGATGATGCACAAAAGAACATGCAAGAAATTAACGACGCATTTGACTTAATAATGACAGATTTGCGCACAGGTGAAGGTAGCACTGAACACAAAAGCTCCTCATTTGGCGGTGGTTCTGCGCAATTTGCGTCAGTACGAGATAAAATTAACAAAGGAAATGCTGATGCCGCATTGGCAGAGCTTAATAATATCCCAAATGGGCCAAATAATGCAGAATGGAACTACCTTGTTGGCAAAGCATATTATCATAAAGGTTGGGTTAATGACGCACTTAGATATTTTACAAATGCAACTAATTTAGACCCAAATAATTTAGAGTACAGAACTGCCTTAAATAATATAAACAACGGACAAGATGGAAATATGCACGGAAACCCTTATCAAAACCAAAATGTTTATGGCGGTGGAATGGGCTGTTCATGTTGTGATATGTGTGCCGCTTTTATGTGCATGGATTTATGTTGCAGTTGCGGAGGTTGCTAATTAAGTGAAAAATAACTTAAAAAGCAAGAAGATTTCACTTTGTGGTGTTTTTGCTGCAATATGTTTAGTATTAATGATGTTCGGCAGTATTTTGCCGTTTTCAAGCTATCTTGCCCCTGCATTAAGTGGTATTACACTTATACCAATCGCATATGAATTTAACAAAAGAACAGCATTTTTATTGTTTTTTTCTATTGCGTTATTAAGTGTTTTTTTAGTGGCAGATAAGGAAATGGCCTTTTTATTCCTTGCCTTTTTAGGGTGGTACCCTATTTTTAAAATATCGTTTGATAAAATCAAAAATAAAATTTTACGCATTATCGCAAAATTTACTGTATTTAATATTAGTATAGTGTTAATGTATTATTTTATTATTTTTTTGTTCCCAATTGATGCCGTTGTAGCCTCGTTTGAAAATTTGCAATATATTTTTATTGTTGTTTTAATAGTTTTGGCTAACGTCACATTTGTGATATATGATATAGCACTTGCACGTTTTACTTTTTTATATAATAATTTTTGGCGAAAAATTTTGTTTAGGTGAGTAATAAGCCAAATTGTTTGTAAAACGTGCTGTTTTAAAATTTTATAGTTAATTTAAATGCTATTAAAAATTTAAAAATATGTGCTAAATAAATTTAAGGAGGTTTGATATTTATGCATTTTTAAGCGCCGGGACCAATTTATTGGTTGACGAGGTTGAGGGTTATCGAAAATCGGCGGATGCTCTCATGGCTAAATTTACGGTCAAAAAAAGTGCACAAAAAATGATGGTAACATCATAACAAATGCACTTTTGTGTAAATTAAAAAAATTAATAATCATTATAATATATAATCGGCAAAATATAGCGTTTATGCCGTATATTGTATTGCATATTTGCCATATTTTGTATCGATGGTTTGGAGAAAACAATGTGTGGTATAGTAGGATATATAGGAGATAAAAACAGCACAGATGTGCTTGTGGATTGTCTTTCAAAATTAGAATATAGAGGGTATGATTCCGCCGGAATAGCAATGCACCTTAATGGTGAAATTGAAGTTATAAAAGCAGAAGGACGCCTTAAAAACTTAGAAGAAAAAATAGAAAATTATAAAGGTGAACTTGTTAGCGAGTGCGGAATTGGACACACTAGATGGGCAACACACGGTGCACCAAGTGATGTTAACAGCCACCCTCATTCATCAGCAAGAATTACTCTTGTGCATAATGGTATCATCGAAAATTATAGCTCTTTAAAAGAACATTTAATTAAGCATAATTATACTTTCGAAAGTGACACCGACACAGAAGTCTTAGTAAAACTTATCGATTATAATTACACAAAAAATCCTTTAAAAGATTTAATTCATGCGCTTGACCAAGTTAGAGGAAGTTATGCTTTGGCTGTTTTATTCAAAGATTTCCCCGACAAAATTTTCTGTGTAAGGAAAGAATCGCCTTTAATCGTAGGCTATGGTGATGGTGAAAACTATTTAGCAAGTGATATCCCTGCAATTTTAAAATACACAAAAAAATATTCTATATTAGAAGAGGGCGAAATTGCTGTAATTTCAAAAGAAAACATTGATATCTTTAATGAATATGGCGATGCTGTTTTTAAAGAAATTTTAGAAGTTAACTGGGATTTAGAAGCAGCTGAAAAAGCCGGATATGCACATTTTATGCTAAAAGAAATTTACGAGCAACCCACAGCATTAAAAAATACAATCAGCCCAAGAGTTGAAAATAATATGCCAAATTTCAATAACGATGAGCTTAGCGACGAATTTTTAAAAGATATTAACAATATACATGTCGTAGCTTGTGGAACTGCAATGCATGCCGGAATGGTAGCAAAATTTGCTATTGAAAAATTAGCACGTGTCCCCTCTTCGGTCGAAATTGCAAGTGAATTCAGATATAAAGATCCTATTTTAAATAAAAATGATTTAGTTATTATAATGAGCCAAAGTGGCGAAACTTTAGATAGCCTTGCTGCATTAAAATTGGCGAAAGAACGCGGTATTAAAACACTTGCTGTTGTTAATGTGGTGGGTTCTTCCATAGCAAGAACTGCAGATTATGTTTTATATACACATGCAGGCCCTGAAATAGCTGTTGCAAGCACAAAAGCTTATAGTGTGCAAATGGCAACTTTATATTTATTTGCACTTCGTTTGGCATATGCCAAAAATATAATGCAAGAAAACGAAGTTAAACACTTTGTGAATGAATTACAAAAAGTGCCAGCTGTCGTTGAAAAAATGCTTGAAGAATGCGAAAATATCAAATATCTTGCAAGCCGATTTATGTCTGCGGAGAATATGTTTTTTATGGGCAGAGGCTTTGATTATGCTTTATCTTTGGAAGCTAGTTTAAAATTAAAAGAAATAAGCTATATTCATAGCGAGGCATATGCCGCAGGTGAGCTTAAGCATGGCACAATATCATTAATTTTTGACGGCACACCTGTTATTGCTTTAGCGACACAAGACAATATTTTTGAAAAAACCATAAGCAATGTAAAAGAAGTTAAAACACGCGGCGCCAAAGTAGTGATTCTTTGCCGCGAAGATACTGTTGTTCCTGAAGATGTGTATGATTATATTGTACGTATTCCTAATTTTGAAGGCTTGTTCATGCCTATGCTTAGCATAATACCTATGCAATTATTTGCATATTACATGAGCATATTACGTGGTTGTGATGTTGATAAACCAAGAAACCTTGCAAAAAGTGTAACAGTTGAATAAAAATTAATCTATAGCGTCATCTTATTATTATAAGATGACGCTATTATTTGTAAAATTAATTAAAAACACATAAAAATTTTTCATCAAGTATAGTGATATAATTGTCGATATTATACAAAAATTTCACATTTAGGGCAATTAATTATTATCATATTTAATTGTAGGGCTAAATGTTTGTAAAAATATAATTTAATTTTAAATTATTGCTTTTTTTTTGTTGTAATTTGTAATATAATTAAAATATAAATGTATATATAATTTAATTTAAATTTATAAATATTGGAGGTTAATTATGCGCAAGACTAAAATTGTATGCACACTTGGCCCTGCTAACACAGATGAAAACATTTTAAGAGAAATGATTGCCGCAGGAATGGATGTTGCACGTTTTAATTTTTCTCATGGTTCTCATGAGGGGCACTTAAAACATTTTAAGCTACTTGAAAAATTAAGAGATGAAGCAAAGCGTCCTGTTGCCGCACTATTGGACACAAAAGGGCCTGAAATACGTTTAAAATTATTTAAAGATGGCAAAGTTTTTTTAGAAGAAGGACAAAACTTTACATTAACAACAGAAGATTGCATGGGTGATGCACAGCACTGTGCAGTAACTTTTGCAGATTTGCCAAAAGATGTTGTTAAGGGCGACCATATTTTGCTTGATGATGGCAGAATTGATATGATTGTCAAAGAAGTTGACGAATTAAACATTGTATGTGAAGTATTAAATGAAGGTTATATTTCAGATAGAAAAGGTGTTAATATCCCTGGTGTTAAATTATCTTTACCCTATTTAAGTGCACAGGATAAATCTGATTTAACATTTGGAATTCAAACAGGCTTTGATTTTATTGCAGCTTCCTTTGTTCGAAGCGCTTATGATATTGTTGAAGTAAGACATTTTTTAGAAACGCAAAACGGAAGTCATTTAAAAATTATTGCAAAAATTGAAAATCAAGATGGCGTTGATAATATAGATGAAATTATTGCCGCTGCAGATGGAATAATGGTAGCACGTGGTGACATGGGCGTTGAAATTGATTTTACAGAAATACCTATCTTACAAAAAGAAATTATTTCACGCTGCTATATGGCTGGCAAACCTGTTATTACTGCCACACAAATGCTTGAAAGCATGATAAGCAAACCTCGTCCAACAAGGGCCGAAATTACAGACGTATCAAACGCTATTTATGATGGTACATCAGCAATTATGCTTTCCGGTGAAACTGCTATGGGCGATTATCCTGTCGAAAGTGTTAAAACGATGAACGCCATTGCACTTAGAACTGAAAGTGATATAAATTACGATAAACGTTTAAGGCATTTTAATATAATGAGCAAGCTTAGTGTGCCAGGCGCAGTTGCACATGCAGCTTGTACTACTGCTATGGAAATTAAAGCAAGTGCAATTATCACAGTTTCAAAAAGTGGTGAAACAGCAAGGCTTTTAAGTAAATATCGTCCATCTACAGATATTGTAGCTTGTGTCGTTTCACAAAGAGTAAGCAGACAATTAGCCTTATCTTGGGGTATAATACCATTAATAATGGATTTGGCAAATAGCACAGATGAATTGATAGATTTATCAATTGAAACAACAAAAAAAGCAGGCCTTGTGGATGATGGCGATTTAGCCGTTATTACAGCCGGTTTGCCAATAAGTGTATCCGGCACAACAAATATGATAAAAGTGCATTTAATAGGCGATGCTCTTATTACAGGCGTTGGAATTAACCCAGACAACAAAGTTACTAGTGGTTTAACATGTGTTTGCAGAACAGCAGATGAAGTAAAAGCAAAAGCAACCGAGGGCTGTGTCTTAGTTGTTCCCTCAACCAATAATGAAATGTTGCCATATATTAAAAAATCCGTTGCTGTTATTGCCGAGGAATCCGGAGAAAACTCACACACTGCAATTGTGGGCTTAACGCTTGATATACCTGTAGTTATCGGCGCACATGGTGCAACAAGAAAGTTAACAGATGGATTAAATGTTTCGGTGGATAGTTCTCGCGGTATAGTTAGAAATATGTTAAAATAAATAAAGTTAATATTTCAATAAAAAAAGTAGGGGTTTTCCCCTACTTTTTTTATGCATTATATTTATTGTTTTTTTCGCTATATTCACATATAGCTTTTTTGGTTTTTAAATAACTTTCAGATGAGACAGAAAGAGCAAAAATTTCATTTTTGATGAAGAAAGGAATTAATGATGCATCTTGTGCTAAATCTCCACAAATGCTAATTTTAACATTGTTTTCTTTTGCAGCTTTTGCAGCAATTTCTATCATTTTTAAAACCGCAGGATGTTTTGTATCATAGTATTTTTCAACTTTTGAATTTAATCGGTCTGCGGCTAAGGTATATTGCGTTAAATCATTTGTTCCAATGCTGAAAAAATCAACATGTTTTGCAAATTCATCTGCGAGTACTGCTGCGGCCGGTGTTTCTATCATTATGCCAAGTTTAACACTACCATAATGTTTGTTTTGGGAAATCAAAGATTTTTTAATTTCAGAAAGTAATTTTTTTACACGCTCAATTTCCCATAAAGAAGTAACCATTGGCAATAAAATATATATATTTTTATTAAACGCAGCCCTTAAAATTGCACTTAACTGCTCAATAAGTAATTTTTCATACTCATCATTTTGTAAAAATATTCTAAGCGCCCTTAATCCTAAAGCAGCATTAATATTTTTGTCGTCATTCTCAAAAATTCCAATTTGTTTATCCGCACCAAAATCAAATGTTCGTATTACAAGTGGTTTATCTCCAACTAAATCTGCTGCTGTTTTATAAACCTCATATTGTTCTTGCTCACTTGCTAAATCATTATCTTCCATACATAAAAATTCAGTTCTAAATAAACCTATACCGTCACTATTGCTGTCCATCGCTTTTCCAATGCTTAATATATCGCCTATATTGGAAAATAGTTTAAAATTAACACCATCTTTTGTTTTGCATGGTAAATAAGTATAATTTTTTAACTGCTTAAATTCGGTTTCTTCCTTTTTAATTAATGTAAGTGCACTTTTGATTTGACTGTTAGTAGGCTCTACAATAAGTTCACCCGTATAACCATTTATTACGGCATTTTTGCCTTCGATATAATTATCAACATCAACGCTAACTAGTGTAGGTATTGAAAATGCCCTAGCTAAAATAGCTGTGTGTGAATGAACACTTCCGCCTCTGATAATTATGCCTTTAATGTAATTTTTATCTAATTGTAATAAATTGCTTGGTGATAAATCGTTACAAACTATAATACTTTTGCCATTAAAATCAATTTCTCGCTGACTATCTTTTAAAATAGCAATTAAGCGCTCTGAAACATCTACAATATCAAGTGCACGTTCTCTTAAATATTCATCATTAGTATTAGAAAATAATTTACACAAAATTTTACTTGTGCACATTACAGCATATTCTGCATTTACATTTTCTTTCACTATAATGTCAAGTACTGTATTGGTATAACTTTCATCCATTAACATTATTTGATGCACTTCAAAAATATCAGCATCAAATTCACCAATATCTTTAATCGCTTTTTGATGCATTATTTTTAATTGCTCTATAGCCTTTTGCCTTGAAGTGTAAAAACGCTTTATTTCATCTTCAACATCAACATTTGTCAATTTAGTTACACTGACATCATCATTAATAAATTCACTAACTTCACCCACGGCAATGCCTCTATAAGCAACTTTACCAGAATATTTTTTCATCAACCGTTCCTCATTATTATCAAATGGGTTAATGATAAAATTTAATTTATTAAATTTTACCTCGGTCAAAAATTATTAATTCCTACAACAAACTTTCAAGTTTATCCTGTGTCACTAGGCCAACACTACGCGAAACTTCTTTGCCTTCACTAAAAACAATAACTGTAGGAATTGTCATAACATTAAAGCGCTGTGCAAGTTCTTGCTCAGTGTCAACATTTAGCTTGCCAACTTTAACATCGTCTCTTTCGCTTGCAAGTTTATCGATTATTGGCCCTAACATGCGGCATGGTCCGCACCATTCTGCCCAAAAATCAACAAGGACTTTTTTATCTGAATTAATAACTTCCTGTTCAAAATTTGATTTCGTAATTTCTATTGACATTTTTATCCCCTACCTTTTTATTTAAATATTTTTAATTTTATTTTTATAACATGATTTGAAAATATATATTATTATTTCAGTATATTAAACAATATATTCATAATATATCATTTAATTGTGGTTATTTCAAGAGTATTTTATAAAAAAATTGTTAATTTTTTGCGTATCAACATTATTTTTTTTATTAAAATTTTTGATTATATTAAGTAATGCTATATCATAATTGAATAAAACTGTAGCATATCATTTATTACATATTACATATTTCGCTATTTATATAAAGAATAAACAAAATTACAATATTATATTATCTAATTATTAAATATTTTATTTTTTTTGTTAAAATAACACATCATATTGTGTCGAATTATATAATTATTTCTATATTTAGAATTTTTTTCCATAAAAGGGTTGTTTTTCCACGAGAAATATGGTAATATTTGGTAGTAGAAAAACCAAATAATAAATTTATTTGCAATTAAAGCAAAAACGGAGGACTAAAATGGAAACATCTATGACACTATTAATGACAGAAACTAATTTGGACGAAACAAAACAAATCGGAAATTTGCTAGCTAAGTACAAAATTAAAGTGCAAACATGTGAAAAAGACGGCAACAAAATTTTAGAAGCAGTTTTAAAAGAGAAACCATCTGCCGTTTTAATTGATGCATTTATGCCAGGTATGGATGCAATTAGTGTAAAGCAAAAATATGATGAAAGCGGAGCATATGGCACAACATTTTTTGTAACAGGCAGTTTTTCAAACGATGCACTTGAACAAGAAGTGATGGAAAGCGGTTTTTCTTATTACTTTTTAAAGCCATACGATATCAACTCTTTAGCAAATAGGGTTGTATCCAGTGTATCGAGGCATATCCATTTAGAACCACAAATTGATGACGAATGCACAGTGACTGAGATTTTACATCAAATTGGAGTTCCGGCACATATAAAGGGTTATAAATTTATAAGAGATGCTATTTTAATGACAATGGACGACCACGATTACATAAACAGTGTTACAAAAAGGCTTTACCCTGAAATTGCAAGAAGAAATTCAACCACAGCAAGCCGAGTAGAGCGTGCAATTCGTCACGCAATTGAAGTGGCATGGGATCGAGGTGATGTTGATACATTAAACAGTTATTTTGGATACACAATTCATAATTTACGCGGAAAACCAACAAACAGCGAGTTTATTGCAATGATATCTGACAAAATGCGATTGAGCAAAAAACAACAAATGCGCGTGTAATATTTAATAAAAATAAATGCAAGCATAAGAATTCCTCACTTTTTATGTATGCATTTATTTTTTTTGTTTTTATCTTATCAATTTTGTCAATAATTTAAAAGTAATAAATATCAAACATTAGATTGGAGTAATCATGATATATACTTTTAATAATTTTGACACAGAAAGCACAGTTGTAATTAATAACGCTATCAAAGAAGCTGAAAATTTGGGTTCAATTTATGTTGCAACAGAACATTTGCTTTTAAGTATTTTAAATGTGCCTAATTATTATAATTATTCGCATTATTTATCAAGAAAAATAAATTATGATAAAATTAAATCATTAATAATTTCACAAAATTCTCAAGGAATTAAAACAAAGCTATCCCCTGATGATTTTACTTTTAATTTAAAATATTGCCTTGAAATTTCACTTATTGATGTAAAGGAAAACAATATCAATTTTGTGTATTTAGATATAATTATTAAATCACTATTAAGTGTTGATGATTGTGGTGCGATTTCAATTTTAAAAAAAATCGATATAAATTTTTCATCCACATCAAATAAAAATTTAAATTTTAACAAAAATATATTTTTTAATGACAATAAAAATAATCAAAACAACTCAAACAAAAAAATGCAATTGGAAAAATATTCAAAAGACCTTACTTTTATTGCACAAAACAATGAGTTTGACCCCATTATCTCACGCGAAAAAGAAGTTGATGATATTATAAACATACTCTCACGAAGATATAAAAACAATGTTTGCCTTATTGGTGAACCAGGTGTCGGAAAAACAGCTATAATTGAAGCTTTAGCACAAAGAATAGTTAAAAAACAAGTTCCATTTCCATTGCTTGATAAGAGAATTTTATCAATTGAAATATCAAATATTATTGCAGGAACCAAGTACAGAGGCGATTTTGAAGAGCGATTTAAAAATATATTAAAAGATGCCGAATGCTCGGACACTATACTTTTTATTGATGAACTGCACGTAATTATGGGTGCAGGTGCTGCAGAAGGTGGCATTGATGCAAGTAATATTTTAAAACCATTACTTGCAAGGGCAAACTTTCAACTAATTGGCGCAACAACTGTTAATGAATTTAAAATAATTGAAAAAGATACAGCACTTACAAGGCGTTTTTCAAAGATATATATAGATGAACCATCAAAACAAGAAGCAATAGAAATTTTAAAAGGATTACGCGCAAACTATGAGAGATATCATAATGTAAAAATAAGTGATAGCGCTATAAATGCGTGTGTAAATTATAGTATAAGGTATATTCCTGAACGTTTTTTGCCTGATAAGGCGATTGATTTGTTGGATGAGGCTTGTGCGCTTGTAAAAATTAAAAATTCGTTGCAAAATTGCACTATAAATACGCATGATATAGCACAAATATGTGCAAAACAATCCGGTATACCTATTGAAAAAATAATGTGCGATAAATTTGAAAGAATACAAAATTTAAATAAAAAATTGTGTCACAAAGTTATTTCTCAAGAGGAAGCCGTAAGCTGTATAGTAAAATCACTTTACAGAAGTGCAACGGGAGTTTGTGATGAAAACAGACCAAGTGGTGCTTTTTTATTTTTAGGGCCTACAGGCGTTGGTAAAAGTGCACTTGCCAAAGAAATAGCAAATGAATTTTTCGGTAGTGAAAAGTTTTTAATAAGGTTTGACATGTCGGAATATTCAGAGGCACACTCTATAAGTAAATTAATAGGAGCACCCCCAGGATACGTTGGCCATGAACAAGGTGGAAAACTTACAAAAACGGTGCGTTCAAGGCCATATTGTGTTGTTTTACTTGATGAAATTGAAAAAGCACACAGTGATATTTACAATCTGCTTTTGCAAATTTTGGAAGAGGGAGAATTAACTGACAGTGAGGGCACAAAAATTAATTTTAAACATACATTAATTATTTTAACCTCGAATATTGGTGCAGCAACGATAAATAAAAAATCTCTTGGTTTTTCAAACATAGAAAACAAAAACCAAGAGATTAAAAAAAATATATTAAAAGAGCTAAACAATTACTTTGCGCCTGAATTACTAGGGCGTTTAGACGAAACCTTAGTATTTTACCCATTAGATGAAAATGCACTTAATAAAATTTCTAAAAAAATGCTTTGCGAATTACAATTAAGGCTCAAAGAAAAAGATATAACGATATCTTTTAATGATAATGTGTCAAATTATATTTCAAACAAAGCAAAAAGCAATGCTTATGGCGCAAGGTGTATAAGAAAAATCATAATTGAAAATATTGAACAACCACTTGCAGAATTGTTAATCGAAAACAATAATTCACGTAATTTTTACATTGAATTGCATGAAAACACTTTGCATTTTAATAAAATTTCGCTTATAACATCACAAGAAAAATTAATTAATTCATAATTTTATGTGCATAGTTTAACAATTTATCAAATGTTTCTTCGCTTAAATCATGTTCAATTTTGCAAGCATCTTTTGCGGCCGTTTCTTTTGATACACCAAGGTGTACAAAAAAATCTGTTAACAATTTATGCCTGACATAAATTCGCGAGGCAACTTCGTTGCCCTGATTTGTCAATTTGATAAAGCCATCACTATCAACAGTAATATAATCGTTTTCACGCAATTTCTTCATAGCAACGCTAACACTTGCCTTTGAAAATTCAAGCTCATTAGCAATGTCAATGCTTCTAACATTACCGTTACGTTCCATTAAAACTAAAATTGTCTCTAAATAATCTTCTGATGATTTATGAATATTCAAAATATTGGCTCCTTTATTTTTAAAATATTATATTAGTATTTATTATACTAATGTTATCATAAATTTTAAACATTAGCAAGTTAAGTATAATTTATACTTTTTAATTGACATGTTATATAAAATATAGTACAATTAATTGTTGAAGTTGATGAAATATAAAAAATAATAAAAGGATAAAAATATGGAACAGACAAATATTCGCAATATCGCCATTATTGCCCACGTTGACCACGGTAAAACAACTTTGGTTGACCAAATGTTAAAACAAAGCGGAGCTTTTAGAGAAAACCAACAAGTTGCTGAACGTGTTATGGACTCAGGTGATATTGAGCGCGAACGCGGAATTACTATACTTGCTAAAAACGCCTGTACCCATTATGAAGGCGTAAAAATTAATATAGTTGACACCCCCGGACATGCCGATTTTGGCGGCGAAGTAGAACGTGTGTTGAAAATGGTTAACGGTGTACTTGTACTTGTAGATGCAGCCGAGGGCTGTATGCCACAAACTCGTTTTGTTTTACAAAAAGCACTACAACAAAATTTAAGCCTTGTTATTGCTGTAAATAAAATTGATAGACCTGATGCTAGAATTAAAGAAGTTATTGATGAAGTACTGCTTCTTTTGATGGATTTAGGCGCAACAGATGAACAATTAGACAGCCCTATGGTATTTTGTTCGGGTAGAGCAGGCACTGCAAGCTATAGCCCTGATGTTGAAGGAACAGATTTAATTCCTTTATTTAAAACAATATTAGAATATGTAAAACCTCCTGTAGGTGATGAGAACGCTCCCCTTTCTATGCTTTGCTCAAGCGTTGATTACAACGAATTTGTTGGTAGAATTGGCATTGGACGTATAGAAAACGGCACAATGAAAGTTGGCCAAGACGTTGTTGTATGCGATTATCATGATAAAGAATTAAGCAAAAAAGGACGCATTACAGCACTTTATAGCTTTGAGGCAAACGGACGCACACCTATCCAAGAAGCAAGTGCCGGCGATATAGTTGCATTTAGCGGTTTAGGTGATATCAATATTGGCAACACATTATGTGAGCCTTCTTTGGTAGAACCTCTTCCATTTGTAAAAATAAATGACCCAACAGTAGAAATGACTTTTGCCGTTAACGATAGCCCGTTTGCGGGACGTGAAGGTAAATTTGTAACAAGCCGTCAAATAAGAGACCGTTTGCACAGAGAGCTTTTGAAAGATGTTGCCTTGAAAATTGAAGACAGCACTTCAAGCGAAAGCTTCCGTGTTATGGGACGTGGCGAAATGCACCTTTCAATATTAATTGAAAACATGCGTCGTGAGGGCTATGAGCTTCAAGTTTCACCTCCTAAAGTTCTTTTGCAAGAAAAAGACGGCGTGACTTACGAGCCGATGGAACACGTTGTAATTGACGTTCCAACAGAATATCAAGGCAGTGTTATTCAAAAGCTTGGCAGCAGAAAAGGTGAGCTTGTTCAAATGACACCACTTGGCGCAACACGTATGCGTGCTGAATTTAAAATTCCAAGCCGTGGTTTGTTTGGTTATAGAAGCGAATTTTTAACTGACACACATGGTGAAGGCATTTTAAACACTATATTTGATGGTTATTCTGAATGGAAAGGCGAACTTCAAGGACGCAATTCAGGCAGCTTAATAAGCTTTGAAACAGGCGATGCTGTTGCTTATGGCATATTTAATGCACAACAACGTGGAACAATGCTTGTTACTCCGGGTGAAAAAGTTTATGCAGGCATGATTGTTGGATATAGTCCATCTGGTGATGATTTAACTGTTAATGTTTGCAAAACAAAACAGCTTACAAATATGCGTGCTTCAGGCAGTGACGATTCACTAAGGCTTGTTCCTGTATCTAAACTTAGCTTAGAAGAAAGCCTTGAATTTTTAGCTCCTGATGAATTGCTTGAAGTTACACCTGAAAATACAAGAATCAGAAAACGTATCTTAGACCATAATTTACGTATGAAATCACTTAAAAACAAAGGCTAATTTCAATTTTTATAAGCTTAAACATTATTAAAATTTAATTTAATTACTGCTTACAGCATGTAAAAGCATAAATATAAAAATTAAACCTCCTAAGATAAATGTTAATTTATACATTTACCTTAGGAGGTTTTGGTTTATTTATAATTCGTCATATGCTGTTTTCATTTGAGAAAGTGCCCTTTTTAATATACTTTGTGGACAGCATACATTCATACGCATAAAATTATTGCCTTGTTCTCCAAACATATAACCGCCGTTCATAACAACACCAGCTTTTTTATTGAAAAATTCTTCAAGTTCTTCTCCCTGAATATTAAACTCAGTGCAATCTAACCATAATAAATAAGTGCCCTCAGGTTTCACCAATTTTATTTTAGGCATTGTTTCTTTTAAAGTATTTTCAACAATTTTGATATTACTTTCAATCAATTCCAGTATATCATTTACATAATATTCGCAATCTCTATAAGCTGTTATATATGCCGGCATAGTAAATACGTTAGGCATATTAAAATAAGCATTATCAATCGCTTTATTTATTTTTACACGATATTCCTCGTTTTCAGCAATAATGCATGAACCCTCAAGTCCCGCAATATTAAAAGTTTTGCTTGGTGCATGGCAAGTAATAATATTTTTTGCCCAAGTTTTATCTAAATTTGCCATAGGTATGTGTTTATTATTATATAAAATTAAATCTGCATGTATTTCATCGCTGACAATTACAACATTATATTTATCACATATATCCCCTATTTTTTCAAGTTCTTCTTTCGTAAAAACTCTTCCAACAGGATTATGTGGATTACACAATATCATCATTTTTGCATTTGGTCTTGACGCTAATTCCTCAAGATTTTCAAAATCTATAGTGTATTTATCATCTTTATAAATTAAAGAATTATCTAATATTTTTCTATTTGCTTTTTCTACAACGAGGCCAAACGGATAGTATACAGGCCTTTGTATAATTACTTCATCGCCTTCATTTGTAAAAGCCATTACGTTTATATGTAATGCCCTTACTATGCCCGGACAAAACATTACCCACTCGTTTTCAATCTTCCAATTATGGCGTTTTTTCATCCACATAGCTGTTATTTCTTTAAACTCTTCAGGTGGAAAGCTATACCCATAGATTGGATGCTGCGCTCTTGCTTTTAGTGCATTTTCAACTTCAATGGGGCTTCTTACATCACCGTCTGCAATCCACATCGGAATTGCATTTGGGATATCAGTTTTCATAGGTAGCACGTCCCACTTTGCCGCATATGTATTGCTTCTGTCTATCTCATTAATAAAATTTGTTTTCATTTTATTTCTTCTTTCTTTTAATTTATAATGTAAAATTTCAATTTTTATAAATAAAATTTAAATAAAACATGTTTTTACAAATATAAAATTTTTTCATATAATTTAAATGCTATTAATTATTTCACAAAATTCATCGTATGTATATAAGCTGTTTAATACCTGTAACAAGGCTTTTTTGGAGAGTCTTGGCGGCAAGGATATTTTTTTTAAAAAGTCTCTTCTTTTTTGTGCACTTTCGTTTGTTCCTGAAATCCCTGCCTGAAACAAATGCGCATAAGTTATCAATTGTTTTTCATCTTTAATAATAATATTATTATTTGAAAATTTTAAAAGCACTTGCTTTAACACATCTTTTTTCATTCCCTCAACGCCTAAAAGCCCTTCTTTTGATGGCTTATCTTTACGTTTTTCTTTGCCGTCAATCGCAGGAATATATGCATTCTTCACTATAATATTTTGTGCAATATTGTTGATATATCGTCTTATTTTAAAACCAGCATCATCAGAATCCGTCAAAACTAAAATACCTTTTTGCTTGCCTAATGTTAAAATCAACTCTTTTGTTTCATTACTTGAAAAAACAGAAAAACCACCAACCGGAATAATAAGAGCATCAACAATATCAGATAAAGTTGAAACATCATATTTGCCCTCGACAATTATAACTTCGCTTATTTTTATTTTTTCACTCATTTATGCACCTATAGTAGCAATTTCGCAAATTGCACTTTGTAAAAGCACAACAGAATTAACAGGTGAGCTTTTCAATTTAATATCTAATTCACATAATATTTCTATTGCTTTTTCCAATTGGTTTAATTTATACTCTCTTGCCGTCTGAGATGCTTTTTTAAGCCTGTAATCACTGCCCTTATAGCCAAAATCCTTCATAACTTTTGCAGTGTTTATTCTTTTTTTATCAGCACATTTCATGCGGTAAACATCAATAAAAGAGCCTGCCAATGCAGCTGTAATGGCAATTGGTTCGTTTTGTTTGTCAATTAAATTATTAAGCTTTGATAACGCTTGTGCTATTCTGTGTGATGTAATCATTCTAACCATATCAAACACATCAGCATCAATATTTTGCACGCTAAAATTAACAATTAAATCTTTTGTTATTTCTTTATATTCACAAGCAGCGCATAATTTTTCAATCTCATTTTTTAATGTAAAATAATCTGTCCCTACCCTTTCAACCAAAATTGTTGCCGCAGTAGGTGAAATTTCAGTGTTTAAAGCTTTTGCACTTTCTAAAACAAAGCGTTTTGCATCTTGCGCACTTGGTTTAAGCAAATCTGCTGCAAGGCCGAGTTTGTCTGCTGTTTCGCTTAATAATTTCGCTTTTTTTGTCAACTTTGCTTTATCATCATTAAACACAGCTGTTATAATTACTATAGAATTTTCAAGGCTATGCATTGTGTCACAAAGCGCTTTTACATCATCATCATTCATAGACGACAAAACTATACCTTGAACATATACTAAACGTTTTGTGCCAAAAAAAGAAATTGTTCCCGCAGCAGCAATAATCTCTTCAATGCTTGGCACAGGCCCTTCAATTTGTGTAAGTTCAAAATCATCTTTTTTCATAAAATATGATATAGTTTTTTGTGCCAAACTATGCAGTAAATATTCTTCAGTTGAATAAAAATAAAAAACATCATATTTATCTGCATTTTCAATTGCTTTAAACGCACCTGCTTCATGAGATATCAAAAAAATCTTCCTCCCATTTAAATTCATCACTGTTTGTTCTTATAAATAATTTATTAGCTGTTTTAATATCGTTAAACTGCATATCAGGTCTTTCATCAAACCACCAAGACGGTGGATTGTCAGTTAATAACAGAGTGTCACAATATAAATTTTCAGGTTTTCCTGAACCTAAAATAAAAATATCACAATTTTCGAAAGCGTTCATATCAACCCTATTTGAAGAAATACCTATTGTTGTTTCATTTATACTTACACCTGCATAATTACCATTTTCTTGATGGTGTATATTTATGAAAATATCATCATAAATTTTGATTTTTGTATTATTTAAAAGCAGTTCAGCTTTTATTAATTCATTATAATTTATATATTCGCTTAAATCACTTGCCGTTTCAGAGCGTCTTAAATCAACAATTAAATCTAATTTGCTTATATTGTATTTTTCACATATTTCTTGAACTTCATCAATATCTGTATCTCTACCACTAAATATTAAACTTGCTCTTGTGTTTTTCATAATAAAAAGCGAGGGCTGAGTACCACTGCCAACGGTTTCTATATGTGCAACATTTGAGCTGTAAATAAAGTAAAACGCTCCACCGATAATAATAAATAAAACAGCAAATATTGCATTTAATTTCTTGTTTAATTTTAATTTAAAACCTATAAAAATCAACGCAATTGCGCACAAAATAATAATAACTGCACTTATGCCTGTAATATGTATATATGCACCCGGAATATTAGCAAAAACACTTGCTATAAAATACACTACATTTGTAATTGCAGCAATAAAAACAGCTATTATTCTTGTAATATAAAATAAAAATTCAATTTCTGCCAATAGACTTATAACCATACCGCTAATTACAATTAGAGGTATAAACGGTGAAATTAATATATTTGTTATTGTGCCGACAAGTGAAATACCAAAGCCAAATGCAGATAAAATCGGTAAAGTTGCAATTGAAGCCGCAAAAGGTAGTGCAACAGATTCGATGCACATATCTCTCAATCTAATACTGCGTTGTGCTGCTTTTCTGGCAGTTTGACGTTCACTTATATAGTTTGATGCACTTAACACACCTAAAGTTGCACTGAATGACAAGAGCGTGCCTACGTCCACACTTGCATATGGATTATGTATGCATAAAATTAATGCGGCAAAACCTAAAGATGTATAAATATCACTTTTTCTGCTGAAAATTTTTGCAGAAAAAATCAAAATTATGGAAACACATGCCCTTATTGCTGAGGGTGTTATCCCCGAAATCATTACAAATAATAATATGAATAATATTGTAAAAAAGCTTGCAAGCCTTTTGCGCATGAAAAGACACAATAAAAAATATACAACTGCACTTACAAGGCTAAGGTGCAAGCCGCTAACAACAAGCACATGCGATACCCCTGCACTTCTAAACACTTCCTCAATGCTTTTTGTTAAATAGCCATCATATCCTAATGACATTGCATTTATTATGCTTCCTGCACTTGAGGGTATAAACCTATCAATATTATAAGCAAGTTTAAATTGAATGTCATCTGCAATATGTAAAATGCTTTGTGTACTTGTTATGTGTTTTAAATTTTCAACATCTGAAAGACTAACAAAAACAGCATTTGAATAATTATATAATTTCCACTCATCTTCAATTTCATTTACAACGGCAGTGAAACTTAAGACGTCTCCATCGCCGACATAAGGCATTAAAGCACTAGTGTAAAAATTTACGTTTGTGTTTTGACCGTTTTCATTTATAGCATTTATCTTAAGCTGTACATTTCTTATTTCTTCATTATATCCATCACTTGAACTAATGACTGTTGCTGTAAAATCAAGCTCTTTTCCTATTAAATCTTGCGAGGGCTTTATATATGTTAAATTGTAAATATAATTTAATGAAAAACCTAAAATTAATGCTGAAACAATTACAATAATATGTAATTTATACTTTGGTTTAAAAAGAAAAACAATTATAAACGCCACACTAAAAACAACCGCAAGAACAATAAATAATTCTTGCGGCAAAAGTATAATTGCCATTTGCATTATTAGATAAGTGAACCCAAAAACGGCAAGTGGTCTTTTCATAATTCTTTAACTCTTATTTTGTAAATAACGGTAATGATTCTAAATAAATTATATCATTTCTTTCTGCTGCGTCGCCCTCTGCTAAAACAGCAGCTTTTGCCACAATGTTTGCACTGCTTTTTTTAACCAATGTCTCAAGCGCAATAAGGCTTCCGCCTGTGCTAATAACATCATCGACAATAACAACACGTTTGCCATTCATATAATCTATATCTTTTTTATCTAAAACAAGCATTTGTGTGCCGCTTGTTGTTATAGATTTATCAACTATCATAACAGGGTCTTCCATATAAAGTTTTGCGCCTTTTCTTGCCGGGATATATCTTTTACCGCATTGACGTGACATTTCATATGCAAGAGGTATGCCTTTTGCTTCAGCTGTCACAATGACATCAAATTCAGGTAAAACTTTAATTAGCTCGCTTGCACAAGCAATAGTAAGTTCAATATCGCTGAACATAACAAAAGCTGCAATGTCTAAATTATCGTTTACTTTGCAAATAGGTAATTCTCTGGTTAAACCTGCGATATTTAATGTATAATGTTTACTCATAATTCTACTCCTTATATTTATAGTTGTATAGGACGGATTCTTCG
>CAYJGV010000005.1:46072-50025 GCA_964369715.1 uncultured Bacteroides sp. | reverse complement strand
CTGCCAACCATGTCATTCTGAGGAGGTACGACGAAGAATCGCAATTAAAGCAAGCTAAAAAGCAACAATGGATTCCTCGGCTACGCTCGGAATGACAGCGCTAAGCCTGCCAACCATGTCATTCTGAGGAGGTATGACGAAGAATCGCAATTAAAGCAAGCTAAAAAGCAACAACAGATTCCTCGGCTACGCTCGGAATGACATGTCTTGGCTAGAATCAATACACCATTTATTTTAAATTAAACATTAAATAAAAATTCGATAATATCTCCATCTTGCACAATATATTCCTTGCCCTCTGTGCGTTGTAAACCTTTGGCTTTAACCTGTGCAATTTGGAAATCACAAGCTGCAAAATCATCATAACTAACAACGCTTGCACGGATAAACCCACGCTCGAAATCGCTGTGGATTTTGCCTGCTGCACCCGGTGCTTTTGTGCCTTTTTTAATTGTCCACGCACGGCATTCCTTTTTGCCGTCTGTCAAATAACTGATAAGCCCTAAAAGAGAATAACCCGATGCAATAAGCCTATCAAGGCCTGTTTCTTCAATTCCCATTTCACTTAAAAATTCTTGTTTTTCCTCTGGTGTATAACCGGCAATATCCTCTTCGGTTTTTGCACAAATAGGTATGCAGCCGCTGTTTTCATCATTTGCCAATTTTAAAACAGCTTGGTAATTCATGTTTTTTTCCATGCCATCCATTAAATCGTCTTCGCTCATATTAGCGGCATAAATTATGGGTTTCGCTGTTAAAAGGCCTATTTCCTTTAAAAGCAAGGCTTGCTCTTCGTCGGCATCGTCAAATTCAAAAGTTCTTGCGTTTTTGCCCTCGCCCAAATGCGTTTCAAGCTCTTTTAGCCAAACTGTGGCATTAAGTGCTTTTTTGTCGCCTGTCTTGCCGGCTTTTTCAAAGCGTGTAAGCCTTGTGTTTACAACTTCCATATCGCTCAAAATAAGTTCTGTGTCAATTGTTTCAATATCCCTTAAAGGTGCAACTTCACCGTCAACATGCACTATATCGTCATCGGAAAAACAACGCACAACATGCACAATAGCGTCACATTCACGAATATTCCCCAAAAATTTATTGCCAAGGCCCTCGCCTTTACTTGCGCCTTTCACAAGGCCGGCAATATCCACAAATTCAACTATAGCCGGTGTTTTTTTATCTGTTTGCCATATTTGCGCAAGTTTTTCAAGCCTTTCATCAGGCACTGCAACAACACCGACATTCGGCTCTATTGTGCAAAACGGATAGTTTGCCGCACCTGCCCCTGCGTTAGTTATCGCATTAAATAATGTGCTTTTACCAACATTAGGCAAGCCCACAATACCAAGTTTCATATTAATTCATCGCTCTCTTTCTGATTATCTGCTTTTTAAGCCGAAATACTAACGGCTTTTATATACTATATTATAATAACAGAAATCTTGTAAAAATTCTACATTTATTATGAAAACAAATAATCAAATAAACGCAAAATATGAATAATTGTTTTTAAAAAATAACATAAATTTCTTTTTTTATCCACAATTATGTATTATAATGAAATAAATAATACATAACATGGAGGAATAATCATGTCTAACGAGAAAATATTGGTTGTTGACGACGATAAAAATATAAGCGAACTTTTACGCCTTTACTTACAAAAAGAAGGGTATACAGTTGTTATGGCACATAATGGCGAGGACGCAATTAGCACTTTTGAAAGCGAAAAACCGGCTTTGATGTTGCTTGACGTTATGATGCCTAAAATGGATGGCTGGGAAGTTTGTCGTAAAATTCGTGCAAATTCCAATGTACCTATAATTATGCTGACGGCAAAAGGCGAAACTTTTGATAAAGTTTTAGGGCTTGAACTTGGCGCAGATGATTATGTTGTTAAGCCGTTTGACCCAAAAGAAATTACAGCTAGGGTTAAGGCAGTTCTTCGTAGAACAACACAAATTGAAGAGACGAAAAAAGACAGTGTTATCAATTTCGACAATTTAATTGTGGATTTATCTCGCTATGAAATGAAGGTAAACAGTGAAGTTATAGAGGCACCGCCAAAAGAGCTTGAACTTTTATACTTTTTGGCAAGCCACCCCAATCGTGTTTTTACAAGAGACCAATTATTGGACGAAGTTTGGGGCTTTGAATATTATGGCGATAGCCGAACTATCGACGTGCACGTAAAACGTCTGCGTGAAAAATTAGACGGAGCAAGCGAAGCATGGAGCCTTAAAACCGTTTGGGGCGTAGGCTATAAATTTGAAGTAAAAGAGTAGATTTTATGCGCAAAAGTATTTCTACAAGAATATTGTATTCCACCACCGCTATTTTATTTTGCGGTTTATTACTTATGGGCATTGTTTATTCCTATCTAACAATAAATTATTTTCAGGAAGAACGCAACCAATCACTTTCGCACACCATTAATAATATTATGCGAATTGTGGAAGAATACACGCCTATAACTATTCGTGACAATTTAGATGAAGATGAAAATTTGCATATTTTTGAAAACTTAGCTGTTGCAAGAGAAATTATGATTACTGCAAGGGCAACGGGCGATTTAATTTTTGTGACATCTACGGACGGCGCTGTAATGATAAGCAACGATATGTCATCAAGTAATGCTTTTCTAGGCTTAAAATTTCCAGAAGAAGTTCTTGATTCTACGATTGAAAACGGAAATTTCAGCGATTTAGGCTCTTTGAATAATTTTTCTGAAAATATGTATTTTTGGTCGGGTCGCCCTATTTATGACGGCAATAATAACCACACAGGCTTTATTTTTGCGGCTTCTGATGCCAGCAGCCTTTATGAATATGTAGCAAGCACTCTTTCGATGTTTTTTATTTCTGCAGGTTTAATGCTTATTGTAGCTAGTGTTTTCTCCATTTGGATGACGGCAAGAATAACAACACCGCTACGTGAAATGGCAGATGCCGCCAAAAAGTTCGGCTCGGGCGATTTCTCTGTGAGAATAGAAGAAGACGGTGAAGATGAAATTGTTCAACTTTCGCACAGCTTTAATGCAATGGCAGAAAGTTTGCAAAAAATAGATAGCTCTCGCGCCAGTTTTATGGGTGACATCGCCCATGAATTACGCACACCGATGACAAGCATTAAAGGCTTTGTGGACGGTATGCTTGACGGCACTATTCCCGAGGAAAGCACAAAACATTATCTTGGAATTGTTTCGCAAGAGAGCGCAAGGCTTACACGCCTTATAAAAAACATGCTTGATATCACAAAGTTAGAAGCAGGCGAATATGTTGTTAATGCGCAATATTATGACATTTGGGAGAATATTACAAGCATAGTATTTGCAGCAGAGCAACGAATTTCTTCAGGCGACGTAAAGCTTTGCGGCTTTACACCAAAGCGCACCATAGTTTACGCCGACCCTGACTTAATCCATCAAGTAATTTATAATATTTTCGATAACGCACTTAAATTTTGCCCTGAGGGTGGAGAAATATGTTTTAATGTCAAGGAAGAAAAATCGAAAATTACTGTTAGCATTAAAAACACAGGTGACGGCATAGAAAAAGATGCACTGCCATATGTATTTGATCGTTTTTACAAAGAGGACAAAAGCCGCGGCATAAACACAGGTGGCAGTGGCCTTGGGCTTCATATATGCAAAGTGCTTATAACTCTTTTGGGCGGTGAAATTTGGGTAGAAAGCAACCCGGGTGTGGATTGCACATTCTCTTTCTCTCTTTTGAAAACAGCACCAAATGGACAAACACCTGCAAGTACAAGTGAAAAAGTGCACGGTGCTTCGCTTAAATTACCAAAAGCACATGTCGATATAGACGCTGTTGAAATAGTTTGTGATGACGAAAAAACATTGTAATATGATGTTCATTTAAAAGCATATTTAACAGCATGATAAATATATAAAAACTAATAGGCAGTGAGGGATTTAACTTTCCTCACTGCCTATTTTT
>CAYJGV010000005.1:19573-45972 GCA_964369715.1 uncultured Bacteroides sp. | reverse complement strand
ATATATAAAAACTAATAGGCAGTGAGGGATTTAACTTTCCTCACTGCCTATTTTTATTTTTTAATTTGACCAAAAGCCACATTAATTTATTTAACAAATTTATATATATGGTATAACTTCATTATTTTTCACAAGATTTGAAAAAATTAATGTAACGGTATTATAAATTCCTCTCATCGTTTAAATAATTTGTGATTTCAATCATCGAAACATAAAGCCTTACTTTCCCGTTTTCGTTTATTGCAACTTTGCCATTCAAACGATATAAATGCTCTTTGCCGGATTTAACGACAAATTTATTATCTATACTTATTACAGAAGCAGCGTCATTTTGCATATGTTCAGCAAATAAATTTGAAATTTTTGCTTTGTTTTGAGCACTCACAATATTCATGCCGTAATTGCCAAAAATTTCTCGCACTTCTTCTCTTGTATAGCCTATCATCTCGAAGAAATAATCATTCGCTTCTTCTATTGTAAAACGCTCGTCAACTTTTATAATTAATAATCCACACGGTGCAAAGCTGGTTGTATACCTTGCATCGTTGATGTTTTTTATATTTTGAGCCTCGTTTTCATGCGCAAGAACACATTGTGAAAACCTATTTGCATAATTATTCTCAAATTCATCAACAGGCATAGGTTTTGCATAAACATAACCTTGAATTGCATCGCAATTAACACTTTTTAAAAGCTCAACTTGTTCTTTTGTTTCTATGCCTTCTGCAACAACATACATGCCTAGATTATGCGACATTTTTACTATGCTATCAATTAACATATCATCACGTCTGGCATTTTTGCTGCCTACAAAAAAGCTTCTATCCATTTTAAGGGTATCCACATGCAAGTTTTTAAGCATACCAAGCGAAGAATATCCCGCACCAAAATCGTCAATTGACGTTTTAAACCCATTTTTATGCAAATCTGAAAAAAGTTGTTCTATCGTGTTTTCATTTGTAATTGTGGTGGACTCTGTAAGTTCAATTTCAATGCATTCATGCGGAACATTGTGTTTATCTGCAATGGCAACAATTCCGTCGACAAAAAATGGGTTTTCTAAATTAAGGCGAGAACAATTGACCGAAACAGTAATTTTTCCAAGCCCCTTATTTATCCAATAATTTATTGTCTTGCAAACATTTTCTAATATATATTTATCAAGTTCTACTATAAAACCGTTGCGCTCGAAAAGCGGAATGAAATCATTTGGGAATATCATCTTTCCGTCAACTTCTATCCAGCGCACAAGGGCTTCTGCTCCAACAAGCTTGTCATCACTAGCGCTGAATTTTGGCTGTAAAAACACTTTAAATTCTTCGTTAGCAAGTGCTGTTTTCATTTTATTATTAATATCGGCTTCGACAATTACTTGTCTTTTCAGTGTTTCATCATAATCGCATAGCATCTCACCTTTAGACGCTTTTGCTCTTAAATGCGCAAGATTAGCCTTTGACATAATATCATCAAAATTGGTTTCACCCATTTCAATTTTATATCTTCCAATTTTAAATGTACCTGCATAATCAGCAAGTTCCGGTATAAATTCATCATAATGGTCTGACACTGCTTGTTCAAAAAAGCTTAAGTCCTCCAAAAGTCCATTTCCGGCAAACATTGCAAATTTATCACTGCCTATTCTCGCAGTAATTAAACTTGGCTCTTTAAAACTGTCGGAAAAAGATTTAACCAATTTTAATACACGGTCACCTACTTCATAACCGAAAATCTCGTTGATAGCTTTAAAATTTTGAATGTCAATTACTATAATTATATATTGTTTTTTCTTATTGTTTTGTAAAACATTGCCCATTTCAAGTTTAAGCTTTGCCATATTGGGTAATTCTGTAAGCGGGTCAAAATACGCCACTTTTAGTATGCGTTTGTCTGAACGCCTTTGTATAAATGTTACATACAGTACAAGAGCTATAACAGTCCAATATATAATACTGCCCACCATGTCAAAATAATTGGATGCTGTAATTATTTCACTGCTAATTGAATCAATATGCACATTCATTGCAAGTGCAACGTCCGTCATATCAATTGGATAGTAAACCATTACTTTTGCAGTTCCGAAATAATCGTAATAAAATCGACCATCTTGTTTGTTTCTTATATCGTTTTGGGCTTTTGATACATTGTCCATTCCCATCTCTTGCAAATCTTCATCGGGAATAGTCTCTCTGCCCACGTGGTTTTCACTTGTAGAATATACCAAATCTAAATTGCTGTTTACAAAAAATATATCACTTTCATATTTTTTATCTTCGTTTACAGCTTCAAAAAAATCATATATGTTAATTTCACAAAATAACACACCTGTTATTTCATCGTTTTGTATAACCGGAACTGATAAATCAAACACAACACTTGATGTTTGCTCTGATACATGAGGGTTTGCTATATAAGTTTCACCGTTCGAAGCATTTATGAATGATTTGTTTTCTGAAAAATCATATTGCTCATTGTCCGTTGAAACGCCTTCGCCGTCTAGTCCAATATAATACAAAGTTTCAAATTCGCTTACTTGCGATTGACTTTCAAAAAACTCCGCAACATTTTCGCTGTTAACATCATTATCCGCCATCAATTGCGCAATGAGTAAAAGGTCATCTTCAGCTTCCTCAATAGAATTCTCAAGCAAATCTTGATAATGTCCACCAATTTGCTCCATCTCACTAAAAGTGGATTCTATTATGGCATCGTCTGTAATACTGCGCACCATATTTACTAAAAGACCAATAAAAACAATTGTTAAAAAAACTATTATACTTCTTATATTCTTTTTAAAAAAGCTAATTATTTTCATTATACTTCCTTTTACTACATTTAAATACTAATTTGACATCCATATTTTTATCATGTCACGGCGGTTTTCAAAGCACATCATATTATTGAATGATTTGCTTTGAAATATATCGCAACTTAGCAGTATTTCAATGCTAATATTGCTATACTGCTTCAATATTTTAAACTATATAATTAAGATGTAAACATTCTTTATAATTATACCTTTTTTTAAAAGAAAACACAAGATAATTCTAAACATCGATATTTTTGATATTAGTGATATAATAGTCGCAAGACAATCTATGCTGTATTTTATATTTTATTTACTAGCAATCCGAATACCGAAATTGTATAATTTTTGCACATGGCACGGCAGACAACTATGGCAAACTAATGTTTGACTTATATAATATGAACTCCGTATTATGGCAAAAGCAATAAGCTTCAAATCATACTAAACTATATTGAAAAGCCATTTTTAAAGTATTAAGGCACCGAGAAAACCCGATGCCTTAATTTTGCAAAAAGTTTTAAATTATCAATTGTTTTATTTGCCTAATAAATCTATTGTATACTGTTTCTCACTTATTAAAAGCTCTTTTATTTTATTTTCTGACATAGGCTTTGCAAAGTAATACCCTTGAGCGTAATCGCATTGAATACTTTTTAGCCACATTGCTTGTGCAGAAGTTTCAACTCCTTCTGCAACAACTTTCATGTCTAGATGCTTTGCCATTGAGATAACATCGGCTACAACAACAGTGCTTTTTCCGCCTTGCTCTTTTAAATTGAAAAATGCTTTGTCCAATTTTAACACATCTGCTTCAATAGAGCTTAGCCTATTAAGCGAGGAAACTCCTGCTCCAAAGTCATCAATAGAAATATTAAACCCTAGTTTTTTAAATTTTTTCACTCTGCTTAAAAATTCGCTCGTATCATTTTCTATTGCACTTTCTGTTAGTTCAAGTTCTATCTCTTCAGGATTTATTTCGTAATTTTCTGTTAAGCTTGTTATTCTTGCCAAAACATAATCCGAAAGTACCGTGTGCGCAGATAAATTAACCGAAATTCTCGGAATATTCATTTTTTTATAATTATTTCTTATGAATTTACAAACCTCTTCAAACACAAACAAATCTAAAGTTGCAATAAAACCGTTTTCTTCAAAAATAGGTATAAATTCATCAGGATAAACCTTTGTTCCAAATTTTTGTTCCCATCTGACAAGCGCTTCCAAACCGCCTATTTTCAAAGTTGCAAAATCAATTTTCGGTTGATATTCAACATAAAACTCATTATCTTTTAACGCTTGCTCCATTCTGAATGTTATATCAACTTTATCTTCATATTGCTTTCTCATTTTTTCGTCAAATGCCACATATGTGGTTTTATGTGAATGTTTTCCCGACGCACGTGCACTATCTGCTTTGCCGATAATTGAAGCTGAATTTTCATTGCAATTATCAATTGTTTTAATTCCAAACGACATGGATATATTATATTTATCGCCTATAATTTCCCTTACATTCGGTAAAATATCATTTGTATATATATGCCTTAGTGTTCCGCCTAAATCTACTCTTCTTAAAATTAGATAGTGATCTGCGGTGCTTCTGCATAAAACTGCCGAAGTTTTATCAAACGCTTTTTCAAGTCCTCTTGCAATTGCAACAATAACTTCTGTGCCTTTTTCTGCGCTGAAATGTGTGTTAAGTGTTTTAAACATGTCAACATCAAGCGATACCAGCTCATACTCTTTAGGCTTAGCCTTTTGTAAAACTTCTTCCATAATTTCTCTGAATTTATGCTCTTTATAAAAACCGGTAAGCGCATCTTGATTATATGCTGTAAGAAGCTCTTTTTGTTTTTGTATTTGTTTTAAAATTGCATAAATGATAAAAAATGCTATTAAACTAATAATTGCTATAGCGTAATAATACCAATAGTCTAATATAGTGTCTAAAAGGCTTTTTTCAGGATAATAAGTGTTAGAATTTTCAATTAATATTCCCTCATACTCTAAACGGTTAATCCTATCAAGCATTATATTAAAGATTGGCAAATGTGTTTCTGATATATCTTTTGAGACAAAAATCATCATCGGCAACACAAGGTCTGTGTGCATAGTAATGGTTTCAATGTCATCCAGATACAATTCAGCATACGGTGTTGCGCTTTCTGTGAAAATTATCATATCTACTTCTCTGTTTGCAAAGGCATCCAACAATGAATGAAAATCATCATAAAAAACAAATTCATTATCAGGAAACACCTTTATAATTCCTTTATAATCTAATGATTGATATGGTAATACTCCTATCTTGGGTGCACTTTCAATAACTTCTTCAAAGGTTACACTTTCTTTATGTATATCATAATGCACTTTTGCATACATGGCTATGTCATAATAGCTTTCAGTGAAAACATAATTTTCATAAATTTGTTCGCCTTCACCATATAATGTCAATAATAAGTCATATTTTTCATACGCCTCTTCACTCTGTGCCAAATTGTAAGGATGATAATTCACCTCAAAGTCATATCTATCAGCAAATAAATTTAGTGTTTCTACCATAGCGCCTGCTGCTTCACCGTTTTCATCCACATAAGATATAGGCCTAAAATTATCGATATATCCCACCTCTAGCGTACGTTGAGAAAGAATGTCAACCTCGATTTGAGTTAATGAGCGATGGTTTATCTCCAAATTTTTAGACAAATATTCTTCTTCAAGTTCTAAGAAGAAATTTCCTTCGGTAGTAACTATTTGATAGAAAATTTCATCTATTTTTGCCATCAATTCTTCATTTTCTAAGCTTGTCATCAAATATAAATTAAAAACACCCAGGTTTAAAACATTATTTTGATAATTAGCATTATCATCTTCAGAATATGTAATGTAAAAATCGGCATCTTCATTCATATAATTATTTACATCACCATAAACATATTCAACAGAAATATCATACCAGCCGCAATAAATGTCTAAATATTGCTGGGCATAATTATCCTCATAAGTCGCAACAGTTTTTCCATCAATTTCAGATGGTGTGTTATATCTAATATCCATATCATCTGTCATAAGCGCTACATAAGTTTTACTATAAGGTGTTTGCGAAAAAACAACTTTTTCTTTTCTGCTGTCGGTTCTTATGCCAAAACCACCAACGTCTACAATACCTGCTTCTATTGCATCAATCAAATCTCCCTCAATAGGCACAAACTCGAATGATAAATCGCTTATTTCTTCCATTTTTTTGAAAACTTCATATCCATAACCCGGGCTGTGCATTGAATCAATATCTCGTACTATATCAGTAAATCCTACATAATACCCCACTTTTATTTTTTCTTCTTCATTTTGAGCAAACGCAAAATTTGAAAATATAAAAGGACACAGCAAACATAGCGCAAATAATAAACCACTTATTGTTTTAAATTTCATTTCGTTTCCTCCTTAACTTATGAAAAACACTTACTTTATTGATTTTTTAAATTTAATTGTGAAATTATATTTGTGTTTTATACAAAAACATTATCTTTTGCCAACAATTTATCATATTTTTATATAATATGTCAATACTTTTGAAAAGAAATCTTGTAAAATTTTGGGTTTTTTTGTGTTTTTTTACATTTATAAAGTTTAAAATTTTATATTTTAAATTAAATTAATCATCAATAAGGCTTAAAATGTCAAAAATATACAAATTTGTATTATAAAAGTTTGAATTTTTCTCTATAAAATCATATATGATTATTGTGTAATAAAATGTAATTTTTAAATTTTATTGAGAAATTGTTAAATTTTTGTCAATATTTATTTTAAAAGCTGTTTTTACCTGTGTTTTTCGGTTTTTTGACTTGACTTTTTATATATGTACTGCTACAATTAATTAGTAAAAAGCAAAACAAAATCTGAGAGGAGATTTTTATAATGTCAATTATTAAAAGTGTTTACGCTCGTGAGGTTATCGATTCACGCGGCAACCCTACAGTTGAGGTAGAGGTAACAACAGAATGCGGCGCATTTGGCCGTGCTATGGTTCCATCAGGCGCTTCTACAGGTGAGAGAGAAGCATTAGAATTAAGAGACGGCGACAAAGCTCGTTATTTGGGCAGAGGCGTTTCTAAAGCAGTTAGCAATGTTAACGATATCATCGCTAAAGAAGTTATCGGCTTAGATGCAACTGATCAAAATGCAGTTGACAAAGCAATGCTTGACCTTGATGGTACAGATTTCAAATCAAAATTAGGTGCTAATGCTATTTTAGGCGTATCAATGGCTTGCGCACACGCAGCTGCTGATTATTATGGCATGCCTTTATACAAATACTTCGGCGGATTTAACGGCAAAACATTGCCTGTTCCAATGATGAATGTTGTTAACGGTGGTTCACACGCTGACTCTACTGTTGACTTCCAAGAATTTATGATTATGCCTGTTGGCGCAAAATCAATTAAAGAATCTTTAAGAATGGGCGCAGAAACATTCCACAACTTACGCTCTGTTTTAAAGAAAAAAGGTTATAACACAAACGTAGGCGACGAGGGCGGTTTTGCTCCTAGCTGTAACGACGGAAACGAAGAGCCACTTGAGCTAATCGTTGAAGCTATCAAAGCTGCAGGCTATGAGCCAGGCAAAGATATCTGCATTGCTATGGACGTTGCTGCTTCCGAGTTCCACAACAGAGAAACAGGCATGTACGATTTAGTAAAATCAGGCCAAGGTTCTAAAACAACTGAAGAAATGATCGAAATGTACGCAGCATGGTGCGAAAAATATCCTATCGTTTCTATCGAAGACGGCATTGGCGAAAGCGACTGGGACGGCTGGAAAAAACTAACAGACCGTTTAGGCGACAAAATCCAATTAGTTGGCGACGATTTATTTGTTACTAACCCTAAAATCCTAAAAGAAGGCATCGAAAAAGGCATTGCTAACTCAATTCTAATTAAAGTTAACCAAATTGGTACTTTAACAGAAACTTTCGACGCTATTGAAATGGCTAAAAAAGCTGGTTATACTTGCGTTGTTTCTCACCGTTCAGGCGAAACAGAAGACGCAACAATTGCTGATATCGCAGTTGGTTTAAACGCTGGCCAAATCAAAACAGGTTCTATGAGCCGTACAGACCGTATTGCTAAATACAACCAATTAATTCGCATTGAAGACCAATTGGGCGACATTGCTGAATACCAAGGCAAAGAATGCTTTTACAATGTTGACTAATATTTATTAATTTAAAATTAATATAAACTTTAAGGGCGGTAACGAAATTCGTTACCGCCCTTAATTATGTATATAAAATTTTTCCTAAGCAAAAATATTATTTAAAAGTTTTGCTCAATTTTTTCAAAAAAATTGCGTTTCTTAGGCAGAGCCTAAGGCGTTTTCCTCAGAAAACGGAATTCTATTCAGTGGCCTGCATTGCAACTAAAGTTTTACTTAAAAGCTCGTCCAATTCCCAGCCTAAATTTTCGGCGCCTTTACGTATAGTTTCCCTATCACAGCCCGCCGCAAATTTTTTATCTTTAAATTTTTTCTTCAGGCTTTTAAGTTCCATATCTTCGACACTTTTAGATGGTCTCATCAAAGCCGCTGCACCAATTAAGCCTGTAAGTTCATCAATAGCGAATAAAATTTTCTCCATTTGTTTTGTCGGCTCAACATCAGAGCATATCCCATACGCATGGCTTGCAATAGAATTTATTATGTCGTCATCAATGTTTTCTGCCCTTAAAATATCATAACATTTTTTGCAGTGTTCCTGGGGATACATACCAAAATCGACATCGTGTAAAATACCTATTGCAGTCCAATATTCTACATCTTCGTTGTATTCTTTCGCAAAATATCCCATTACCTTTCCAACAGTTTCACTGTGCTGAAAATGAAACGGCTCTTTATTATACTTTTTAAAAATCTCTCTTGCTTGTTCTACACTCAAATTTGCCATTATCTTCCCATCCTTTTTTTCACAACATAATTTTACATAATTAGCCATAAGCTAATTTGAAAAAATAATAAAATCACACTTTTATTTTACCCCAAGTTAATGTTTAATTCTGATAATTAAGTGACTATCTCATCTGCTATGCATCAAGGCACATAAACATAAACTTGTTGCACTCCGTTAATTGCACTTTCAGCATAAGTTTCATAAAATAAATCTACTTGCATTTGGTTAGAGTGAATAAATGCACCTGTATCGGTGGCAATTGCCCAGCCGTAAACAAAGCGATTATCGGTAGAGACTATATAAACCTTAGTGCCATATGGTATTACCGTAGGGTCAACTGCAAAAGTGCCGTAATAAAGGCCTAAACCGCTTGAGCCTCTGCCTGTTGCCGAATAATATCCTGTAGCTTTCATTTGATATACTGTCGAATATGAACTTGGGACGAAATTGTCAACCGTTATTCCCTCTGGTGCTTCTACTGCGCTTATCGGTTCATACTCTTTATAAACTTTTAGTATTTCTGTAATGGGTTCGATATGCTCGTTAGTGGAAATTGTAGTTGTTTCAACAACTTCGCCATCAATTAATTTATCTTGATAAGTTGCATTAATATAACCATCTACACCTGTTTGAATTTCAAGCACGATATCTTGATGCCCTCTTAAATAAAACAAGCTTGTATACTGCATTTCAGTTTCATAAGGCAAAACTTCATCCACATCATAAACTTCATATGTTACACGATATAATTGAATTTCACCTGTGTTTTCGTCAATTGCTTTATCAAAACTTGGGCTTGAATAATCCTCGCTTGCCCATGTATAGCCTGCCTCTTCCAGCGCTATTTCAACTGTTTTTGCTGTGGTTAAATATTCGCTTGTCTTTCCGTCTGCGGTTATTTCTATAGGATACGCTCTATCGATAAAAATGGTAGAAAGTTCGTTTTTATTTATATCGTAATGTATATCATCATGCCCTATATAGTATGTATCGTTTATTTCCAGCACATAATCATGCGTGGCAATTGGCGCAAAAGCGTAAAATTCAAGGCCATCGCTGTCAGTTATTTTAACAAAATGTGTAAAATAGTTTACACCAAAATAAAACAAAAACATTATTGACAGCGCAATAAAAACAGCGAGCATTCTTGGCAGAGTCACTGTTAATTTTCTATGAATAATTTCGTTGAATTGTCTCATTTTTCTCCCTATTTAAAAGCGCTATTCGCACATATGCTTATTAAAAACATTCCTTAAGTGGGAATATTTTAACAAATAAATTAAAATATTCCCACCTCTTGCAATTATAGCCATTTTTACTCTTTTAGTCAAGTTTTTGCATTTGCATGAAAGTTGTATTTGTGGTATAATATTATAATTGTAATTATTGGGTTTTTCTTATTTGAAGTTGTTGAAAATGCAAAAAAATAAACAATTTATAATAAATATGCAAACAACCCTGAAAAATTATATCTACCTTAAATTTTAAAAGCACATAATTTTTCGGCAAATTATATTTTAAAACAAATCAATTAGTAATTTAACAAATGACATAAAACGGAGGCAATATTTTGGCAGATAAACACTTGCGAAATTTTTGTATTATTGCGCATATAGACCACGGTAAAAGCACCTTGGCAGATAGGCTTTTGGAAAGCACAAAAGCTGTTGATGAGCGCAAAATGGAGGCGCAACTCCTTGATAATATGGACCTTGAGCGTGAGCGTGGCATAACCATAAAAGCAAGGGCTGTCACCTTAGATTATAAGGCAAAAGATGGGCAAACATACACCTTTAATTTAATTGACACCCCCGGACACGTCGATTTCAACTATGAAGTAAGCCGCAGTTTGGCCGCTTGCGAGGGTGCCATTTTAGTAGTTGATGCAAGCCAAGGCGTAGAAGCGCAAACTTTGGCAAACACTTATCTTGCGCTAGAGCACGATTTAGAGCTTGTGCCAATTTTAAATAAAATTGATTTACCAAGTGCAGAGCCTGAAAGGGTTGCGCATGAAGTTGAAGAAATTATAGGCCTTCCTTGCCTTGATGCACCGAGAGTTTCGGCAAAAATGGGCGTTGGTATAGAAGACGTTTTAGAGGCAGTTGTGCGTGATGTTCCACCGCCAAAAGGTGATGAAAATGCTGCCCTTAAGGCACTTGTTTTCGATGCTGTTTATGATTCTTATAAAGGCGTAATTGTTTATTTGCGCGTTTTTGAGGGCACACTAAAGGTGGGCGAGGCTGTTAAAATGATGCAAACAGGCGCAGAATTCACCCCTGTTGAAGTGGGCCACATGGGCGCAACCTCAATGACACCTTGCACAGAGCTTAAAGCCGGTGAAGTTGGATATTTCACTGCAAGCATAAAAACACTTGACGACACAAAAGTTGGTGATACCATAACAGATGCATTAAACCCAACAAGCGAGGCTCTTTCGGGCTATCGTGAAGTTGTGCCTATGGTTTTTTGCGGCATTTACCCTGCTGATGGTGCGAAATACCCCGATTTAAAAGACGCACTTGAAAAACTACAATTAAACGATGCATCACTTACTTACGAACCTGAAACAAGTATTGCTTTAGGGTTCGGTTTTAGGTGCGGTTTTTTAGGGCTTTTACATTTGGAAATCATCATCGAGCGTCTTGAACGTGAATTTGATTTAGATTTAATCACAACAGCGCCAAGCGTTGAATACCGCATTACAATGACGGACGGCAGTGTGAATTTAATTGAAAACCCGACAAATTACCCCGACCCCGCCTTTATAGAAAAAGCGGAAGAGCCTTATGTCGATGCACACATATACACACCAACCGATTACACAGGTAGTTTGATGGAACTTTGCCAAGCGAGGCGTGGAACGCTAATCGACATGAAATACATCGATGAGAAACGTGTAGATTTACACTATGAACTGCCTTTGGGTGAAATTGTTTACGACTTTTTTGATGCAATAAAAAGCCGTAGCCGTGGCTATGCAAGCTATGATTACGAGATGAAAGGCTTTAAACAAAGCAAATTAATAAAACTTGATATCCTTTTAAACGGCGATATGGTGGACGCACTCTCGATGATTGTACACGCCGACAGTGCCTATGCAAAAGGCCGCAAACTAGCAGAAAAATTAAAAGAGCATATTCCACGCCAAATGTTTGAAGTGCCAATTCAAGCTGCTATCGGCGGCAAAGTTATAGCACGCGAAACAATAAGGGCAATGCGCAAAGACGTTTTAGCAAAATGCTATGGCGGCGACATCACACGTAAGAAAAAACTATTAGAAAAACAAAAAGAAGGTAAGAAAAAAATGCGTCAACTCGGCACAGTTCAAGTGCCAAGTGAAGCATTTACAGCCGTGTTAAAACTCGATGATTAAACCCGAGGAGACATTTTATGCAAAATAATAAAAACGGACGTAACCTTAACACAAGCAACGCTTCTAATCACAAGGCTTACGACCAAATGGCGGATGCTCAAAACACCGCATATTTTGAGGCTATAAAAAAAGATAATGAAAACAAGGCATATAATCAAATGGCGCAAGACGAGTTTAATGCTCCACCGCAACAAAACAGAGCCTACGACTATATGTCAGACGAACAATATAATGCGCAATATCAGCAAAATGAAATTTATGATTATATGGCAGACGGTCAGAGCAATGCGCAATATAGGCAAGCTGTTAGTCCCCCGCCTCGTTCGGGTTTTGGGCAAAGTAAACCCACGGCAAACGCACAGCAGCGTATGACAAACACAGGGCAACGTACAGCAAGTGCACAGCAGCGTGTGCCAAACACACAGCAGCGTACGGCAAACTCAGGGCAGCGTATGGCAAACTCAGGGCAGCGTGCGGCAAACTCACAAAACCCGCAGCAACGTGTAGTACGCACAAATTCACAGCAAAGTCCGGCAAATGCAGGTCAGCGTGTTATAAGGCGCACTTCACAAACATCAGGTGCACCACAAAATATGCAAGTAGGACAAAGTTCACCGCATTTAAACAACAGCGAGTATAATATACAAAATAATATACAAAACGCAATTCATCAAAAAGAGCAAGAGAACTATGTAAGGCAATCAAAACAAGCGTCTTTGCAAAACGCAAACCGCTCTTATGCGCAGAAAAGACATGCGGCAGAAGAATTATACAATAATGATTTTTTTGATGATGAAAACGAGTTGAATTCCGCAAAAAGCAGAAAAAAACCACGCAAGAAGAAAAAAAGCGCAGGCAAAATTATTTTAAGTTTGCTTTTAACACTTCTTATAATTGCCGGCGGTGTACTTGCCGTGGGTTACCTTTACGCTAACAGCGTTGTAAACGAAGGTGAAATGGGCAGTGTTGCCGAGGAAATTAAAACGCCGCCACAATTGGCACAAGACCAATTGAGCATACTTGTTGTGGGCATAGATAACACCGAATTTGATGCCGAAGGCGCAGAGGTTGACCGAAGCGAAATAGGCAATACCGACATGATAATGTATGTTCGTTTTGATTTTGTCACAAACAGCATGTATATGCTTCAAATCCCACGTGATTTATTTGTGGGCGAAGAATACGATACAGGCGGAACGGGTAAATTAAATGCACTTTTCAGCCAAGGTGTGGGCGATGACGAAAGCCGAATTGATAATTTGGCTGTGCCCATTAGTGAAATGCTACAATTGCCCATCGATGGCTATGTGACGATAGACATGATTTCACTGCGTGAAATTGTGGACGTTTTTGGCGGCATAGAAGTTTATGTTGAACAAGAAATGGGCTATGAGGGCAGTTCACACATACCGCAAGGATGGCAAACCTTGCACGGCGATATGCTGGAGTTCTTTTTAAGAGACCGCAGCAGCCCAACGGGCGATATCGCAAGGCTTGATAATCAGCGCTATTTCTATTCAGCGCTATTTCGTCGAATTCGCACTGCAACATGGCAAGATATTGTTAAGCTTATGCCGGTTGCACAGCAATATGTAAACACCGATATTTCTGTGATTGATGCGGCTGCTCTTACAATAAAGGTTTTGGGAATACCAAGTAGCAATATCATGATGTGCACATTGCCCACTTATGACAGCACAGAAAGATATAATGGTATTCATGCTGTCCAAGTTGCGAATTTCCAGGGCACGGCAGATTTATTAAACACTTATTTCAGAACACCCGAAACGCAGGTGAGTGTAGAAGAATATAATTTAGCCGATTGGCCACATTCACAAACATCGCACGAGCCTAATGTTCAATTTATGAGCGACGTTGATGCCGAAGGCGGCGGAAGCGTTGGCGTAGCGGCTGATGATGTGCAAACAGGCGACGATTTATTGCAGACGGATAACAGCGAAACACTGCCTGTTGAAGGTGAAGTTACACAATAGCAAATTTTGTTTTAATTCACAATAAAACGTCCTTAAAACGTGTAAAATTTTAATTTTTAAACGACAAGTAATCAAATGCTTGTCGTTTTTTTGTGATATTTAACAATCAATTCGCGCACAATAAATTGACATTATTTTTTCATGGCGGTATACTGAGTTTAAAACATGAGTAAACTTAATATGACGATAGATTAACGCAACACAAGGAGGCAATTATGTGGATTGACAGCAGTGTTTTTTATCAAATTTACCCCATAGGTTTTTGCAATGCACCTTACGAAAATAACGGCGAAGAGTCGCACAATATTTTAAAAATAATAGAATGGATTCCCCATTTAAAAACATTGGGCGTAAATTGTGTATTGTTAAACCCTATTTTTGAATCGGACACACACGGCTATGACACAAGAGATTACACTAAAATTGACAAAAGGCTTGGCACAAACGAAGATTTTGCAAATGTTTGTGCAGAGCTTAAAAAAGCTGATATTAAAATAGTTTTAGACGGTGTTTTTAATCATGTTGGCAGGGGCTTTTGGGCTTTTCAAGATGTTTTGCAAAACAGGCAAAACTCAAAATATGCACATTGGTTTAAAATCAATTTTGACGGTAACAGCAATTACAACGACGGCCTTTGGTACGAGGGCTGGGAAGGGCATTATGAATTAGTTGAATTAAACCAACAAAACCCCGAAGTAAAACAACATCTACTGTCTTGCATGAAACAATGGATAGAAGAATTTGATATTGACGGATTGCGCCTTGACGTTGCTTATAGTTTAGACTTTGATTTTATGCGAGAAATGCGCACACATTGCACAAATTTAAAAAGTGATTTTGCCTTAATCGGCGAAGTGCTATTCGGCGATTACAACCAAATTGTAAACGACGGAATGTTGCATTCTTGCACAAATTACGAATGCTACAAAGGGCTTTTTTCAAGTGTCAACGACAAAAACATGTTTGAAATTGCGCACTCGTTGCATCGTCAATATTCCGATGAGCAATGGGCTATTTATCGTGGCAAACATTTGATGTCGTTTGTGGATAACCACGATGTATCACGCATTTATAGCATTTTAAACGACAAAAATGCCGTTAGTTTGGTTTACGCCACCTTAATGGGCATGCCCGGTATCCCGTGCATTTACTATGGTAGTGAATGGGCAGAGCCCGGTGATAAAGCAAACGGAGACCCCTCACTTCGCCCTTATTTTGAAAAACCTAAACCGAATGAGCTTACACAGCTTTTGACGAAAATGATTGACATGCGTAAAAACTCTAAAGCACTTTGTTATGGCGGCTATAAAAACATAGCCATTGCCTCAGAGCAACTTGTTTTTAAAAGAGAATGTGATGGCGAGAGCGTTTTTGTTGCAGTAAATATTTCAGGCAATGCCGCTGATATCAACAACGGCGATTTAAACGGAAATTTCACCGATTTAATAAGCGGCAATGATGTTAATATTCAAGGTAGTTTAAAATTAGAGCCATACTCTTTTAAGTATTTGTTGAAAAAATAGTCGGTCTTCTCAATTTCCTCTTCTTTGCATTTTCATTTTATATTTTTTACATTTTCATGATAATCTCCTAAATAGCAAACGAAAAACGCATGTTGCAAAAAGCAGCATGCGTTTTTCGTAGGTATTAATATGCTATACGCTGTACAAAAGTTCAGCGTAATTGGGGAAGCTCCAGTATTTTTTGGCAGTGTTCATCTCAAGTTCATCTACATCAACTCTTAAATCATTCATCGCAGGGCAAACTTTTTCGCAATAGTATTTTGCTTGCTCTTCAGTTTCGCCTACATTTTTAGCTGTTTCGATTTCTTGCTCTAACACTTCTAGTTTAGCGCTAATTTTTGTTGTTATAGCGCTTAATTTATTTACAAGTTTTGTTTCAACTTCGCTGTCAATTCCCGCCTTGCCTTTGCTGTTAATTAAGCTTACAAGGTCTGCTTGATAAGCAAAAGATGATTCTAAAATGCTTTGTTTTACAATATCAAGCATAGTTAATGCTTCAATATTGATAGTTTTAGAGTAGTTCTCAAGTAAAATTTCGCATCTTGATTCGATTTCAACTTCAGAGAATACACCGTGTTTTACAAACAAATCAACGTTTTTCTTGTCAACATATTTTGGAAGTGCATCAACAGTTGTTTTTAAGTTTGAAAGACCACGTTTTTCAGCCTCAACTACCCATTCTTCAGCATAGTTATTACCGTTAAAGATAATTCTTGAATGCTCTTTGATAGTACGTTTGATTATTACAGCCAAAGCTTCGTGGAAGTTCTCTTTGCCGTCTAATTCATCTGCAAAACAGCTTAATGCTTCGGCAACCGCTGTGTTTAACACGATATTAGGCCCTGCGATAGAGAATGTCGAACCGGGCATTCTGAACTCAAATTTATTTCCTGTGAACGCAAAAGGTGAGGTTCTGTTACGATCAGTTGTATCTTTTGGGAAATGCGGTAAAACGCTTGCGCCAATTTGCATTTGCACACGCTCTTTGCCAACATATTCTGCATCAGTTTGAATAGCTTCTAAAACTTCTGTAAGCTCTTCGCCAAGGAACATTGAAATAATTGCAGGAGGTGCCTCATTTGCGCCCAAACGATGGTCGTTTCCTGCGCTTGCAACGGATACTCGAAGCATGTCTTGATATGTATCAACTGCTTTAATAACCGCCACTAAGAACAATAAGAAACGTGCGTTTTCATGAGGAGTTTCGCCCGGTTCTAATAAATTAGAGCCGTAATCCGTTGAAAGCGACCAGTTGTTGTGTTTACCGCTTCCGTTAACGCCTGCAAATGGTTTTTCATGCAAAATGCATACAAGGCCGTGTCTGCTTGCGACACTTTTCATAATTTCCATTGTAACTTGGTTTTGGTCTGTCGCTATATTTGTTGTAGAAAAAATAGGAGCAAGCTCATGTTGTGAAGGTGCAACCTCGTTATGTTTTGTTTTTGCAAGAATGCCAAGTTTCCAAAGTTCTTGCTCCAAATCTTTCATATATTCAGAAATTCTTGGTTTTAAAGTTCCAAAATAATGATCTTCAAGCTCTTGTCCTTTAGGTGGTCTTGCGCCAAACAAGCTTCTTGAGCATGTCAAAAGGTCAGGACGCTTTTTGAAAACTTTTTCATCTACCAAGAAATACTCTTGCTCTGCGCCAACAGTTGTTGTAACCCTTTTTACTCTTGTGTTGCCAAAAAGTTTTAACACACGCATTGCTTGTTCGTTAATTGCTTGCATACTGCGAAGTAAAGGAGTTTTTTTATCTAGTGCTTCACCGCTGTAAGAGCAGAAAGCTGTTGGGATGCAAAGGCTATCGTCTTTGATGAATGCATAAGATGTTGTATCCCAAACAGTGTAGCCCCTTGCTTCAAATGTTGCACGAAGGCCACCGGATGGAAAACTTGATGCATCAGGTTCGCCACGAACAAGTTCTTTGCCCGAAAATTCCATTATAACACTATCAGCGCCCGAGGCTGAAATAAAGCTGTCATGTTTTTCTGCTGTAATGCCTGTCATAGGTTGGAACCAGTGTGTATAATGAGTTGCACCGTTTTCAACAGCCCAATCTTTCATCGAATTTGCAACGACATTGGCAACGTCTAATTCTAAGTGACGGCCCTCTTCAATTGTTTTTTTAAGTGCTTTGTAAATTTCTTTAGGTAGTCTTGCACGCATTACCGTATCGTTAAAGACTTTGCTGCCAAAAATTTCGGGTACTTTTTTCATGATAAAACTCCTTATAACAATTTAAATTATTTCTAAATATAAAAACAGGCACTGCAGGTAAAAACCTACAGCGCCTTTGCTGTTAATTCATGTATAGTATATCATGGTGTTTTTGTGTTGTCAATATTTTTAAAATTTATTTTCAATATTTGTAAAACAATACATATTTTACAGAATAATTGGATAGTTTTTTTATTATCTTAAACAAATACGCAGTTGCAAATATATTAAAATTATCATATAATAAAGTATATAAACAGTTTTCGACAAATTTATATTTAAAGCTTAATTTTTACTAATCACAGAGGTACATCAATGGAAGCATTATTTATTATTATAGGCATTCTTATTGTTATTTTTTATTTGATTTTAAAGCCTGCAAAGGTTAACGACGAACACCGCAAAAGGCTTAGAAACATCTTTTTTGCGCACAGAGGTTTGCACACAAAAGATAAAACCGTGCCCGAAAACAGCCTTGCTGCTTTTGAAGCGGCAGTGAACGCCGGCTATGGCATGGAACTTGATTTGCAGCTTTCCAAAGACGGCGAAGTTATGGTTTTTCACGATGAATCACTTAAAAGGATATGTAATATTGACAAAAACATGGACGATTTTACCGCCGAGCAACTTAATAAAACAAAACTTTTAGATACAGAGCAAACCATACCTTATTTTAAAGACGTTTTAAAATTAGTTGGCGGAAAAACACCACTTTTGGTTGAAATTAAACCCGGAAAACACAGAAGAGACGAGCTTTGCAAAAAAACATACGATTTATTAAAAACATATAACGGTGATTTTTTCATCGAAAGTTTCGACCCATTTATAGTTGCTTGGTTTGCAAAAAACGCACCTGAAATTGTCAGGGGACAACTTACCGACGGCTTAAAAAGGGCAGCTGAAGCACCATTTTTAACACGCATTACACTTTGCAATGTTCTTTTAAACATTATTGCACGCCCACATTTTATTGCACATGGCCTTGGCAAAAAAACGCTTGCTGTTCGCCTTTGCGAGGCGTTAGGCGCATTAAAAGTTTGCTGGACAGTTACAGATAGTGAAAACACAAGCGAGCTGCATAAAAATAACGACGCTGTTATTTTTGAATTTTATAAACCTTAATTGCAAATTGATATTGCGCTTTAAAATAAAATGTTTTGCATTTGTGGCGGTGTTGACAAATGCAATTTCCTCGGCAATAAAGCCTGTGGTTTTTAAACAGGCTTTTTTACACTAATCCTGCTTAAGGAATACCGCTATGCTTTATAATTTACACATTCATTCTTGTTTATCGCCTTGTGCCGATGACGATATGACACCGGCTAATATTGCCGGTATATCTAAACTTGCAGGGGCTGATTTAATTGCGATAACAGACCATAACAGCGCTTTAAATTTGCCTGCGGCAAAAAAAACATGCGATGAATACGGCTTAAAATTATTGCCCGGCATAGAAGTAACCACCGAAGAAGAAATTCATGTTTTATGCTATTTTAAAGACATTGAAACCGCAATGAAATTTAGCGATATGCTTTATGATTTGTTGATTGAATCCCCTTATGATGAAGATATTTGGGGGGCTCAAATTGTCATGGACGAAAATGATAATATACAATATAAAGTTAAAAAATTGTTATCAGGGCCAACAAATTTGAATATTTACGATTTGAAGGCAGAATGTGAAAAACACGGTGGCATCGCAATTCCGGCACATGTAGAAAAAGACAGCACCTCTATTTTATCCGTGCTTGGTTTTTTGCCCGATGATTTAACTTTTGATGTTGTAGAAAGCAAAGATGTGCAAAAATTTAATGCATTTGTCGAAAAAGGTTTTTTCCCTAAACCAAAGGAAATTTTAACTTCATCTGATGCACATTTTTTAACTGCGCTTGAATATGATTTTAAAACACTAAGTGACGACAGCGTTCTTTTTAAATTAATTGATTAATTTGCTTATTTGTTCATGATATTAATTTTTAAAATTACATTTAGCATAATTCAAGATTTTATACTTAAACAATATTAAACCGGGGCGGTTCAAATGAACCGCCCCGGTTTTTTATTTTGCATTAGTATTGATTTTTGTATACATCGTCGTTTTCGCTAAGTGTAAATTCTGAAAGTAAATCTTTAAGAATTTGTGATTGACTTGAAAGCTCTTCGCTTGTTGCAGCACTTTCTTCAGCTGTTGCAGAGTTTGTTTGAACAACTGCAGAAATTTGATCTATACCTATGCTGATTTGTTTTGTGCCGCTTGCTTGCGCTTCGCCTGCTTCTGCTATATTATCTACTAATATGCCAAGCTCGTTAGCGCTATCCATTGCAATACTGATAGATTCTGAAGTTTCTGTTGCAATTTTGTTGCCTTTGTTAACTGCTTCGACAGTTTCTTCAATAAGAACAGCTGTATCTTGTGCCGATTGTGCCGATTTTGTTGCAAGATTGCGAACTTCATCTGCCACAACAGCAAAGCTTCTGCCGGCAGATCCTGCCCTCGCAGCTTCAACCGCCGCATTTAAAGAAAGTATATTTGTTTGGAACGCAATGTCATCGATAGCTTTGATAATATTGCTCATTTGGATTGACTTATCGTTGATATTTCGCATAGCCTCGACCATTTCACGCATTTGCGCAGTGCTTTGCTCTAGTGCATCATGTGCTTTTCCATTTAAAGTTTTAGCCGCTTGTGATGCCTCTGATGACTCTTGTGTTTTGTTTGAAATTTCTAAAATAGTCGCTGAAAGTTCTTCAACTGCTGAGGCTTGTTCTATTGCACCTTGTGCCAAAGATTGTGCACCAAAAGCAACTTGTGTATTGCCTGTGCTTACTTGGTTAGATACATCGCTTATTTGTTGCATTGTTGAAGATAATTTGCTTACAATTGTTTCCATCGATTCTTTTATTGCAGCGAAATCACCCACATAATATTCTTTCGCTTTGCTTTGTGCTGCAAAATTGCCAGATGCAACTTCTGATAATGTATCACTGATATCATTTATCATAGTTGAAATTGAATGTAATATTTGGCCTGTAGAATTAGCTAGCACACCTGTTTCATCGTTTGATTTAACATCAGGCATTGGAGAATTAATATCACCTTGTGTGACTAAATTTAATCTTTCTACGCAAAGTTTAATTGGTTTTGAAATATCAGTTGAAACTTTGCTAACAATAATTACTGCAATAATGATAATTACAATACTTAATATTATAATAAAAACAATTGAAGTTATCATTTGTGCTAGGAAATTGTCTTGATGTGTCAAAACATAAATGCCCCAGCCGTTTGAATTATCAATGGCAGTGTATGCGGCAAATTGAGCAACACCGTCCCATGATACATCCATAAATCCCTCTTTGCCGTCAATTAAGTTTTGCTCTAATATAGCAAGGTCAGCTAAAGCAGGGTCGCTTTTTGCTTCCTCAATTGTATTAAAAGCATCAAATACTAATTGAACATCATTATAGGCTATTGTATTGCCTTTGCTGTCAATTATTGTTGTTGTGCTGCCTTCTCCAACTGCAACTTTAGAGGCTATTTCAGAAAAAACTGTAGGGTTAACAGCAAATAATACAACGCCGTCAAACGAGCCATTTCTTATAATAGGTGCTGTTACAGCCATTGTAAGTTGTCCTGTTTCAGGGCTTACAAGAGGATCGGAAATATGCGCCATTCCTGTATCTCTTGGCACTGTAAACAATTCAACACTGCTGAAATTACCTTCTGAAGTCAAAGGAGTGCCATCATTTTGAATTATTTGTACAGATTCAAAATTATGAATTGCGCCAAGTTCTGTAAAACGTGCACTAATTTCATTTATGACTTGCTGCCTTGTTCTGCCGTCATCTGCTTCTTCTCCTACTTCGGGTATTTCTTGTGTCAAAATAGGGTCTACCGCAAATTGGTTTGCCATGTCTTTGTAAGCAGTAAGCTGAACTTCAATCATATCTGCTGTTGCATCGATTGTCGACATCATAGATTCTTCTAGTGCAAACATTGTGCTAAGGTAAGTGCTTAGCACCGAGATTGTGCCAATTATTAAAATACTTGCAAGCATTAAAGACATTGCCATCACAAGAATTTTAGCTTTGATAGATTTCATTTTAAAACCCTCCAAATATCACTTAACATTTAATTTTATAAAAAGTATTACCTTATTTATAATTATAACATCATGGTTACACATTTACAATATTTTTTTGCTACTTCGACAATTATTTTAAATATTTCTACATATTTATCAATTATTAAACATTTTATTAAGTGAAATAAATAATAGCTCTATAAATTTTAATAAAAAGCATAAAATTTTTGACAGTATTTTTTTTAAATCTAAGGCTGCAATGAAACAATCTACTTCATTGCAGCCTTAAAAACATTTATGCTAGATAAAACCAGTTAAAAATTAGTGTAAATGCTATTTAGTTACTATACTTATTAGCAAAATTAAATTTATTTGCCAAAGCTAATTTTTATAACAGTTCCCTCGCCTTCTTTACTGTTAAGCTCTATATTTGCATTGTGAACTTTTGCCACATGCTTAACAATTGAAAGACCAAGTCCGGTTCCGCCTGTGCTTCTTGAATGGCTTTTATCCACCCTGAAAAAACGCTCAAACACACGTTGTTTGTGTTCTGTAGGTATGCCTATACCTGTGTCTTCGACACTAAGCAATATATCTTCGCTGTTTTCTTTAATTACAATTCGCACACTTCCGTTTTTCACATTGTAATTTATCGCATTATCCACCAAATTAAAGACAGCTTCATATATCAATGCCGGCACAGCTTTTATAACGGTTTCTTTACCTATAACTGAAATATCTACATTTGTTTTGCTTGCTTTGTCCGATAAATCTTGTTTTACTTTATTTACAACTTGCAACAAATCCACTTCTTCACGTGGAATAGCCTCTACCCCTTCATCAAGGCGAGAAAGGTCTATAATATCTTGAATTAGAACAATAAGCCTATTGCATTCACGGTAAATATTATTATAAAAACCTTCTTTGTCCTCTTCTTTAACCATATTATATTTTAAAAGTTCGGCAAAGCCCAATATGGATTGAAGCGGCGTTTTAAGCTCGTGTGAAACATTTGCAGAAAACTCTCGTCTCATTGTTTCCGATTCAATTTCAGACGTTTTATCGACAATCATCATAATGCTACCGCCGCCGTTTGAAACTTGAGATAAACTTGCAACATAAATTTTATCGCCTATTTTAATTTGAGTTTGCATGTTTTCGCCTTTTTCAAGCGCGGTGCTAAGTGCTAAAAATTCTTTACTGCGTCTTAATGCAAGAAGCGATTGTCCCATGACATTTTCTTTTTTCACATCAAAAATTTCAATGGCGCTGCGGTTTATGCTAAGCACAAGGCCAACCTCATCGAATACAATTAAACCCTCTGCCATTGTTTGCATAATTCTGCCAAGTTCTTCATGCATGTAAGTAACTTCTTTTATGCGCTCGCTAAGCAATTTGTTTTGAGAGTGAATTTTGCGTAAAAACGGCGATAACTCTTCATAAACATCGTTTTGCATCGGGTGTTCAATGTCTATTTTGTCAATAGGTTCTAAAATATTTTTTGTAACTTTGGAAGCGACAAAAGTTGCAAAAATTGTGACGAAAGCAAGTGCAAGAATTACAAATGAAAACACAAATGTTATATTAGAAATTCCGCTATCTTCTGTCACGCTCATGCGTAAAACAGTACCGTCATCCAAAAGTTGAGCGTAATAATGTGTTGCTTCCTGCAAAGTAGAAGACATGCGTGTTGCCGCACCATAGCCATATTCAAGTGCTTCTTGCACTTCGGGGCGGTCTGCATGGTTTTCAATTGCACCTGCTGTGTCATATATAATTTCACCATCAGCATCTATCCATGTTAAACGGTGGGTTTGTGTGTGCCTAACGCTTAATTCTTCTTTTGTTATTAATGTGCTGTTAAATATATCTGCCATTGTTCGTGCGCTATCCATAACAGAGGTTTTTGCGGTTTGTGTCGCCGCATGGTTCATTATGAAAAATATCAATATACTGCACAATAACGCCGCCCCAACACTTAATAGTGTAAGGCTTTTTCTTATGCGTTTTTCCATTTATGCTACTCCTTTATTCTGCTTTCGTGCTCATTCTGTAGCCAACGCCACGCACGGTTTGAAGCTGTGTTCCGGCTTTACCAAGCTTTGTTCTAAGTGTGCGCATATGCACATCAAGCGTTCTTGTTTCTCCATCAAAATTATATCCCCATATTTTTGCAAGAAGTGTCTCTCTTGTAAAAACTTCCTCCGGGCGCTCCATAAGCATTTGCAAAAGTGAGAATTCTTTGCGCGTAAGCACAATTTCTTCATTGTTGACATAAACTTTATGCTGGATTATATTTATGCTTATTTCACCGCTTTGCAAAACATCCTCTTTTGATGTGCTTGTTCTTCTTAAAAGAGCCTTTACCCTAGCGACAAGTTCCATCATGCCAAACGGCTTTGCAATATAATCATCTGCGCCGCTGTCAAGGCCTAAAACCTTGTCAAACTCGCTGCCTTTTGCACTTGCCATAAGCACAGGAATTTCTGCTGTGCTTGCGTTTTCTCTAAGCTTTTTCAAAACGCTTATTCCGTCTTCATCAGGTAGCATGATATCCAGTATAATAAGTTCCGGCTTTTTTTCCAGCAACTCGCTCCAAAGCGCTTTTGCATTTGCAAGACCTAAAACGGTATAGCCTGAATTTTGCAGAGCGTAAACCTCCAACTGGCGTATAGAATCGTCGTCTTCAACACAAAAAACCATATTTTTCTCCATTCTGCCGCTTTGCAATAAATTTATATTGTAATTGCTAAGCTAAATTGCGGCAAATAAAATCTTTAGCAGTGGCAAGGCAAGCTTTTATGCCTTAAATTACTGCATGCTTTTATGTTCGCCCGTTATACTAAACACAACCCATTCGGCAATATTTGTGGCATGGTCGCCAATGCGTTCAAAGTATTTTGCTATCATAAGCAAATCCAGGGCTACTTCGCCGTCTGTGCCATTTGTAACTATCTCGGTCAACTCTTTTTTAATTGTAACAAATAATCCATCGACTTTATCGTCCATTTTAATTACTTCATAAGCTAAGTTCATATCCTCGTTTACAAAGGCATCTAAGCTTAAATTAACCATATTTATAGTTTCAAGCGCCATTTCTTTTATATGTGTTATTCCAAGTTCACTTTTTAAATTGCTTGTTATTACAATTTCAGCTATATCTGCGGCTTGGTCGCCTATGCGCTCCATATCTGTTATCATTTTAAGTGCGGCAGAAATTTGACGCAAATCTTTTGCAACAGGTTGTTGTTGTAAAAGCATTTTCAAACAAAAAGATTCTATTTCATGCTCTTTTCTGTCTATTTCATCATCGGCATAAACTGCAATTTTAGCAATTTCTATATCATTATTTTGTAAAGCTTTAGCCGCATTGGCAATAGCGGTTTCGCAAAGAGCACCTAAATATGTAAGCTCTTTTCTCAATTGTAAAAGTTGTGTATCGAATGAATTGCGCATTAACCAAACCTCCCAGTAATGTAATCTTCTGTGCGTTTGTCTGTTGGGTTGCTGAACATTTGCTCTGTATTGCTATATTCTATCACTTCACCAAGCAAGAAAAATGCTGTATTATCTGATATACGCACAGCTTGTTGCATATTATGTGTAACAATTATAATTGTATATTTCTTTTTAAGCTCTGCTGCAAGTTCCTCTATTTTTATAGTTGAAATAGGGTCTAGTGCGCTTGTGGGTTCGTCCATAAGCAAAACTTCGGGTTCAACCGCAAGTGCCCTTGCAATGCAAAGACGTTGTTGCTGTCCACCTGAAAGTCCAAGTGCACTTTTTTTAAGCCTATCTTTAACTTCGTCCCAAAGTGCAGCACCTTTAAGGCTTGTTTCAACAAGCTCATCTAATTGCGCCCTTGAATGCGTGCCATGTAGACGTGGGCCGTATGCAACATTGTCGTAAATGCTCATCGGGAATGGATTAGGCTTTTGGAAAACCATTCCTATGTTTTTACGAAGCTGTGTTACATCAACTTCTTTTGCATAAATATCGTTTCCGTGAAAAGTTAGTTTACCCTCAATTCTCACAGTTGGTATTAAATCGTTCATACGATTAATTGATTTTATAAAAGTGGATTTACCGCAACCAGATGGCCCGATAAACGCAGTTATTTCCTTTTCGGGAATGTCCATAGTTATTTGTTTAAGCGCTTGAAAATCTCCGTAATATAAATCTAATTTATCGGCGCAAACTATGTTGTTTTTATCAATGTTAGACATGATATTCCTCTCTTCTTAATTGAAGTTTATATGTATTTTAATTTCATTATTAATTTGCCGCTTTGTCATTCCGAGCTTGTCGAGGAATCCGTCCTCTTTGTCATTCCGAGCTTGTCGAGGAATCCGTCCTCTTTGTCGTTCCGAGCTTGTCGAGGAATCCGTCCTCTTTGTCATTCCGAGCTTGTCGAGGAATCCGTCCTCTTTGTCATTCCGAGCTTGTCGAGGAAT
>CAYJGV010000005.1:16622-19473 GCA_964369715.1 uncultured Bacteroides sp. | reverse complement strand
TTCCGAGCTTGTCGAGGAATCCGTCCTCTTTTCAAGGCTTTCGCTTTTTGCGATTCTTCACTTTGCTCACAGTGACAATTCGATTTTTAACAATATCTATACTTATATTATACCAAAAAAACCTTTTGTATAATAATAGACAAAATCATCAAAAAACGCTATACTTTTTCGTGATAATGTGTAATCTACTTGCCTTTTCTTTTAAAGGCTCTCTGTGTTAATTTTGCTGCAAAATTTATAATTAGCACAAGCAACAGCAAAATAACCGCAATTGCAAAGGCCGCATCAAATTCCGCACGTTCGTTTGCATAAAGGTAAAGCGCAACTGAAAGCGTGCCGCCGCCTGTTTGATATGCTTGTATAATGTCGTCCGCAAAAGCTGTGCCAAGGCCTGCTGTAAATAAAAGCGCCGCACTTTCACCAACTATGCGTCCTATTGATAAAATACAGCCTGTAACTATGCCATCTATAGAAGACGGTAAAACAATTGTGCGTATCATATACCATTTTGTGGCTCCAAGCCCCAATGCGCCCTCGCGATAACTCACAGGCACTGTTTTAAGGCTTTCTTGCGTGGTTCTTATAATAATTGGCAAAATTACAATAGCCATTGTAAAACTGCCCGATAAAAGGCTGACTTTAAAGCCCAATAATTGTGCAAAAAACAACAAACCAACAAGGCCGAAAATAATGCTGGGTATACCCGAAAGTGTCTCTGTTGTAAATTCCACTATCGCAATAAAACGTCTGTTTTTTGCGTATTCGGTTAAGTAAATTGCCGCCCCTACACCAAGGGGTAAAGATATTAATAATGTTAAAAGAATAATGTAAAGAGTGCTTAGGATATTAGGCAAAATGCCTATTGTATCTTTTGTGTAAACAGGCGCTGTTGAAAGAAATTGCCATGTTATGTGCGGCACACCTTTAACAAGTATATAGCCGATAATTCCCACAAGACATGCAACTGTAAAAATTGCCGCAGCATACACAAAAAATTTAATAACATTTGTGTAAATTTTTCTTTGTAATTTTTTACTCATGCTTTTTTCTCCTTTTTCAAAAAGAAGTTAAGCAGTGCATTTATAATCATTATAAAGCAATACAAAACAAGTGCTATGCTAAACAAGGCGTCTCTGTGCAATCCCGATGCATAAGCCATTTCGCTGGCAACTGCTGTGGTTAAAAAACGAACGCTTTCAAAAAGTTGTGGCATATTAGCAACATTGCCTGCTACCATGATAACAGCCATCGCTTCGCCTATTGCCCTGCCGACACCCAAAACAACGCCGGCCACTATGCCGCTTTTTGCCGCAGGTATGCTTACTTTGAAAACCGTCTCTATTTTATTTGCACCAAGCGCAAGGCTTGCTTCCTCGTATTCAGGCGGAACTGCCAAAAGTGCTGTTTCACTTATGGATATAATGCTTGGCAATATCATAATTGCCAAAACAATTATCGCCGCAAACAAAGTTGCACCGCTTGGCAAATTAAACGCTTTCATTATAGATGGCACTAAAACCATCATACCAATTAAACCGTAAACAACGCTTGGTATGCCTGCAAGCAGTTCTACTGTGGGGCGCATTGCATCCGCAACTTTTTTTGGTGCGATTTTTGCCAAAAAAACAGCTGTTAAAAGCCCAATTGGCACACCTATAACAATTGCACCCAAAGTGCCGTATATACTTGTTAAAATTACTGCTAAAATTCCAAATTCAGGCTCGCTTGCAGTCGGCTTCCAAATTTGTCCGCCTATAAATTCAAAAAGCCCTATTTCCACAATTGCCGGTATGCCCGAAAAAACCATGTATACAGTTATTAGGCCAACTGCCGCAATTGAAACAAATCCGCAAAACAAAAAAACAATATTCATTATTTTTTCTATTGCCATTTTTACTTTCAAAAAATTCACCTCGTTGTTATAAAACATATTAATTGCTTTTGCATTAATTATTAAAACCCTGTGTTGTTATTCTCGGAAATGTATAAGCCCACAATGGCAATACAGCCAGTAAAAGCCGTAGGCGGCAATGCCTCCCACGGCTAATTAAATTTTAACTAAATTATGCTGCTGGAGCAACCGCACCTGCGTCGCTGATTAATTGTGCTGCGTCTGCGCTTAACACATAATCAAAGAATGCTTGTGCTTGTGCTGAAAGCTCTGTGCCCTCAACTGTTACAAAGTTGAAATTACGTTGTACAACATAGCTTCCGTCTTGAACATTTGCCTCTGTTGCTTCTACGCCGTCAACTGTTAATGCTTTAACTTTTTCGTCAACTGCTGAGATAGATGCATAACCGATTGCATTTGGGTTGCCTGCAACTGCGCCGATAACACCACCTGTTGAAGGAAGTTCTTGCTCGTATACAGGTGCTTCTACGTCAACAATGCTTTCAAAGCCGTCACGTGTGCCGCTGCCTGCTTCACGGCCGATTAAAACGATAGGTGCGTCTGCGCCGCCTACTTCGCTCCAGTTTGTGATTGTACCATTAGCGATGTTTGTGATGTTCTCTAAGCTTAAATCTGCAACTGCATTGTCGGGATGTACCACAACTGCGATGCCGTCAATAGCGAATACTGTACCAATAGCGCCCTCGCCCATTTCTGAATCTTTAACGTCACGGCTTGCAAGACCAATGTCTATAGAACCATCAAGTGCGCCTGTAACGCCTGCTGATGAACCTGTAGGATCATAAGTAATTGTTACGTCAGGATTTTCTGCTGTGAATACTTCAATAGCTGAAAGGATTACGCTTTCAACGCTTGTTGAACCGCCAAGTGCTACTGAACCTGAAAGTCCGCTTGTAGCTGCTTCTTCTGTTGTTGCTTCTTCTGTTGTTGTCTCTGTTG
>CAYJGV010000005.1:0-16522 GCA_964369715.1 uncultured Bacteroides sp. | reverse complement strand
TCTGTTGTTGCTTCTTCAGTTGTAGCGCCACAGCCTGCAAGCATGCTGATGCTTAAAACTGAAATTAATAATAAAGCTAATAGTTTTTTCATTTTTCTTTTCCTCATTCTTTTTTAACATAAAATTTGTAGTTGTGCAGTTCTTGACTGCAAACTTAGTTTAGCATACGCAATGTAAAATTCGATATCGTCTTTATGTAAAGTTTATGTAAAATCGTATTTTGTAAAATTTTACACAAATTATATAATAATATAAAGGGTTTTTACTATAATGCAACGTATATAATATATAAGACAATAAAATCTAAGAGGAGGCGTTTATGGAAAAAGGTTTTATAAGACTTCGCGCACAAAAACAAGAGCATGATTTTTTGTGTGATAGCGCCGCTTTTAGCGACAATAGCAAAGGCAGAAGAATTGAAGAAGAGCCTTGCGATTACAGAACATGCTATCAACGAGATAGGGACAGAATTGTACACAGTTCTGCCTTTAGGCGCTTAAAACAAAAAACCCAAGTGTTTTTGTCTCCTGAAGATGACCATTATCGAACACGGCTGACACATACATTTGAAGTTAGCCAAATTGCACGCACCTTGGCAAGGGCGCTTTTATTAAATGAAGATTTAACAGAGGCGATTGCACTGGGACACGACCTTGGACATACTCCTTTCGGCCATGCCGGCGAAAGGGTTTTAAACAATTTAAACCCAAATGGTTTTAGACATTTTGAACAGAGTGTAAGAGTTGTTAATTACATAGAAAAAGATGGCAAGGGCTTAAACCTTACATGGGAAGTTTTAAACGGCATAATCAATCACACAAAGGGCGATTGGCCCGCAACAGGCGAGGGCATTTTGGTCAGGTATTCTGACAGAATTGCATATATGAACCATGATATAGAGGACGCGTTCACCGCAGGCGTTTTAACGCAAGAGGATTTACCAAACGATGTTTTGACAGTTTTGGGCAAAACTAAGTCCGAACGTATAACAAGTTTGATTGCAGATATTATCGAAAACAGCAATGGTGCCGATATAAAGATGTCACCTAAAGTTCATGCGGCTTATTTATCTTTGCATTCTTTTATGTATAGCACGGTTTATGTGGACGAAATTGCAAAGCGTGAAGAGAAAAAAGTGGACGGTTTAATCACCGTTTTGTATGAGCATTTTATGAAAAACACACATGCAATGCCAAAATTATTTTTAGAAATAGCTGAAAAAGAAGGTAGCGCAAGAGCCGTCACAGATTATATATCCAGCATGAGCGACGAACTTGCAATTAAAGTGTTCGAAAGGGTTTTTGTGCCACAAAAATGGCATGTTTTATCCGCGAACTATTAAGGAGCTGTTGACATATTTGTCAACGTCTCCATTAAACAGGAGGGTTTCACCCTATTGATACCGCAAGAATATATACAAGAGCTTGTACAACGCAGTGACATTGTAAGCGTTGTGCAAAATTATGTTCAACTTCGTCACAGAGGAAGAACGCATATGGGGCTTTGTCCTTTTCACAGCGAAAAAACACCCTCTTTCGTGGTCTATCCCGAAAGCGATTCTTTTTACTGTTTTGGTTGCCAAAGTGGTGGCAGCGCAATACATTTTATACAAAAGATAGAAAACATAGGTTATGTCGAGGCAATTAAGCTTTTGGCCGAAAGGGTCGGTATGCCGCTTTTTGACGAAGAGGACGACGGCTTGAAATTGCGCTCGAGGGTTCTTGCCATAAATAAAGCTGTCGCTCGCTTTTACTTTAAAAGTATGAATGAGGAGGGCGGCAAAGAAGCAAGGCTTTATTGGCGAAGCCGTGGGCTTACAGACGACACAATTCGCCGTTTTGGCCTAGGTTTTGCCCCTGATAGCTTTAATGCGACAAGGGATTATTTAAAAGCGCAAGGCTTTAAAGAAGACGAACTTTTAAGCGCAGGTATAATTAGAAAAAACGAAAAAGGCAATGTGTATGATTTTTTCAGAGGGCGTGCAATGATACCTATTTTTGACATTCGTGGGAATGTCATAGCCTTTAGCGGAAGAATTTTAAACAGCGAGCAAAAGGGCGGAAAATATGTAAACAGCCCCGAAACCCTTGTTTACAAAAAAAGCCGTGTTTTATTTGCACTTAATTTGGCGAAAAAAGAAAGTGTAAAACGTTATATTTTATGCGAAGGTAATTTAGATGCAATTTCGTTGCATCAGGCAGGTTTTAAAACTGCGATTGCAGGTTGCGGAACAGCACTTACACCTGAACAGGTAAAAGTGCTTGAAGATTATGCAGATGAAGTGGTTTTGTGCTATGACACTGACGAAGCAGGGCAAAAAGCTACGCAAAAAGCATTGCGGCTTTTTGATAATTCACCCATAAAAGTGACAGTACTGCAAATGCAAGGCGCAAAAGACCCTGATGAATATTTGCAAAAATTTGGTGCAGACAGCTTTAATATGTTGCTTGACGGCGCCCATAATGCAATTGAACATGCACTTTTGCAATGTAAAAATAAATTTAATTTAGCAATTGACGACAACAGGGTGGCATATTTAAAAGAAGCTGCAAATTTGCTTGCAGGCAAACTTACACAAATAGAGCGTGATGTTTACGCAGGACGCCTTGCCGAAGAGACAAATGTCAGCAAAACGGCAGTTTTGGCACAAATTGAAAGTGCACAAAAAAATAAAGCGCGATATAATAAGCGACAACAAGAGCGCAATTTATACAAAGAGGGCGCAGGTTTTAACATTAGTGTGCCTTATTCAAAGGGCGGCCAAAAGGCACTTGGCGTGGCTTTTTCAGAGCAACAGCTTATTGCCGCGATAATGCGCAATTCCGATTATTTAAAACTTGCCAAACAAAAGCTTACCCCACAGCAATTTATAGATGAAAAAATGTCTAAAATTTATGAATTAATGCTTTTGCACGGTGAGGGTTATTTTGACCTAGCCTCTTTTGGGCAAGAATTACCACCCGATACGATACAAATATTAAGCCGCATAATGGCGCAAAATTACGAGACCTCTTTAAGTGAAGACGATGTTAACCAATATATTAACCGTATTTTGCAAAGTGTGCCTATGAGTGTTAGCGCAGGCGAAAAACCCAAAGAAGAGCTTAATGATTATATAAAAAAACTAGCAGAAAACAAAAAATAGATTAGGAGAATAAAACATGCCGGACAGCAAAAAAAACATTATTTTAAGCCTTGTGGAGACAGGAAAACGCAACGGTAAGCTCACAACAAAAGAGATTAACGATGCAATGGAGGAAGTGGGGCTTGAAGTTGAACTGGTAGACCGCCTTTATGAAATGCTTGAGACAAACATGGTTGATGTTGTCGATGAACCTGATGCAGACGCAGAAGAGTTCACACTGACAGAGGAAACTGTTGATGTTTTACAAACTGCACTTAGCGCAGAGGGCGTTAATATCGATGACCCCGTTAAGGTTTACTTAAAAGAAATTGGCCGTGTGCCACTGCTTTCACCCGAGGAAGAAGTGCATTTAGCAGAGCTTATTAAAGAGGGCGGCCCTGATGGCGACAGAGCAAAACAACGTTTGTCCGAGGCAAACTTAAGGCTTGTTGTTTCCATAGCAAAACGTTATGTTGGCCGTGGCATGCAATTTTTGGATTTAATTCAAGAGGGCAATTTAGGCTTGATAAAAGCTGTTGAAAAATTTGACCATACAAAGGGCTTTAAATTTTCAACTTATGCAACATGGTGGATTAGACAAGCGATTACAAGGGCAATTGCCGACCAAGCAAGGACAATTCGCATACCTGTACATATGGTGGAAACAATTAACAAAGTTAAAAAGATATCAAGTTTGCTTTTACATCGCAATGGGCACGAACCCACTGTGGAGGAAATCTCACTTGAGCTTGACATGCCTGTAGACCGTGTGCGTGAAATTATGCGTGTTGCACAAGAGCCTGTAAGCCTTGAAACACCTATCGGCGAAGAGGAAGACAGCCATTTGGGAGATTTTATTCCCGATGAGGACGCACCTGTTCCGGCAGAAGCTGCAAGCCACACTTTGCTAAAAGAGCAATTGGGTGACGTTTTAAAAAGCCTTACACCAAGGGAAGAAAAAGTTTTGCGCCTTCGTTTTGGCCTTGAAGATGGACGCCCACGCACACTTGAAGAAGTTGGCAGAGAGTTTAATGTTACACGTGAGCGCATAAGACAAATTGAAGCGAAAGCACTTCGCAAATTACGCCACCCAAGCCGCAGTAAAAAGCTAAGAGACTTCTTAGATTAAGCCATTAAATATTAAATTTTAATAATCGGTTTGCTTTTAAACATAGCAAGCCGATTATTTTTTATTTTATAATATTGTTGTATTGTGTCGAATAATTTAATTTTGTGACGACAAAAAAAAGTTGATTTTTCGTTTGATTTGTGGTAAAATTTGTCTCGTAGGTAAAAACTTACATATTTTAAGCCGTGCCAAACAATTAATTCAAGCACTTTAATTCATTTGTTTTGGCTATTACAAGGAGCATGAAAGGAAAGTAGTTATGACATACGAAAAAATATTCAGCGAAGTAAAAAAGGCAGTAAAAAATGCAGATGTAAGCAATATTAAAGAGCGTTTAGTTTATCAATTCACCATCACAGGCGAGGGCGAAGGCAAATTTTATGCCGAAATTGATAACGGCAAAGTAATACTTGAACCATACGATTACGTGGACTGTGACGCAGAGTTTATTTCAGATTCAGCAACTTTGCTAAAGCTTTTAAGAGGCAAAGCAGACCCTGTTATGGCTTTTACCTTAGGCAAATTGAAAGTTAACGGAAACATTGATAAAGCACTTAAACTAAAAGATATAGTGGTTAAATAATTAAAATGGATAATCTTATTAATCGATTATTTATAAAAAAGCCCTTAATTTTTCTCGGCGAGAAAAATTAAGGGCTTTTACTATTCTATATTCATTTTAATTTGCAAATCTTTCAATTGCACTTCTTCAACTTTTTGCGGTGCTCCGCTCATAAGCTCGCTTGCATTTTGCACTTTAGGGAACGCTATAACTTCCCTCATTGAACAATTTAGCATAAGCATTACTATTCTATCAAAGCCAAGCGCCATGCCGCCATGTGGTGGTGCGCCATATTTATATGCATTTGTTAAAAAGCCAAAGCACTCTTCGGCATAGTCTGCATCAATTTCAAGCGCTTTAAACATGCGCTCTTGCAATTCAGGGTTGTTTATACGAATACTGCCGCTTCCAAGTTCACAGCCGTTTAAAACTAAATCGTACGCTCTTGCTCTAACTGCGCCCGGGTCGCTTTCAATAAGCTCTAAATGCTCTTCTTTAGGCATTGTGAACGGGTGGTGCATCGCATCGAACTTCCCTGTTTCTTCGTTGTATTCAAAGAATGGGAATTCAGTAACCCACATAAATGCAAATTCACTGTTATCAATTAAACCGCATTTGTTAGCCATTGCAATTCGAACTTGTCCTAATGCTGTGCAAGCTTTGTTGTAATTTGTATCGGCAACAATTAAAATAACGTCTCCAACTTCGGCATTAACCGCACTGTACAGTGCTTTTTTCTCGTCTTCTGAAAGAAATTTTTCAAAGCTGCTTGTTGTATTATCTGCTGTCAAACGGCTATAAGCAAGCCCTTTTGCGCCATATAATTTTGCAACATCTACAAGTTTGTCAATTTCTTTACGTGTTAAAACATCGGCAAAACCTTTAGCATTAACGCATTTAATTGCGCCGCCGCCCTCAATTGCGCCTTTAAAAACAACAAATTCACTATTTTTCATGATGTCTGTTATATCTTGCAATTCATATGCATATCGCATGTCGGGTTTATCACTGCCAAAACGTGCCATCGCCTCATCATATGTTAAGCGTGGGATATCCGCAGGCAATTCAATGTTTAAAACGTCTTTCCATAGACGGCGCACAAGACTCTCTTTTGTCATCATTACATCTTCTTCATCAACAAAAGCCATCTCAATATCAATTTGTGTAAATTCCGGTTGACGGTCTGCGCGTAAATCTTCGTCTCTGAAACAACGAGCCATTTGATAATATCTATCAAAGCCGGAAAGCATTAAAATTTGTTTATAAATTTGTGGTGATTGTGGCAACGCATAAAAATGCCCCGGTTGAACCCTGCTTGGCACTAAATAATCGCGTGCGCCCTCCGGTGTAGATTTTATAAGCATCGGTGTTTCTATTTCAACAAAAGAGTTTTCTTCAAAATAATCTCTAACCACTTTTGCAATTTTACTGCGCATAACTATTGGGCTATGCATCGAGGGGCGGCGCATATCTAAATAGCGATATTGCAAACGCAATTCTTCGTTTACTTTTACTTCGTCTCTTATTTCAAAAGGAGGCGTTTGTGCCTTGCTTAAAATGCGAAGTTCTGTGACAAAAAGCTCTATATCTCCTGTTGCGATTTTATCTGTTTTTGCCTCACGTTCACGAAGTTTGCCTTTTGCAATAAGCACGTATTCACTTTTTAAATTTTGTGCCTTTTCAAAAACAGCTTTTTCTGTGCTATCGTCAAAATAAAGCTGTAAAATTCCGCTTGTGTCACGTAAATCCACAAAGATAACCCCACCTTTGTCTCTGCTTTTTGCAACACTGCCTGCAACTGTAACTTCTTTTCCAGCATCGTTAATGCTAAGTGCCGTACAATAATGTGTGCGGCGTAAATTTCCCATTGATTCAATCATTTTTATGGCTCCGTTTCATTAAAAAATAATTTTTCTGCATTCTAAATAATATCTTTTTTGTATGGCTGTGCCCATGCTGAAAGTTTTACGTGGTAAAACCCCACCTAAAACCACACCTTTAAATAAATCGCTCTTTTTAAATTCAGGCAAAATAACGCCAACGGCATTTTGTTTTGTCAAATTATAAACCGATTCTTCACCGTGTATGTAATCAATTTCACCATCGTGTGTTTTTGCAAATTCATCCAAAAACTGTTCAAGTGTGCCCACAGTTAAAGGGTGAGATGCATTTTGCACTGCAATTGTTTCGCACTCGCCATTATTAATAATTTTAAATACTTGTGCGTTTTCTTCGCTTTGTGCAATTGTTGCGTTTTTATCGCTAAGCCAATTTTTAAACTCTTCTTTAAACACATTTACATCTGTGTCAAAAACAATCCTGTGTATGGGCTCTATTTCAATTGCAGGGCTGTGAATATTGACAAGTTCCACCAAACAATAACGTGCAGGGTGATTTTCAAGCTCTTGCGCATTTAACTTTTGCTTAATTTCTTGCCAGTGAGCCTTTGCCGTTGCAAGTGAGTGGTTTCCGTCACCCACCGCCATTGTAAGTGGTGTTTTGCCCTTTGCCTCAGGATATTTTTCATCAAATTTTGCCTGTGTGCCAAGCTCTTCAATGGCATTTTGCAATTTTGCAATCTGCTTTTCATCTGTAATGGCATAACCCTTTACACTTCCGCCATCAAGCATTAATTCTGTGCTATATAAGGCGTTTTCTTCTTTTGCAAGCTCTTCAAACGGCTCGATAATCTCGCAGTTTTCGTCGTCGATAAGCATTAAAATATGCGGTGTTTCAACGCTTGCATTGCTTCTTACGGCAAGGCGTGGGGGGATGCGCTCTACAACTGTGCCCTCGCTTGGGCGTATTTGCGGCATTGCTCCTTTTTCATAGCTGTATGCCTCTAAATCTACAGCGCCGACAATTCCGCAAAGCTCACCGTCAAAATCCGTAAATTTTCTCTTTGTGTAGATAAAACCATTTACACTTTTTGTTAAAACATTTTGCAAATAATCTTGCATATTGTCGTGTATTTTTTTAATTTTTTCGCTTACATCATCATTGTTTAAATAAATTTCAGGTAAAGTAATATGCAAAGTGCTGTTTTTACCTTTGCAAATATCCTCTGCTTTTTGCCAATATTCACCTTCGCTTGTGAATTGGTCGCAAGCTAGACAAGGCCAAAATCGCATGTCAATGTCGTCGCTCGGCAATAATATCTTTGCAGTTTTAAAAATATTTTCCATTAATGTCACCTCTTCTTTATTTTCAAAGTATATTTCTATATAAATACAAGAAAATTATGCTTTATTTAAATTATTTGCATTTTCCATTTGTTGCAATAATGTTAATTCTTTTACAAATTTTATAAAAAACGGCAAAGACACCACAAACGATAAAATATCGCTTATCGGCTGTGCCAATTGAAGACCTGTTATGCCAAAAATAAGTGGTGCAATTAATATTATAGGAATAAAAAATATGCCTTGTCTCAACATGCTTAAAAATGACGAAGCCCTTGTATGCGCTGTACATTGTAATGCCATAATAAGCGAGATTTGCATACCCCAAAACGGCAATGCCATGCACTGTGCCCTCATTGCAAAAGCGCCTATTTCAAGCACGGCGGCATCTATGCCTGCAAATGCGCCCACAATTTGCGGCGCAAAAATAAAACTTGGTATACATGTTACAAGTGTTAAAAACGACCCAAACACCGCAGTAAAAATCAAAGTATTTTTAACTCTGTCATATTTTTTCGCCCCATAATTAAAGCCTGCCACAGGTTGCAAGGCTTGCCCAAGCCCCAAAACAAGGCTGAATAAAAACATTAAAAACCTTGAATTTACACCCATTGCCGCAATTGCTGCATCGCCAAAACCACGTGCTTGCCAGTTTAAAACCAAGGTTGCAACGCTTGAAAGCCCTTGCCTGCAAAAAGAAGGAAAACCTGTTGTGACAATTTGCATATAAATTTTAATATCTTTTGAAACAGACGAAACTTTAAGCGGAACTTCGCTTCTTTTAAAAACAAACATTGAAAGCAAAATGCAAAAACTTACAAATTGGCTAAACGCTGTTGCAATTGCCGCACCTGAAATTCCCCAATTAAACACAAATATAAATATTGGGTCGAGAATAATATTCAAAACACCGCCTATTGTAAGGCCTATCATCGAAAGCATAGCTTTGCCTTGCCCACGTAAAATATTATTCATAACATAAGATGCACACATGAACGGCGCCGCAAATAAAATATACGATATATAATCGATTGCAAATGGCTTAATGGTTTCGGTTGCACCTAAAGCCACCACTAAAGGCTCGACAAAAATAATGCCGAAAAAACACAGCACAGCACCAAACGACATAGCCGCAAAAAACGCAGACGAGGCAATGCGTGTGCTTTGCTCGTAATCTCTTTCGCCCAGTGTGCGTGCAATTAAACTGCCTGAGCCCATGCCTATCATAAAACCAACAGCTTGCATAACCGCCATAAGTGTAAACACGACGCTTACTGCACCTGTTGCACTTGTGCCAAGTTGCGATACAAAAAAAGTATCCGCCATATTGTAAATTGAAGTTACAAGCATGCTGATAATCGTTGGCACGCTTAATGTAAGCACCAATTTATGCACAGGTGTTTTTGTCATTTTGTCATAATGCAATTGTGCTGAATTCGCACTGCTCATCAATTTGTCCCTTGTAACGGTTTAATTTGCGGATAATTCTCGAAAAAGCACACATTTTGCATGCCGTCAGTTTGCAAACGATTCAATTGCTTGCCTACTTTTTTGCCTGCTCTTACAACACAAACATCATACTTTTCTTGAAGTTTTTGCGCGGTTTTTAAAACCTGCGCAAAATCTTCATCACTTTTATAAATTAAAGCTGTTTTTTCTTTAAGCTCTACATTTAAAATATTTTGCTCTAAAATAATCCCGGCTATTCTCTCAAAACCTATAGAAAACCCTACAGCCGGTATTTTTTCGCCTAAAAATTTGCCAATCATATTGTCGTATCTGCCACCGCCACCGATTGCACCGGCAAAATCTTCGCATGTAACTTCAAAAACAACGCCACTGTAATAGCCTTGTCCCCTTACTAAGCGTGGGCTATATGCAATATTATAATTGCCTTGTGCCAATTTTTCGCAAGTTTCAAGCAAAATTTTAAGCTCGTTTGCAATTGGTAAATCTTCTTTTAAAAGCAGTTCGCAAACAGCATTTAGTGAAAAATCATTGTTTTGCAAAAATGTGCTCAGTTTGTTTACAGCATCTTGGCACATGTTTTTTTGCGCAAGTTCTTCGCAAACGCCCTCTGCGCCTATTTTATCAAGTTTATCAAAAGTAACACTTACACTATCCAGACTTTCTTCGGCAAAGCCAAAATTTAAAAGCATACTGCGCAGCATTCGCCTATCATTTACATGTACAGTAAAATTTTTAAAGCCAACTGCACTTAGCGCATTTGCCGTTGTATTAATAAGCTCTGTCTCTGCATTTATGCTGTCATCGCCGATAATGTCGATGTCACACTGCACAAATTCACGCATTCTGCCTTTTTGTGGGCGCTCTGCCCTGAAAGATTTACCAATTTGTATAACTTTAAACGGGTGTGGTAAAACCTCTTTATTAGCGGCATAATAGCGCGAAAGTGGCAAAGTTAAATCATATCTTAACCCTATATCCGAAAGTTCGCCGTTATTTTCAACAGCTTTTTTCAGTTTATCTCCACGCTTTAAAATTTTAAAAATCAAGTTTAAATTGTCGCCACCGTCGCTTTTATCTAAATTTTCTATGTTTTCAAGCATTGGTGTTTCAATTCTAACAAAACCGTTTTTCTTGTAAATATCTAAAATTGTGCTTTGCAAATAATCTCGCACTTGCATTTCACGTGGTAAAAAATCTCTTGTTCCTTTAAGCGGAGCTGATTTCATTTATACTTTCCTTTCGATATTGCTTTATTTTTCTGTGTAAAGTGCATTTCCGCACGCAGAGCAAAACGCTTCGTTTTGGCCACATGCATTTTTACATTTTCCGCATATATGCTTGTTTTGGCTTTTTGCAAGTTGTGCTTGAACTGCCTCTATTTGTGCATCTAATTTTGCCGCTTGCAAAAGCAAATTGTCTATATTATGCTGTGGTGTTTTTAAATTATCCTCTTGTGTGTTTTCATCATTGCTATATACACCGCTGTGTACAAAATAAAGTGTACGACCAATTTGCGCAAAAATATCACGTTGTTTTTCTTGTAATTGTGAAAGTTCAAAGCGCAATTTTACCGAGCCGTAATGCCCTGTTAAAGCTTTGCTTGCTGTTTGTGCAACATCACGTGCTTCGTCCACAACTTCATTTGCGGCACTTGTAATACTATCTAAAATTTTGTTTACATCGCTTGTCATATTTTTCTCCTTATAATTACAATTTTACTTTAAGTTTAATCAACATAATAATAATTTGTTTTAAATTTAATATATGGAGCCGGCGCAAATTAATTTTGCACCCAGCTCCATATATTATAACATATTTTTTACTTGCTTTAAAGTATTATTTATCTGTTTTATTGTTATTTGTTGTTTGTGTTTGAACATCGTCATTTGAAGCAATATCAGAGGAACTTATTTTTTTAGGCATTTCTTCTTTTGCTTTTTTTGCCGCAAATTCGTCTTCTATTATATCGCTCTCGCTCTTGATACTATCATCAATAACTTTTATGTCTTTTCTGCGCATTATATCATACAAAACAGGCACTACATATAAAGTTAAAACTGTTGCATATAAAAGGCCGCCTATTGTTACAATTGCAAGGCCTTGTGTCATTTCTGCACCTTCACCAACGCCAAAAGCCATTGTTGTCATCGCCAAAACAGTTGTAAGTGTTGTCATAACAATTGGGCGCAAACGCAAACGGCCTGTTTCAATAATAGCTTCTTTACGTTTTATACCACTTATACGCAATTGGTTAATAGTGTCCACAAACACAATGCCGTTGTTAACAACAATGCCCGCAAGCACAAGGAAGCCGATAAGCGAAACAACACTTAAAACTTGCCCTGTTATAAACAGTGCGAGCAAGCCGCCTGTAAAAGCCAACAAAATTGTAAACATAACGATGAATGGGCTCATTAAACTTTGGAATTGTGCAACCATTATCAAATAGATGAAAATAACAGCCAGCAAAATCATCAAAGCCATGTCTTCAAAGGCGCTTGTTATGCTTTCGTTTTCACCTGCAATTTCAATTTCAATGCCGTTTGGTGGGGTATACTCTGCAAGCGCTTCCTCTACGTCACGGCTTAAAAGCCCTACATTATATCCTGTATCAACCGCCGCTGAAACGCTCATAACCCTTGCGCCGCTGTCCCTTGAAATAGTTGTAAGTGCCGGTGCATAGCTTATTGTTGCAATTTCTTTTAAAGCAACTGTGCTTTCTTCACCTGTTGGCGAAGTTACTTCAAATGTATAATCCATTAAATTATCACGTGTGATTTTGTTCTCATCAGGTGGAATTATCATAACAGGGTATGATGTGCCCTCTAATGTTATTGTTGTAGATTGTGTTTCAAGCATCAATGCGCTTGAAATTTCCGAGAACACCTGCGCCACTGTAAGGCCTTCTCTCATTGCTTTGTTTTTATCTATTGTAAGGCGTGTTTCGTCATTGCCTGAAGTTTGCGCTTCGGATATTTCTACAAGACCGGGTATCTGTGCAAAAATTTCTCTGATATCCTGTGCCGCCAATTGCAAATCATCTAAATCTTGCCCTGATAAATTAACCTGTACGCCACTGCCACCCAATGCAGAAATATCCATTGTGCTTTCTGTGACGCTAATCTCTACGCCCATTTCCTCGCCTATTGTCTCAATATCGCTTTTAACTTGTGCGTTTGTTGCATCTGTGCCACTTTCCAGCAAAATATTAAGGCTTATATTGCTTGCACCGCCAAAGCCCATTGTCATAATGTCACTTGAGCCGCTTGTTGCGCCGACAGTTTCAATGCCGTAAACATCTTCAACTCTCGCTGCAACATCTTGTGTTAGGGCACGTGTTTCGTCCTCTGTGAAGTTTTCGGGAATAGTAACACTTGCCGACATTTGGCTGGATTGCATGCTTGGAATAAACGCTGTGCCCATATTTAGCGCAACAATTATGCTAAACGCTAAAAGGCCTATTGCTATGCTTAAAACAACAGGTTTAAAGCGCAGTGCCCATTTCAAGCTTCTTGTATAGCCTTTGACAATAACTTTGAACCATCTTGGGGTTTTTTGCGGAGAATTTTTCATTAAAGTTGCGCCTAATGTCGGCACTAAAGTAAGTGCGACAAACAAGCTTGCCAAAAGTGAGTATCCGATGGTAAGGCCCATGTCCTCAAACAAAGAGCGTGTCATTCCCTCGGTGAAAACAATCGGCAAGAAAACGCAAACCGTTGTCAATGTAGATGCAAAAATAGCACCTGAAACCTGCACCGCACCGTGGATTGCCGCACGCACAGGGTTAACGCCTTGCACACGCAAGCGGTATATGTTTTCGATAACAACAATGCTGTTATCCACAAGCATGCCAACACCGAGCGCAAGCCCTGAAAGCGAAATTAAATTTAATGTGACATTTGAAAAATACATTGCGGTAATTGCGCAAAGCAAGCTGAAAGGTATGCTTATTGCAATAATTAAAGTTGGTCTCCAATCTCGCAAGAATAAAATCAAAATTAAAACTGCAAGCAAACCGCCATAGATTAAATTGCTTAACACGCTGTTGATAATAAGTTCGATATAATCGCCTTGGTCCATCAAATTTGTTATATGGAGGCCTTCGAATTCTGCCTCAAGTTCTTTAATTTCGGCATTGACAAGAGCAGAAACCGATGAAGTTGAAGCCACACTTTGTTTTTGCAAGCTTAAAATAACGCCATCGTTTCCGTTAATTATCGCATAACCGTTTTCGCTGTTTTGAATAACGCTTATTGTGGCGACATCACTTAATAAAACATCGCCCACACCGTCTATGTCGAAATGGAAAAGCAAAGTGTTTTCAAGCTCTTGTGCACTTTCGAATTCATCGCCGATTTTAACAAGATATTGCGCACCGCTTTCGTTGATATAACCTGCCGGCATGGCAAAGTTTTGCGCCATCAATATACCTTGTATTGTTTCGGTGGTTATAATGCCGCTTATATCGGCTTGTTTTAGCGCTTCGTCTCTTTGCTCTTCAAAATCTTCAAGCGCTGTTTCAATCTCAGTTTGTGCGGCTTCAAGCTGCATTCTTGCTGTTTCTATACCTGCTTGACCTGCGGCAAAACCTGTTGTCGCTTCCATTTTGCCTGCTTCTAATTCTGCATAGCCGTCTTGAACCAGCTCTAATGCCGATTCAAGCTCGGTTTTCATAAAGCTCATTGTCATAAGCTGGGTGTTGATATTATTAAGCTCTGCCTCAATTTGTGGCAAACGTGCAGCCGCATCGCTTAAAGCTGTAATATCGCTTTGCTTTAAGCCTGTAATCATGGTGGCATCAAAGCCTTCAGGCAAAGTGCCCGGGGGCAAACTTGATATTTGTGCCGCAACGCCTTGAATAACAGCATCAAACATACTTGCAGGTAATTCTGCAAGATAATCTATTGTTGTAGGCAAAGGTGATGATGGCAAAACAGGTAAATTTGCATTAATACCCATTGATGCCGCCATTGTTTGATATGTTGCATAATCTGCATATGCCGTTGCGTAATCTGTGTAAGGCAAAACGGAACTATCCGGCAAAGTTCTCATTGCCGGCGGTATTGTTGTTGATGATAAATCGGGCACTTGAACAGGAGTTAAAGCATCTGCGCCCGTGGCGCCCATTGTTGTGTTTATATAGCCTAGCAATGATGCTTCAACAATAGGATTTATCATTGTCGGCATCATTGAATTTAACGCATCATATGCCGTTGCCGCCTCTTGCATGAATTTTTTCTCTTGCTCGAATGCAAGTTTATTTGTTGTAAGCACTGTTTCTTCGCTTAAAAGTGCAGCAAGCTGTGCCGCCGCAATGTCAACTTCTGCACTTGCCGCGCCAAGTTCACTTGTGACATCATCGCTTGTGGTGTCAAGCTCTGCCTCACCGTCGTTCAGCTCTGCAATGCCATCTTCTATCTCTTGCTTTGCATCGTTTAACTCGTCGCCTGCTTCTGCCAATTCTTCATCTACGCTGGCAAGCACTCTGCGGTTAATTTCATCAATTTTCGCTTGGTCTAATTGCACATCAATTTCTGTGTTTACAATGCCTGTTGCACTTGCACTGGCAACGCCTTCAATGCGCTCTAAACGTGGTATTATATCGTCTTGCACGAAATCTGAAATTTCCTGCAAATCCATATCGTCTCTATCAACACTTATCTGCATAATGGGCATCATGTCAGGGCTCATTCGCAAAAGTGCAGGCGTGCTTATCATGTCATCAAAGCTGCCGCTGACAATGTCTAAATTGCCGCTGAGTTCTATCATGGCAGCATCCATATTAGTGCCTTCTTCAAATTCAAGCATGACTATGCTTATATTTTCCTGAGAAGTGCTGGTGACGGTTTTGATTCCACCCGTTGTTCCCACCGCCGCCTCAATTGGGCGTGAAACTGTAGATTCAACTTTCTCAGGGTCTGCCCCCGGGTAAGTTGTCATTACAATAATATAAGGCAGTTCTATTTCCGGAAACAAATCTGTCGTCATTCCTGTGAATGAAACTATGCCTAAAACTAAAACCAAAACCACGCTGACAAGCACTGTATATGGTTTTTTTACACTAAAACGAGAAAGCAAAAGCCCTTACCTCCAATAATTTTACATAAAAAACAAATGTTCGATTAAAATATTAAGTCCTATTGCAATTAATATTATACCGCCTACAAGCTGTGCCTTGTTGCCCCACAATTTACCTAAGCGTTTACCTAAATAATGCCCAAATATACAGCAAATAAAAGTTACACACGCTATTAATAACGAGGATGGGTAGATATTTATATCTAACGCGGCAAAACTTATACCAACCGCAAGGGCATCTATGCTTGTCGCAATACTTTGCGAAAACACAAGCTTTGCCGTCATATTTTTAACAGGACATGTCTCGCTATTTTTCCATTCGTGTATGGCTTCATATATCATTTTTGCGCCTATAAAACCCAGCATAACAAATGCAACCCAATGGTCAATTTGTTTGATATAATCCACAAAAACTGTTCCTGCCCAAAAGCCTAAAATCGGCATAATCCCTTGGAACACCCCAAAGGAAAAACTTGCAGCAATATCTTTTTTATGGCTTTGTCCAGCAAAGCATATTCCATTACTTATGCTAACCGCAAAGGCATCTGCAGAAAGCCCCAAAGCAGTAAGTAATAACAAAAATATCGACATAAATTCCTCCAAAAAAATCGTGTATCGATGAAGCACTATAAATTACATGGTGTTTATTATAGCATAATTACCATGTGAAAACAAACAAATATTTAACAAAATATATGTATAAATTGTAAAAACACTATGAATATAATTCTGCGCTATATTTCTGCGCTTTGTAAAGTGTTTTTATATTTTGTGTTGCATTTTCTTTTAGTGTATTTAAAGCGCAATCAACAAGCTTGATAAATAAAGCAAACATATACATATGGCTTAGAGTGTAATTTGCGAATTTAATAAAAAAACAAACTTTTAAATAAAACTAAAGGTAGATAAACAAACCCAAAAACCAGCACCCACTAGCAACATTAGAACAATGTAATCGTGAGCGTATGTCAATCTTA